>NZ_BLJG01000078.1 GCF_009932375.1 Pseudomonas juntendi
GCCGCGCGGGCGGCGCTCGATCTCACAGGCGCTGAAGGTGCTGCGGCTACCCTTGCCAGAAACCATAGAATCTCCCACAGTGACCGCATGGGCTGCAAAGCAGCCCTGAAGGCCCTCAGGCCTTGGTAAATGCCTGATGCATCTCGGCCAGCGTGGCGAAGTGGAAAGCCGGTGCTTCGGCCATCAACTCCTCCCGGCTACCAAACCCATAGCCCACCGCCACGGCCTGCAAACCATTGCTGCGCGCGCCGATCAGGTCATGCTTGCGGTCACCGATCATCAGCGTCTGCGCCGGGTCCAGCCCTTCTTCGTCCAGCAAATGGCGAATCAGCTCAACCTTGTTGGTGCGCGTGCCGTCCAGTTCGCTGCCGTAGATCACCTTGAAGTGGTGGTCGAAGGCGAAGTGCCGGGCAATTTCGCGGGCAAACTCCCACGGTTTGGAGGTGGCGATATACAGCGTGCGGCCCTGGCTGTTCAGGGCTTGGAGCAGCTCCGGCACGCCGGCGAACACCAGGTTTTCGTACAGCCCGGTCACGCGGAAGCGCTCGCGGTAGTAGTTCACCGCCTCCCACGCCTTGGCTTCGTCGAAACCATAGAACTGCATGAACGCCTGCAACAAAGGTGGGCCGATGAAGTGCTCGAGGCGGGCCAGGTCTGGCTCATCGATGCCCAGCTTTGCCAAGGCATACTGGATAGAGCGGGTGATGCCCAGGCGTGGGTCGGTCAGGGTGCCGTCGAGGTCGAACAGGATGTTTTGCTGGTGCATGTACAAGGTTCCACGCGAATGCGCTCATTCAGGTTGATCGAAGCCTTCGGCCAGGTGCTGGTCCTTGAGCTTCACATAGTTGCTGGCGCTGTAGGCGAAAAACGCCCGCTCCTGGTCATTGAGCAGCCGCGCCTGTTTCACCGGGCTGCCCATGTACAGGTAGCCGCTGACCAGGCGTTTGCCTGGCGGCACCAGGCTGCCGGCGCCAATGATCACTTCATCCTCCACGATCGCACCGTCCATGACCGTGCTGCCCATGCCGACCAGAATGCGGTTACCCAACGTACAGCCATGCAGCATCACCTTGTGACCGATGGTCACTTCGTCGCCGATGATCAGCGCGAAGCCGTCCGGGTTGAACGGGCCGGCGTGGGTGATATGCAGCACGCTGCCGTCCTGCACGCTGGTGCGCGCACCAATCCGGATGCGGTGCATGTCGCCGCGCACCACGGTCAGTGGCCAGACCGAGCTGTCTTCGCCGATTTCAACGTCGCCCAGCACCACCGCCGAACGGTCGACGAATGCCCTGGGCCCCACTTTCGGAGTGTGTTGCTGGAAGCTGCGAATGGCCATGATAGCGTCTCTCATCTGTGTCGATAGGCAGGCTGCCTGCTGCGGTCGGCGTCGATTGTAATTAAGATGGGGCAGTGTTTCTTCTGCCAAGGTATCCGAACCGTGAGTGCGAACAACCCGCTTCTGCAGTCCTACGATCTGCCGCCCTTCTCGCAAATCCGTGCCGAACACGTGTTGCCGGCGATCGAAGCGATCCTGGCCGACAACCGTAAAGCCATTGCCGAGATCCTCGAAAAGCAAGGCAGCAATCCCACCTGGGCCGGCCTGGTGCTGGCCATGGACGAACTGAACGACCGCCTGGGTGCGGCCTGGAGCCCGGTCAGCCACCTCAACGCGGTGTGCAACAGCGTCGAATTGCGCGAGGCTTACGAGTCGTGCCTGCCAGCGCTCAGCGCCTACTCTACCGAACTGGGCCAGAACCGTGCGTTGTTCGAAGCCTACCAGGCGCTGATCAGCGGCCCGGAGGCCGCCGGTTTCGATGTGGCGCAAAAAACCATACTCGAACATGCCCTGCGTGACTTCCGTCTGTCGGGTATCGACCTGCCAGCGGACAAGCAGCAGCGCTATGCCGATGTGCAAAGCAAGCTCAGTGAGCTGGGCAGCCGCTTCTCCAACCAGTTGCTGGACGCCACCCAGGCCTGGACCAAGCATGTGACCGACGAGGCCGCACTGGCCGGCCTGACCGATTCGGCCAAGGCGCAAATGGCCGCTGCAGCGCAGGCCAAGGGCCTCGACGGCTGGCTGATCACCCTGGAATTCCCCAGCTACTACGCCGTGATGACCTACGCCAGCGACCGCGCCCTGCGCGAAGAGGTGTACGCGGCCTACTGCACCCGCGCTTCGGACCAGGGCCCGAACGCTGGCCAGCACGACAACGGGCCGGTGATGGAGCAAATCCTCGACCTGCGTCAGGAACTGGCCGAGCTGCTGGGCTACAAGAACTACGCCGAGCTGAGCCTGGCGACCAAGATGGCCGAGTCCAGCGACCAGGTACTGAGCTTCCTGCGCGATCTGGCTCAACGCTCCAAGCCGTTCGCCGCGCAGGACCTGCAGCAGCTCAAGGCCTATGCCGCCGAGCAAGGCTGCCCAGAGCTGGCCAGTTGGGACGCCGGGTACTATGGCGAAAAGCTGCGCGAACAGCGCTACAGCGTGTCGCAGGAGGCCCTGCGCGCCTACTTCCCGATCGACAAGGTACTTAGCGGCCTGTTCAGCATCGTGCAGCGCCTGTATGGCATCGAAATCGCCGAGTTGAAGGGCTTCGACAGCTGGCACCCGGATGTCCGCCTGTTCGAAATCAAGGAAAACGGCCAGCATGTCGGGCGCTTCTTCTTCGACCTGTATGCCCGCGCCAACAAGCGCGGGGGTGCTTGGATGGACGGCGCCCGTGACCGGCGCCGCACTGCCAGCGGCCAGTTGCAAAGCCCGGTGGCCAACCTGGTGTGCAACTTCACCCCGGCTACGCCTGGCAAGCCGGCGCTGCTGACCCATGATGAGGTCACCACGCTGTTCCACGAATTTGGCCACGGCCTGCACCACATGCTGACGCGCATCGAGCATGCCGGGGTTTCCGGCATCAATGGCGTGGCCTGGGATGCGGTCGAGCTGCCTAGCCAGTTCATGGAAAACTGGTGCTGGGAGCCGGAAGGCCTGGCGCTTATTTCGGGGCATTATGAAACCGGTGCGGCCCTGCCACAGGACCTGCTGGACAAGATGCTGGCGGCGAAGAACTTCCAGTCGGGCATGATGATGGTGCGCCAACTGGAGTTCTCGCTGTTCGACTTCGAACTGCATGCCAGCCATGGCGACGGCCGCAACGTGCTGCAGGTGCTCGAAGGCGTACGCGATGAGGTCTCGGTCATGCGCCCGCCGGCGTACAACCGTTTCCCCAACAGCTTTGCGCACATCTTTGCTGGCGGTTACGCAGCGGGTTACTACAGCTACAAGTGGGCTGAAGTGCTGTCGGCCGACGCTTTCTCGCGCTTCGAGGAAGAAGGCGTGCTGAATGCCGAAACCGGCCGCGCCTTCCGCGAAGCGATCCTGGCCCGTGGCGGTTCGCGCGAGCCCATGGAACTGTTCGTCGACTTCCGTGGCCGTGAGCCTTCCATTGATGCATTGCTGCGCCACAGTGGCTTGGCCGAGGCCGCTGCGGCATGAGTGAGGTAGCCGTGAACAAGACCAAGAAGCGCTTTATTGCCGGGGCTGTATGCCCGGCATGCAGCCAGCCCGACAAACTGATGATGTGGAGCGAAGACGACGTACCGCACCGTGAGTGCGTGGCCTGCGGCTTTACCGATACGCTCAACGAACAGGGCTTGTCGGTGCCCAAGGAGCTGGGGACACGGGTCAACCACCTCGAACCGAAAACCCCTGCGGCCAAGGTACAGACGGTGCAGTTCTTCCCTAATCCGAAGTTGAAGAAACCCACAGAGTAAGGGTACAGGGCGTTACATAGAGCTTCTGCGGGGTAACAGGGGGCTGGCTACAGTGTCGGCCCCTGACTTGCCCCTGAGGTGCTTCGTGAATCACGGCCTTGCTCGAATTGCCCATGGCTTGCTCGACTACCCGTCGCTACGGCCCGAACAGCTCCAACCCGCCTTCTTGTCCATTCGCGACGCCAATGTCGCGGCGCTCGAACAGATCATCGAACACAGCGGCCCGGCGCCAGGTTGGGATAGCTTGGTGCTGGCCGTCGAGCAGCTTGACCAGCGGCTGGAAGACCTGCTGCACATGCTCGTGCCGTTGGTGTACGAAAGCCAGGCATGGGCTGTGGAAGTCGATGCTTGTAATCAGTTGCTGCTCGACTGGGCGCGATACAAGCACGAGCACTCAAGGTTGTATGAAGCCTACCAGCGCCTCGATCCCGCGCAGCTGGATGACGAGCGCCAGACTGTGCTCAAACTGATCCTCAGGGCGTTCCGCCACGCCGGCCATGGTTTGGGCGCTAGCGCGCGCAAGCAACTGCACACCACCGAGCAGGCGATCGTCGGGCTTGAGCAGCAATTCATGAGTAACCTGATCCAGGCACGTGAGGCCTGGACTTGCCTGGTGCCGCACGAGGCGCGCCTGGCCGGCCTGCCAGGCGTTGAGCGTGATCGGCTGGCAGTCAAGGCTGCGGCGCAGGGCCAGGCGGGTTGGCTGCTCGACCTTGACGAGCGCACGGTGCAAGTGGTCCTTGAGTGGGCCGACGCGCGTGATTTGCGTAAAGAGGTTTATCAGGCCTCACGGCAGCTGGCTTGCGACCTGGGTGGCAACTACGCCCTGGACAATGGCCCGGTGCTGCAGGCGCTGTTGCGGCTGCGTCATGAGCGTGCGCGGCTGTTGGGCCTGGCCAACGCGGCGCAGTTGAGCCTTGAAGCCAAGGACTCGCGTGACACCTCGCAGGTCGAGGCCTTCATCAACGCCTTGATCCAGCAGAACAGCGCGCGCCTGCAGGAGGAGCTGAAGGCGATGCAGGTGCTGGGTAGCGAATTGGGTATCGAGGCGCTTGCCCCGTGGGACGTGGCATACCTTGGCCGAAAGCTGCGGCTGCAAGGCAACGAGGCGATCGACGCCAGCCTGCGCGAGCGTTTCCCCCTGAGCAGCGTCCTGCAGGGGCTGTGGCAACTGCATGAACAGGTGCTTGGCGTGCGTATCGTGGCGTGCGATGTGGCAGGTTGGCACCCCGATGTGCAGGTACTGGAGGTAATGGACGGGCATGCCCGCCTGGGGCATATCTACCTGGATGCCTACCAACGCCCAGGCAAGCTGCCCTGGCCGTACAGTTATCCCATGCGCCAGCGCCATGTGGAGGCCGACGGTGTGGTGACGTTGCCCGCCGTTCTGCTTTCCTGCTGTTTCGAGCTGCAGCCTGGGCAAGTCACGCCCAACTTGGACCACGCAGACCTTTGCAAGCTGTTCCACGAGGCGGGCCATGCCCTGCATCAGTTGCTGGTCACCAACCAGCACCGGCGCCTCAATCGCACCGCCACTTCCGCGCTGGGCGCCGATGCCTGCGAATTCGTCGGCACCTTGCTCGAACAGTGGTGCTGGTCTGCCCCGGCACTGTTGGCCTTGCCGCAGCCGGAAACGGGTGCGCCGCCAGTGTCATTGCCACAGATGCAGCAGTGGCTCGCTGGCAAACGTCGTTTCCAGGCGGTGGCGGAAGCCGAGCAACTGCGGCTGTGCTGGTTCGATCTCGTCGCGCATTGCGACGATCGCGCCCGCCACGACCTTCGCCAACTGGCGGTTGCCGCAACCCAGCAGGTCGGCTTGCCGCAAGCCTTCGCCCAGGACAGGTTTGCCGAAGGGTTCGATTACATGGTCACGGGTTATGAAGCGGGTTATTACTGCTACAAGTGGGCGCAGGTCCATGCCATTGACGCGTTCAGCGCATTCGAGGCGGCCGACGCCGATCATCGGGCGCTGGGCCGCCGCCTGCGCGACGAAATCCTGGCCAAGGGCGGGATGCGCCGGATGACGGCGTCTTTCAACGCATTCGCCGGCAGGCCCATGTCGCTGGAGCCGTATGCAAGGCGCCACTTGTCTCCCTGACAACAAGGGTGAAGGCGCTGCTGGTAATATACTGTATGCATAACCAGTTAGGGGCTAACAGCATGGATCCTGTTCGCGGTCGTGGTACCCGCCACAACCCACACAATCGTTTTGCACCACGCCAGTCGGTGCTCGAAGACGATGGCTGGTATCAGGAGGTGCCCGTCACCCAAGGCACCGAGGTCAGGGCTGAAACCGCCAAGACCATCATCGCGCGCAATACTTCCCCTGACCTGCCCTTCGACCGCTCGATCAACCCCTACCGCGGTTGCGAGCACGGCTGTATCTACTGCTATGCCCGCCCGTCCCATGCCTACTGGGATCTGTCCCCAGGCCTGGACTTCGAAACCAAGCTGATCGCCAAGACCAACGCCGCCGAGGTACTGGTGCAGCAGTTGAGCAAACCTGGGTATAAGTGTGCACCGATCAACCTGGGCTCCAACACTGACCCGTACCAGCCCATCGAGCGCGAGCAACTGCTGACTCGGCGCCTGCTTGAGGTACTGCTGCGTTTTCGCCACCCGGTGACCATCGTCACCAAAGGGGCCCTGGTGCTGCGCGACCTCGACCTGCTCGCCGACATGGCCCGCCAGCGCCTGGTGCGGGTGATGATCAGCCTGACTACGCTGGACGATGACCTCAAGCGGGTACTCGAGCCCCGGGCGGCAGCACCAGGGGCGAGGTTGCGGGCCATTCGTGTGCTGCGCGAAGCAGGCGTGCCGGTGGGCGTGTTGTGCTCGCCGATGATACCGATGATCAACGACAGCGAACTGGAGCGCCTGTTGGAAGCGGCCAAGGCGGCCGGGGCGCAGAGCGCGGCGTACATGCTGCTGCGCTTGCCGCTGGAGGTGGCGCCGCTGTTCGAGCAGTGGCTGCACGACCATTACCCACAGCGCGCTGCGCATGTGCTGAGCCTGATCCGCCAGAGCCGCGATGGCGAGCTGTACGACAGCCGCTTTGGCACACGCATGCGGGGTGAGGGGGTATTTGCCGAGTTGCTGGCGCAGCGTTTCGCCAAGGCGATGAAACGCCTGGCGTTCGAAGGGCGCGAGTCACAGGTGCTGGATTGCTCGGCCTTTTCCCCGCCGGGCGAGCAGATGGCACTGTTCTGATAGCCAAGGTAAACACGCCCTACAGAAAGCCTCACTAATGGCAGCCAATAATTACGCTAATACATATTGGCAGTTGATGTTTTTTTGCTATTATTCAGATCCCGCCTTTTATATCTGGAACGCCCGTTCTAGAGCCCTCGAATTAAGTTTCAGTTAAGTTTTCCCGGTTAGCGTAGGCAACCAATCCACACCGACTGTGATCTATGGGCTGTGCGTGTCATCTAAAACCCTGCATAGCCAGAATCTTTAACCGGTAAAATGGATTTACCTACACACCGTCAAGAGGATGAATCATGCCCGTCAAGGACCCATCCAAGGTCGTACCGCAGGTCCCCGCTGAAAGCGCCGATGCTGCCCTGAAGCACATCGTCGACGGTTTCCTGCGCTTTCACCATGACGTCTTCCCAGAACAGCAAGAGCTGTTCAAGAAGCTCGCCACTGCGCAAACACCGCGCGCCATGTTCATTACCTGCGCCGACTCTCGCATCGTGCCCGAACTGATCACGCAAAGTTCGCCAGGCGACCTGTTCGTGACCCGTAACGTAGGTAACGTAGTACCGCCTTATGGCCAGATGAACGGTGGCGTTTCCAGCGCTATCGAGTACGCGGTGATGGCACTTAAAGTGCACCACATCATCATCTGCGGCCACTCCGACTGTGGCGCGATGCGTGCGGTACTCAACCCGCAATCGCTGACCAAGATGCCAACCGTTGGCGCCTGGCTGCGCCACGCCGAAGTGGCCCGCACCGTGGTCGAGAACAACTGCTCGTGCGGCAGCGAACATGAAAGCATGCAAGTGCTGACCAAAGAGAACGTCATTGCCCAGCTGCACCACTTGCGCACCCACCCTTCGGTGGCTTCGGGGCTTGCAGCGGGTCAGCTGTACATCCATGGCTGGATCTACGACATCGAGACCAGCAGGATCGAAGCCTACGACGCTGCCAGCGACAGCTTCATGCCCCTGGCCGCAGGCCAACCGGTGCCATGCGCCACTCCGAGAGGCCGCTACTAAGCGACCCGTCCGCCGTTAGAACCTTGATAGCCGGCTGCACCCTGTAAGGGTGTGGCGCGGCCTTCGGCTGCCCTGAATACCCTGACTGCCCTGCCGGCGAGCCCGCTGGCGGCCCGCGCCTGCGCGCTTGTCGGGGACCCAACGTGCCCATGGCCAGGGGAATGGCCGTGCGACTAGAGAAAGGAGAAACATGGTGAACATTACACAGCTGAAAGCGGCCCTGCCGCGTGAGTTGCTGGCTTCGGTGGTGGTCTTTCTGGTGGCCCTGCCCTTGTGCATGGGCATTGCCATCGCCTCGGGCATGCCGCCGGCCAAGGGCCTGATTACCGGCATTATCGGCGGGGTCGTGGTCGGCTTCCTCGCCGGTTCGCCGTTGCAAGTCAGTGGTCCGGCGGCGGGCCTTGCGGTGCTGGTCTTCGAGCTGGTACGCCAGCACGGCATGGCCATGCTCGGGCCGATCCTGCTATTGGCCGGTTTGCTGCAATTGCTGGCCGGGCGCCTGCGCCTTGGCTGCTGGTTCCGCGTCACCGCGCCGGCGGTGGTCTACGGCATGCTGGCAGGCATTGGCGTGTTGATCGTGCTGTCGCAGGTGCATGTGATGTTCGACACCGCACCGCAGCCATCGGGTATGCAGAACCTTGTGCAGTTTCCGGCGACCCTCGCTGCGGCCATGCCGCACGAAAGCGCCGGCGCTGGCTGGATAGCCGGTGCGCTGGGCCTGGGCACCATCGCCATCATGTGGGGCTGGGAACGTTTGCGGCCGCAGCGCCTGCGCTTTGTGCCAGGCGCCCTGCTGGGTGTGGCGAGCATGACCATCATCAGCATGTGGTTGGCCTTGCCCGTGAACCGCGTGGAAGTACCGGCTGACTTGTCCGAAGCCATCGACTGGCTCCGCCCCGGTGACTTGATGCAATTGGCCGACCCTGCCCTGCTCGCCGCCGCCTTTGCCCTGGCATTCATTGCCAGTGCCGAAACCTTGCTGTCCGCGGCTGCGGTCGACCGCATGCACAGTGGCCAGCGTTCGGACTTCGACCGTGAGCTGTCCGCACAGGGCATTGGCAACATGCTCTGCGGGGTGCTGGGTGCACTGCCGATGACCGGGGTGATCGTACGTAGCTCGGCCAACGTGCAGGCAGGTGCGCAAACAC
Organism: Pseudomonas juntendi; assembly: GCF_009932375.1. Classification (GTDB taxonomy): domain Bacteria; phylum Pseudomonadota; class Gammaproteobacteria; order Pseudomonadales; family Pseudomonadaceae; genus Aquipseudomonas; species Aquipseudomonas juntendi. The sequence continues at coordinate 9,143 of NZ_BLJG01000078.1, forward strand.
GCGCATCGGCCATTTTCCATGGCTTGTGGCTGCTGGCTTTCGTGGTGGCGTTGAGCAGTGTGCTGCAGCAGATACCGGTAGCCAGCCTGGCAGGTGTGCTGGTGTTCACGGGGATCAAGCTGGTCGACTTCAAGGCGTTCCGTGGGTTGGGCCGTTATGGCCGCATGCCGATGTTCACCTATGCGGCGACGGCGCTGGCGATCATCTTTACCGACCTGCTGACTGGCGTGTTGCTCGGCTTTGCCCTGACCTTGCTGAAGCTGGCATTCAGGGCGGCACGGTTGAAGATCAACCTGGTCGATCTGGCAAAGCCTGGGCACATGGAATTGCGGCTCAGTGGCGCCGCGACCTTCCTCAAGGTACCGGCATTGACCCAGGTGCTCGATGGCGTGCCGGCGGGCACCACGTTGCATGTGCCACTGGGTAACCTGAGCTATATCGACCACTCGTGCCTTGAATTGCTGGAGGACTGGGGGCGCAGCAATGCTGCCAATGGCTCGCGGTTGCTGATCGAACAGCGGCGGTTGAAGCGGCGAATCGAGGGGCGGTTACGGACTACGGCGGGTGTGGGGGCCTGAGGTTGAAGTTCTGTAGTGCCTGAACTGGCCTTTTCGCGGGTGAACCCGCGAAGAGGCAGGCACAGGATTATCAGGTCGGCTGACCCAGCTCGACACCCAGCTGACGCGACAGGCACGGCCAGCGCTTCCACGCTTCACCGGTTGCCGGGCTAGTCAGCGTCTCGCGGTAGGCTTCCACCGACTCAGCCGCAAAGCTTGCGTCGTTGAGCATCTCATCCACCGAGTGGTGCACCACTTCATCCAGCTGGTTGGCAAATTCTTCGCCGATCAACTGGTGGGCAATCAGGTTGGCGACGGTGGTGTCGACCGGGATCAGCGGCTGCTGGAAGTGACGGATGTACAAGTCATTCACCTCCTCCACCAGGCGGTGCGCCAGGTACGCCTCATCTAGCAGGCAGTCCAGCCCCACATGCCCGTTCATGACCTCGGGTGGCTGCAGGAAGTAAGCCTCGGCAATTTTCAATACAGGCTTGATCTGCGACTCGATGCCGGCCTCGAGGGCGACTTCATGGGCCGCCTCCAGCAGTTCCGGAACCTGTTCGATGTAGGCGCTGACGAAGCGCGCCAAAGTACCCTGTGCGTCCTGCTCAGGCAGTTGGATCGAGGGGTGCAGGTGGGGCAGTTGCAGCTCGAGACGCTGTTTCAATTGGCCAGTCTGGCCTTCATGTTGATGGGCTTGGCTTACCTGCTCGCGTACAGCAGCGATGTTCATGACAACTCCAGGGACATTACGTTTCAAACGGAAGACACTAAATTAGCTCGGTATACGGCATACCTAAGACGAATTTGTTATAGATGAGTTCAACTTCTGCGTTACCTGGAATATAGCATGGCCACTATTTGGCCATACCCCCTCAAGCCTGCGGTTTTCAGGGGGTATAGCTGTTTCGTGAAGTTCATTTCATTGCCTTCGTTGCGCGGTATTGGTCGCTGTCTATACTCCCGGTGAACGTGATTCGTTGATGAGGCCCGACTGCTTTTAGCAGGGGCTCGGTCGTTGAAGCCAGGCAGTCTTGACCGCCGTTCCCTCTTGCCGCAGGCCACGCCTCCGGGAAAACAAGAACGAGAAGGGGAACCCGCAATGATGCGACATCCACCTGTCTGGATGGGCCTGCTGTTGTGGTCGGTTCTGGGTCAGGCCAACGCTGCCTGGACCGTGAACATGCACCCGGGGGCGACGGAAGTCTCCAACGCCGTCTTCGATCTGCACATGACCATCTTCTGGATCTGCGTGGTCATCGGCATCGTGGTGTTCGGCGCGATGTTCTGGTCCATGGTCATCCACCGCCGCTCCACCGGCCAGCAAGCCGCGCATTTCCACGAGCATACCTGGGTGGAAATCCTCTGGACCGTGGTCCCGTTCCTGATCCTTGTGGCCATGGCCATACCGGCCACCAAGACCCTGATCGACATCTATGACGCCAGCGAGTCGGATATCGACATCCAGGTCACCGGCTACCAGTGGAAGTGGCATTACAAATACCTGGGCCAGGACGTGGAGTTCTTCAGCAACCTGGCCACCCCCGCCGAGCAGATTCACAACCAGGCGCCCAAAGACGAGCACTACCTGCTGGAGGTCGACCAACCGCTGGTGTTGCCGGTGGGTGCCAAGGTGCGCTTCCTGGTGACGGCGGCCGATGTGATTCACTCGTGGTGGGTGCCCGCCTTCGCGGTCAAGCGCGACGCCATTCCCGGCTTCGTCAACGAAGCCTGGACGCGCATCGAGAAGCCAGGCATCTACCGCGGCCAGTGTACCGAGTTGTGCGGCAAGGACCACGGTTTCATGCCCGTGGTCGTCGAGGTCAAGTCCCAGGCCGACTACGACACCTGGCTTGGCGAGCGCAAGGCAGAGGCGGCCAAGCTCAAGGAGCTGACCAGCAAGGAATGGACCCTTGACGAGCTGGTGGCGCGCGGCGACAAGGTCTACCACACCACCTGCGTGGCCTGTCACCAGGCCGAAGGCCAGGGCCTGCCGCCGATGTTCCCGGCGCTGAAAGGCTCGAAGATCGCTACCGGGCCGAAGGAAGGTCACTTGAGCATCGTTTTCCACGGCAAACCCGGTACCGCCATGGCCGCCTTCGGCAAGCAACTGTCGGAGGTCGATATCGCTGCCGTGGTGACCTACGAACGCAACGCCTGGGGCAACAACAAGGGCGACATGGTCACGCCGAAGGACGTGCTGGCGCTGAAGCAGGCAGAAGCCAAGTGAACCGGGTTACTCGCGGCAATCAGTGGATTGCAGGAGACAGGACATGAGTGCAGTGATCGACGACCACGCCCACGGCCATGACCATGCGCACGGCCCGGCCAAGGGCCTGATGCGCTGGGTGCTGACCACCAACCACAAGGATATCGGCACCCTGTACCTGTGGTTCGCCTTCCTCATGTTCCTGTTGGGTGGCTCGTTCGCCATGGTGATCCGCGCCGAGCTGTTCCAGCCGGGGCTGCAGATCGTCGAACCGGCGTTTTTCAACCAGATGACCACCATGCACGGGTTGATCATGGTCTTCGGCGCCGTGATGCCGGCCTTCGTCGGCTTGGCCAACTGGATGATCCCGCTGATGATCGGCGCGCCGGACATGGCCCTGCCGCGCATGAACAACTTCAGCTTCTGGTTGTTGCCGGCGGCGTTCCTGCTGCTGGTTTCAACCTTGTTCAGCCCCGGTGGCGGGCCGAATTTCGGCTGGACCTTCTACGCCCCGCTGTCGACGACCTATGCCCCGGCCAGCGTCACCTTCTTCATCTTCGCCATCCACCTGATGGGTGTCAGCTCGATCATGGGGGCGATCAACGTGATCGCGACCATCCTGAACCTGCGTGCCCCCGGCATGACCTTGATGAAAATGCCACTGTTCGTCTGGACCTGGTTGATCACTGCGTTCCTGCTGATTGCAGTGATGCCGGTGCTGGCAGGGGTGGTGACCATGATGTTGATGGACATCCACTTCGGCACCAGTTTCTTCAGTGCGGCTGGCGGTGGTGACCCGGTGCTGTTCCAGCATGTGTTCTGGTTCTTCGGCCACCCCGAGGTGTACATCATGATCCTGCCCGCCTTTGGCGCGGTCAGCTCGATCATCCCGGCATTCTCGCGCAAGCCCCTGTTTGGCTACACCTCGATGGTGTACGCCACCGGGGCCATCGCCTTCCTGTCGTTCATCGTGTGGGCGCACCACATGTTCGTGGTCGGTATTCCGGTGGTCGGCGAGCTGTTCTTCATGTACGCCACCATGCTGATTGCGGTGCCCACCGGCGTGAAAGTGTTCAACTGGGTCAGCACCATGTGGGAAGGCTCGTTGACCTTCGAAACCCCGATGCTGTTCGCCATCGCCTTCGTCATCCTGTTTACCATCGGCGGCTTCAGTGGGCTGATGCTGGCGATTGCACCGGCCGACTTCCAGTACCACGACACCTACTTCGTGGTGGCGCACTTCCACTATGTGCTGGTGCCGGGGGCGATCTTTGGCATCTTCGCCTCGGCCTACTACTGGCTGCCGAAGTGGACCGGCCACATGTATGACGAAACCCTCGGCAGGCTGCATTTCTGGCTGTCGTTCGTCGGCATGAACCTGGCCTTCTTCCCCATGCATTTCGTGGGGCTGGCCGGTATGCCGCGGCGCATACCCGACTACAACCTGCAGTTCGCCGATTTCAACATGGTGTCTTCGATCGGCGCGTTCATGTTCGGTGCCACGCAGATCTTCTTCCTGTTCATCGTCATTAAGTGCATCCGTGGCGGCGCCCCTGCGCCGGCCAAACCCTGGGACGGCGCTGAAGGCCTGGAGTGGTCCATCCCCTCGCCTGCGCCCTACCACACCTTCCAGACACCGCCGGAAGTGAAGTAGGAGCGCCGCCATGACAGGCCTTTCGCTGAAGCGCCTGGTAACGCGCCTGCTGATGCTGACGGTGGTGATGTTCGCCTTCGGCTTTGCCCTGGTGCCGATCTACGACGTGATGTGCAAGGCCTTCGGCATCAATGGCAAGACCGGCGGGCAGTACGAGGGCAGCCAGGTCAGTGACCCCTCGCGGTCGGTCCGGGTGCAGTTCATGTCGACCAACGCCAGCGACATGGTCTGGGACTTCTACTCCAGCGCCGATCAGCTGGAGGTCCACCCCGGTGCGGTCAACCAGATGATCTTCATTGCCCATAACCCGACCGACCGGCCGATGAGTGCCCAGGCGATACCCAGCATCACCCCCGCCGAAGCCGCGGCGTACTTCCACAAGACCGAGTGCTTCTGCTTTACGCAGCAGGTGCTGCAACCCGGCCAACGCATCGAAATGCCGGTGCGCTTCATCGTCGACCGCGACCTGCCGGCCAGCGTGAAGCACCTGACGCTGGCCTACACCTTGTTCGACATCACCGCTCGCCACCCGCCGGTCGCTCAAGTTGCGGCCCAGGCCGTCCAGGGCGCCCGTTAAGGGAAGGAGAACAGCAATGGCAAGTCATGAGCATTACTATGTTCCGGCGCAGAGCAAGTGGCCGATCATCGCTACCCTCGGCATGTTCATCAGCGTGTTCGGCCTGGGTACCTGGTTCAACGACATGAAGGCCGGGCACCCGGAGTCGCACGGGCCGTTGATTTTCTTCGTGGGTGCTCTGTTTCTGGCCTACATGTTGTTCGGCTGGTTCGGGGCGGTGGTCAAGGAAAGCCGTGCAGGGCTATACAGCGCGCAGCTGGACCGCTCTTTCCGCTGGGGCATGAGCTGGTTCATCTTCTCGGAAGTGATGTTTTTCCTGGCCTTCTTCGGCGCGCTGTTCTACGTGCGCGTGCTGGCGGGGCCGTGGCTGGGTGGCGAAGGGGCCAAGGGTGTTGCCCATATGCTCTGGCCCGGCTTCGAGTTCACCTGGCCGCTGTTGCACACGCCGGACCCGAAGCTGTTCCCGCCGCCCAAGGAAGTGATCGACCCGTGGCACCTGCCGCTGATCAATACCCTGTTGCTGGTCAGCTCCAGCGTGACCATCACCCTGGCCCACCATGCGTTGCGCCGCGACCACCGCGGGGCGCTGAAAGGCTGGATGGCGCTGACCATCGTGTTGGGCATCAGCTTCATCGCGCTGCAGGCCTTCGAGTACCACGAGGCCTATACCAAGCTGGGGCTGACGCTGGGCTCGGGCATCTATGGCGCTACGTTCTTCATGCTTACGGGTTTCCACGGCGCGCACGTGACCTTGGGCACGATCATCCTCATTGTGATGTTCGTGCGTATTCTGCGTGGCCACTTCAACCCGCAGAAACACTTCGGCTTCGAAGCGGCCAGCTGGTACTGGCACTTCGTGGATGTGGTGTGGGTGGGGCTCTTCATCTTTGTGTATGTGCTGTGACTAGCGAACCCTGTGGGAGCGGGCGCGCCCGCGAATGCGCCGGTGCATTCAACATCGCATTCGCGGGCATGCCCGCTCCCCCAGGGCGAGGTGAAAACCTCAGAAAGGGGCGTGAGATACGAGCTGACCACTGATGAAGCCCCAGGCGACCAGCCCTATGGTCAGCGCCGCCAGGGTCACCCGCACCGTCAGCGCTTTCAGCAGGCGGGTCGAGTTTTCATCATCTTTGACCAGAAACACCAGGCCACTGAACAGACTGGCGATCGTGGCCAACAGCATCAGGACAATCGCGGCCTTGAGCATGGCGCTACTCCCGGGAGATGCGGTGATGTGGATAAGTATAGCGAGGCGCCCGTGAGGCCGTTTCGCCCAGGCTGGGTACCCACCTTGGTGGTACTTGCACTGCTACCGGGGCTGATCGCGCTTGGCTGCTGGCAACTCGGCCGGGCCGAGGAAAAGCGCGCATTGCTGGCCAGCTACGCCGAGCGACGTATCGAAACGCCGCTGGCGACCAGCCAGCTGAATGGCAACGAAGACAACGCCTTGCGCCGCGTGCACCTTTATGGCCGCTTCGACGCCGAGCACAGTGTGCTGCTGGACAACCGCATGCGCGACGGTCAGGCCGGTGTCGAATTGCTGCAACCCTTCCACGACCAGGCCAGCGGCCTGTGGCTGCTGGTCAATCGCGGCTGGCTTCCCTGGCCGGACCGCCGCGTACCGGTGCACTTCGATACCCCCGCCCAGGCCTTGGCCCTCGACGCCTCGGTGTATGTGGTACCCGGCAACACATTCCAGCTGCACCCGGACCCCGTCGGCGGCCAGTGGCCGCACCTGTTGACCGCCATCGACGCGGCACAACTGTGGGCGCAGCTCGGGCGTGAGGGGTTCGCCCACGAACTGCGCCTGGAACCTGGCCCGGCAAGCTACCGCCTGGGCTGGCCCATCGTGGCCATGGGCCCGGAAAAACACATGGGTTACGCCGTGCAGTGGTTTGCCCTGGCGATCGCCCTGGTGCTGCTCTACCTCTATTTCGGCTGGCGCCAAAACAAGGAGAAAAGCCATGGCCACCGCCACTCCACTGGACGTGCCTGAACGTAGCAAACCCAAAGCCCGCGGGCGTTTGCAGCTGTTGCTGATTCTTCTGGTGGTGCTTGGCCCGATGGTCCTGGCCACCAGCATGTACAAACTCAACTTCTGGGTGCCGGAGGGCCGCAGTTACCACGGCGCCATGATCGGCAACGGTGAGAGCCGTGCCGACCTGGGCGTGGCCGGCGAAGACGGGCGCTGGCAGTTGCTGGTCAGCGCGCCGCAGGCCTGTGCCGAGGAATGCCAGCGGCTGGTGTACCTGGCCCGGCAGATCCAGGTCGGCCTGGGCCGTGATGCCAGGCGGGCCAGCCATGCGCTGGCCGCCGCCCAGCCGCTGAGCGCCGACTACCAGGCCCTGCTCGGGCGCGAATACCCGCAATTGCAACGCTACCCGCTGGATGCGCCGCGCTACCTCAAGCAGGTCGGCGAGGTTGCCCCGCAGCTGTGGATCGTCGATCCGCACGGCAACCTGGTGCTGCGCTACGGCGCCAAGGTCAACGGCAAGCATGTGCTGGATGACCTGCGCCATCTGCTCAAGCTGTCCAATATCGGCTAGGAGCCTGCCATGGCCAGACCCGGATTCCGCCTTGCTGTGTGCGCCACCCTGCTGGCACTGCTGGTCGTGCTGCTCGGTGCCTATACCCGCCTGACCCACGCCGGCCTCGGTTGCCCCGACTGGCCCGGTTGCTACGGTTTCATCAGCGTGCCCAAAAGCGAAGCGCAGCTGGCCCATGCCGAACTGCACTTTCCCGAACACCCGGTAGAGGCGGCCAAGGGTTGGGCCGAAATGGTTCATCGTTACTTCGCGGGCAGCCTTGCCGTGGTCATCGCCTTGCTCGCCTTGCAGGCAGTGCGCCGGCACCACAGCGACGGGCAACCCTATCGCCTGCCTGTGCTGTTGCTGGGTGTGGTGCTGGCCCAGGCGGCGTTCGGCATGTGGACGGTCACCCTGAAGCTTTGGCCGCAGGTCGTCACGGCCCACTTGCTGGGCGGCTTTACCACGCTGAGCCTGCTGTTCCTGTTAACCCTGCGGCTTTCCCGGGCCTTTGCGCCGTTGCCCAAATTGCCGCTCAGCCTGCGGCGGGTCGCTGCGCTGGCCTTGCTGGTGGTGATCGGGCAGATCGCCTTGGGTGGCTGGGTCAGTGCCAACTACGCAGCGGTTGCCTGTATCGACCTGCCCACCTGCCATGGCCAGTGGTGGCCGGCGGCGGACTTCAGCAATGGTTTCCACCTGACCCAGCACGTTGGCCCCAACTACCTGGGGGGGCAGCTGGACAGTGATGCGCGCACGGCCATCCATGTCAGCCACCGGCTGGGTGCGTTGGTGGTCACCTGCGTGCTGCTGATGCTCAGCTGGAAACTGCAGCGCTGTGGTTTGGGCGGCCTGGCCCGGCTGGTGTTGTTGGCGTTGGCCGTGCAGGTGGGCCTGGGCATCGGCAATGTGCTGCTGCACCTGCCGCTGGCCATAGCGGTGGCGCACAACGCCGGTGGGGCTTTGCTGTTGCTGTGCATGGTGCTGGTGAACTACCGCATTCGGGTGGTCGACAAGGTACGCGTGGGTGTCGGCCAAGGCTGGCGCCTGCGGCCAGTGAACGGCGTTGGCATTTCCCATCATATGAGGAACGAGTCGTGGCGACGCTTCTGAGCACCCAGCGGGCCAGTTGGCGCGATTACCTGGAGTTGACCAAGCCCAAGGTGGTCGTGCTGATGTTGATCACCTCGTTGGCGGGCATGTTCCTTGCCACCCGTGCGGGGGTGGGCTGGAGTGTGTTGGTGTTCGGCAACCTGGGTATCGGCCTGTGCGCGGGTGGCGCGGCAGTGGTCAACCATGTGGTCGACCGGCGCATCGATGCGCTGATGGCGCGTACCCGCAAGCGGCCGCTGGCCCAAGGCCGTGTCGAGCCCTTGCCGGCGTTGCTGTTTGCCCTGGCGCTGGCGCTGCTGGGCATGGCCCTGTTGCTGATTTTCACCAATGCCCTCACTGCCTGGCTGACCCTGGCCTCGCTGCTTGGCTATGCGGTGCTCTACACCGGTTTTTTAAAGCGTGCCACGCCGCAGAATATCGTGATTGGCGGCCTGGCCGGCGCTGCCCCGCCCCTTCTGGGCTGGGTCGCGGTCAGCGGCCAGGTCAGTGCCGAGCCGTTGCTGCTGGTGCTGATCATCTTCGCCTGGACCCCACCGCACTTCTGGGCCCTGGCCATCCACCGCAAGGAGGAATACGCCAAGGCCGACATTCCGATGCTGCCGGTGACCCACGGTGAGCGCTACACCAAGCTGCACATCCTGCTGTACACCCTGATATTGCTGGCGGTGAGCCTGTTGCCCTACGCCATCCACATGAGCGGCCCGCTGTACCTGGCCTGTGCCCTGGCTCTGGGCCTGCGCTTCCTGCGATGGGCCTGGGTGTTGTACCGTGGCAGCCGGCCGCACGCAGCGATCGGCACCTTCAAGTACTCTATCGTGTACCTGTTCGCGCTGTTCATCGCGTTGCTTCTCGACCACTACCTGTTGCTGAACCTATGACCCGAACCCAGAAAACCGTCTTTGTCCTCGTTGCCCTGGTCGCGCTGATCATGGGCCTTACCGTCAACAAAGTGCTCAAGGGTCGCGACCAGCCCAACCCTGCCGAGCTGATCGATGCCGGTATCATCCTGTTGCCGCAAAGCCGCGCCGTGGCAGATGTAACCATGACCAACCAGGATGGCCAGCCGGTGCAGTTGGATGAACTGAAAGGCAAGTGGTCGCTGCTGTTCTTTGGCTACACCTACTGCCCGGACATCTGCCCGACTACCCTGGCCCAATTGCGCCAGGTGAAGAGCGAGCTGCCCAAGGATGCTGTCGACCGGTTGCAGGTGGTGTTGGTGAGCGTCGACCCGAACCGCGACACGCCGAACCAGCTGAAGCAGTACCTGGCTTATTTCGACAAGGACTTCATTGGGGTGGCGGGGTCGATCGAAGATACCCAGAAGCTGGCCAATGCCCTGAGCATTCCATTCATTCCGGCAGATACCAGCAAGCCGGGCTACACCGTGGACCACAGCGGCAACCTGGCGGTCGTCGGGCCGGACGGGCGTCAGCGCGGGTTCATTCGGGCGCCGTTCAACAACCAGAAGCTGGTGGCGCAGTTGCCTGGGTTGGTCAAAAGGGATTGATGGGGTATTGAAAGCTTCGCGGGCACGCCCGCTCCCACAGGGATATCACAAGGCCTGAGGCTAGCGATGTCCCTGTGGGAGCGGGCGTGCCCGCGAAGAAGCCAGCGCGATTGCGAGGCTTAAAACGCCGGAACCACAGCGCCTTTGTACTTCTCGGTAATGAACTGCTTCACCTCAGGCGAGTGCAGCGCCGTTGCCAGCTTTTTCATCGCGTCCGAGTCCTTGTTGTCCGGGCGGGCAACCAGGATGTTCACATAGGGCGAATCGCTGCCTTCGATGGCCAGGGCATCTTTCTCGGGGTTCAGCTTGGCTTCCAGCGCGTAGTTGGTGTTGATCAGGGCCGCGTCCACCTGGGTCAGCACGCGCGGGATGGTGGCGGCTTCCAGTTCACGGAACTTGATGTTCTTCGGGTTCTCGGCAACGTCCTTCACCGTCGACAGGATGTTCTTGTTGTCCTTGAGCTTGATCACGCCGGCCTTGTCCAGCAGCAACAGGGCGCGGCCGCCGTTGGTGGCATCATTCGGGATGACCACGGTAGCCCCGGAAGGCAGTTCGTCCAGTTTCTTGATCTTGGTCGAGTACACGCCCAGCGGCTCGATGTGCACGCCTACCACGCTTACCAGGTCGGTGCCCTTGGCCTTGTTGAATTCATCCAGGTACGGCTGGTGCTGGAAGAAGTTGGCGTCCAGGCGCTTTTCCGCCACCTGCACGTTCGGCTGAATGTAGTCGGTGAACTCCTTGACCTTCAGTTCCACGCCCTCTTTGGCCAGCGCCGGTTTGACGAAGTTGAGGATTTCGGCGTGTGGCACCGGGGTAGCGGCGACGGTCAGGGTTTCGGCAGCATTGGCCGAGAAGGCCGCGACAGCGGCGACAACAGCAAGCAGCTTCTTCATTGATCACTCCTTGTGAGGGCCGCGACGGCCCCCGAACGGGTCGGCCAGGCCGACCCCATTGGGGTTACTTACGGGAAAAATGTACGACCAGTTTGTCGCCCACGCTTTGCAGCACTTGCACCAGTACCAGCAGCAGTACCACGGTGACCACCATCACGTCGGTCTGGAAACGCTGGTAACCGAAGCGGATCGCCAGGTCGCCGAGGCCACCGGCACCGACTACACCGGCCATGGCGGTGTACGAAACCAGGGTAATGGCGGTGACGGTGATGGCCGCGAAGATACCCGGACGGGCCTCAGGCAGCAGCGCGCTGGTGATGATCTGGCGGGTGGTGGCGCCCATCGACTGGGTCGCCTCGATGATGCCGCGGTCCACTTCCCGCAGGGCAGTTTCCACCAGCCGTGCGAAGAACGGCGTAGCACCCACCACCAACGGCGGAATGGCGCCGGCGACACCCAGCGAGGTGCCGGTGATCAGCACCGTGATCGGGATCATCACGATCAGCAGGATGATGAACGGCAGCGAGCGCAGAATGTTCACCACCAGCGACAGCAGCGCATACACGCCCTTCTGTTCGAACATCTGCTTCGGGCCGCAGAGGAACAGCAGCACGCCCAAGGGCAAGCCGAGCAGCACGGTGAAGAACAGCGAGCCGAACAGCATGATCATGGTATCGACGGTGGCCAGCCAGATTTCGGCCCAGTCGACGTTGGCAAAGAAATTCAGGGCGTCCATCAACGCAGTACCTCCATATGTACGTCAGCTGCCTTGAAGTGGGCGAACGCCGCTTCCATGTCACCGCCGATCAGGGCGAGGGTGAGCTGGCCATAGGGGATATCCTTGATGCGGTCGATACGCCCGGCAAGGATGCTGTAGTCCACACCGGTTTCACGGGCCACGGTGCCCAGCAGCGGTGCGTAGGTGGCATCGCCCTGGAAGGTCAGGCGCACGATGCGGCCCGGGACGTGGGCGAAATCGTCGCGTTGCTCGCCTTCGTCGACCTGCTCGTCTTCCTGGACGAAGCGCTTGGTAGTGGCGTGCTGCGGGTGCAGGAATACCTCGGCCACCGAGCCCTGCTCGACGATCTGGCCTGCATCCATCACCGCCACGCGGTCGCAGACCCGGCGGATCACGTCCATTTCGTGGGTGATCAGCACGATGGTCAGCTTCAGCTCACGGTTGATTTCGGCGAGCAATTGCAGGACCGAAGCCGTGGTTTGCGGGTCGAGGGCGCTGGTGGCCTCGTCGCACAGCAGGATCTTGGGGTTGGTAGACAGGGCGCGGGCGATACCGACGCGCTGCTTCTGGCCACCCGACAACTGCGCCGGGTACTTTTTGGCGTGGTCCGAGAGCCCGACGCGGGCCAGCAGTTCGGTGACGCGCTTGTCGATTTCGCTGCGCGACAGCTCGCCGGCCAGGGTCAGTGGCAGTGCCACGTTGTCGGCGACGGTTTTGGAAGCCAGCAGGTTGAAGTGCTGGAAAATCATCCCGACCTGCTGGCGGAAGCCGCGCAGCTGGCTGGCGTTGAACGCGGTAACGTCTTGGCCATCGACGATGATCTTGCCGCCGGAAGGCTCTTCAAGGCGGTTGATCAAACGCAGCATGGTGCTCTTGCCGGCGCCGGAGTGGCCGATAAGGCCGAACACCTGGCCATCTTCGATGGTAAGGCTGGTCGGATTCAATGCGGGGATTTCCCTACCGGCAACGCGGTAGGTCTTGTGTACCTGTTGGAACTCGATCACGTAGCGAACCTTGTGGGGCGCATGGAATTTGGGTCAGCGGTTAGCTGGGGTGGCGCATTTTAGCCTTTTCCCCTGGCTGTTCTTAGCATTTATTTCGTCAGGCACCAATCCTTCGGGTATATGGCGACAATCGGTAAACCTGATTGAACGCTCGCCGCTCCCCTCCAGTCACTACCAGAACAAGCCCGAACGGGCATGCCTGAAGACTGACGAGGAGAGCCGACCCATGCCCAGCAAGAAAACGGACGCGCCCAAGCACAGTGAGGCCGCCGGCACCCAGACCCCCGACCGGGCCAACACCAATGCCAAGCTGCAGAGCCTGGAGCCGTTCCGTAGCGATGCTACCGGCCAGGCGTTGCGCACCAACCAAGGGGTGAAGATCGCCGACAACCAGAACAGCCTGAAGGCGGGTGCGCGCGGGCCTTCGCTGCTTGAAGACTTCATCATGCGCGAGAAGATCACCCATTTCGACCATGAGCGTATCCCGGAGCGTATCGTGCACGCCCGCGGTACCGGGGCGCACGGGTATTTTCAGAGCTATGGCTGCCATGCCGAACTGACCAAGGCGGGTTTCCTGCAGGACCCGGAAAAGATCACCCCGGTGTTCGTGCGCTTTTCCACTGTGCAGGGGCCACGCGGCTCGGGTGACACGGTGCGTGATGTGCGCGGCTTTGCCGTGAAGTTCTACACCGATGAAGGCAATTTCGACTTGGTTGGCAACAACATGCCGGTTTTCTTCATCCAGGACGCGATCAAGTTCCCGGATTTCGTGCATGCCGTGAAGCCTGAGCCGCACAACGAAATGCCGACCGGTGGCTCGGCCCATGACACGTTCTGGGATTTCGTTTCGCTGGTGCCCGAATCGGCGCACATGGTGATCTGGGCGATGTCCGACCGCGCCATTCCCCGTAGCCTGCGCATGATGGAAGGCTTTGGTGTACACACCTTCCGCCTGATCAACGCCGAAGGCGTGGCCAGCTTCGTCAAGTTTCACTGGAAACCGCGCCAGGGCGTGCATTCGGTGCTGTGGGACGAAGCGCAGAAACTGGCCGGCAAAGACACCGACTACCACCGCCGCGACCTGTGGGAAGCTATCGAGACCGGTGACTACCCAGAGTGGGAATTGGGCGTGCAGATCGTGCCCGAGGCAGACGAGCACAAGTTCGACTTCGACCTGCTCGATCCTACCAAGCTCATCCCTGAAGAGTTGGTGCCCGTGACGCTGCTGGGCAAGATGGTGCTCAACCGCAACCCGGACAACTTCTTCGCCGAAACCGAGCAGGTGGCGTTCTGCCCGGGGCATATCGTGCCCGGTATCGACTTCACCAACGATCCGCTGCTGCAGGGCCGGCTGTTCTCGTACACCGATACACAGATCAGCCGCCTGGGTGGGCCGAATTTCCATGAAATCCCGATCAACCGGCCGGTGGCGCCCAATCACAGTGGCCAGCGCGACGCCATGCACCGCATGACCATCGACAAGGGCCGTGCTTCGTATGAGCCCAACTCAATCGATGGCGGCTGGCCGAAGGAAACCCCACCTGCTGCGCAGGATGGTGGCTTCGAGAGCTACCAGGAGCGCATCGATGCGCACAAGATCCGCCAGCGCAGCGATTCGTTTGGCGACCACTTCTCGCAGGCGCGGCTGTTCTTCCAGAGCATGAGCCCTACCGAGCAACAGCACATCATCAAGGCCTACAGCTTCGAGCTGGGCAAGGTGGAGCGTGAAAGCATTCGCCAGCGGGAAGTGAATGAGATTCTTGCCAATATCGACCTGAAACTGGCGGCGGCTGTCGCGGCGAACCTGGGGCTGCCCGCACCCAAGCAGGGTACGGTCCAGGTGAAAGGTAGCAAGCTGGCGCAGTCCAAGGCGTTGAGCCAAATGAACCACCCTGGTTCGGTAGGCATCAAAGGCCGCAAGATTGCAGTGCTGGTGGCCGATGGCGTGGACGCGGCCAGTGTCGACAAGCTGGTGAAAGCGCTGGAGGCCCACAGTGCACGGCCCATGCTGCTGGGGCCGACGTCGGCGCCGGTGAAGGCGGCCGACGGCAAACAGCTACCGGTGGATGCGTCGATGGAAGGTATGCCGTCGGTCATGTTCGACGGGGTTGTGGTGCCGGCGGGCAAGGCCTCTACCGATGCGCTGGCGGCCAGCGGCCTGGCCAAGCACTTCCTGCTGGAAGGCTATAAGCACCTCAAGGCAATGGTGCTGACCAAAGACCTGGTCAGCGGCCTGGGGCTCAAGGAGGACAAGGGCCTGCTGGTGGGGGATGACCAGAAAGTGATGGATGCCTTCGTCAAGGCGGTAGAGGGGCATCGGGTTTGGGAGCGGGAGGCTGCTGCGGAGGCTGTGCCGGCCTAATAGCAGGCAATTAAGTAATTTGGGGCCGCTTTGCGGCCCTTCGCGGGCACGCCCGCTCCCACACGTTTGGCGCTGAGCTCAAGAAATGCGCGATCCCCTGTGGGAGCGGGCGTGCCCGCGAAGGGCTGCAACGCAGCCCCAGCGCCCCAGCGTTTTCAGCGCTGATGCGGCACCAGAACCACCTGCGCCGGCAGTGAGCGCTGAATTTCATGCTTCTGCTTCAGCTCAAACCCGCTGTCGATCTTGCGCACGCGCTTCTCCAGCAAGGTTTTCAGCCAGGGCGCGTCGTGGGTGCGCGGCACCTGGAACACCACTTCACAGTCATAGCTCACCACGTCTGCCGCAATGTCATCCAGTTGGCGGCGCATGGCGCGGCTGTCGGTGGTTTTCAGGGCCACCACGGTGCTGGGTGCGGTCGGGTCGATGATCAGCGCCTTGGGCTTGGCCTCGGCGGCCTTCAGCGCCGCTTCGGCTTTGGCCAGCTCGGCCTTGCGCGCCTGGCTCACGGCGTCGCCCCCGGTCACCGCAGGGGCTTGCGGCATCAGCGCCCGGGCACGGGCCAAGGCCGTTGCAGCGGCATTCACGTCACCTTTTTGCAGCACGATCTGGCTACGCTGCAGGTAGGCTTCGGCCAGTTGGCGCTGGTATTGCTCCAGGCGTGCGTCGTCGGGCGCCTGGGCCTGCAGGGCAGCCAGCTGGTCTTCGGCGGTGGCCAGCTCGTTGCTGGCGATGTTTTGTTGCAACTGCTGCCAGGCATCGGCTTGGGCAGGTGCGGTGGCCTGTTCCACCGGCGCACTGGAACAGGCAGCCAGGAACAGTGAAAACGCGGCAACAAGCAGATAACGGGAGGCGAACGGCTTCATTCCTGCGATTCTCTATTTGCGCAAAAAGCGAGCAAGTCTACACCCAGGTGCGCACGCTCGAAAACAGGTCTTACAGACCCTTTACCCGGGAAAAGGTTGCAAGGCGTGCCTGAGCACGCCCTGTAATCAGCGCTTTGGCAGGGCCAGGCTCAGCAAGAATAGCACCGCTGCACAGACCACGATCGACGGCCCGGCGGGGGTGTCCTTGAACCAGGACATGGCCAGGCCACCGCAGACCGCGGTGATGCCCAGCAGGCTGGCACCCAGCGCCATCTGCTCGGGCGAGCGGGCGTGGCGCTGCGCCGCAGCAGCGGGGATGATCAACAGCGAGGTGATCAGCAGCACGCCGACGATCTTCATGGCCACGGCGATCACCACCGCAATCAGCAGCATCAGCGCCAGGCGCAGGCCGGCTACGGGGAGGCCTTCGACCATGGCCAGTTCCTCATGCACGGTAACCGCCAACAGCGGCCGCCAGAGCACGCCCAGCAACAGCAGCACCAGCGCACTGCCGCCGAGGATCCAGGCCAGGTCGGTGGTGCTGATGGCCAGCAGGTCGCCGAACAGGTAGGCCATCAGGTCGATACGCACATCGTGCATGAAGCTGAGCACCACCAGGCCCAGTGACAAGGTGCTGGGGGCGAGGATGCCGAGCAGGGTGTCGGAGGCCAGCGGCTGGCGTTGCTGCAAGGTCACCAGCAGCACCGCCAGCAACAGGCAGCCAACGGTGACGGCCAGGGCCGGGCTTACATCCAGGGCGAAACCCATGGCCACGCCCAGCAATGCGGCATGGGACAGGGTGTCGCCGAAATACGCCATGCGCCGCCATACCACGAAAGAGCCGAGCGGGCCCGCGACAACGGCCAGGGACAGGCCTGCAAGCAAGGCGTAAAGAAGAAAATCAGCCATGCTTGCAGTGCTCTCCGTGAACGTGGGGGCTGGGGGCGACCACCGAGCCATGCAGGTCGTGGCTGTGGTCGTGATGGTGATGATAAACAGCCAGGCTAGGTGCGTTCTGCCCGAACAGTTCGACAAAGGCTGGGTCGTTGCTGACCTGTTCCGGGTGACCCGAGCAGCAGACATGGCGGTTCAGGCACACCACCTGGTCGGTGGCGCTCATGACCAGGTGCAGGTCGTGCGACACCATCAACACGCCGCAACCATGGCGGTCGCGCAGCCGGGTGATGAGGTTGTACAGCTCGGTCTGGCCGACCACATCCACCCCTTGCACCGGCTCGTCGAGTACCAGCAACTGCGGCGCACGCAACAAGGCACGCGCCAGCAGGACGCGCTGCATCTCGCCACCGGAGATGGTCTGGATCGGGCTGTCGATAACCTGTTCGGCGCCCACTTCCTGCAGGGCCGATACGGCTGCTGCCCGGTCTACCCCCGGCACCAGGCGCAGGAAGCGCAGCACGGAAAGCGGCAGGGTGGCATCGACCTGGATTTTTTGCGGCATGTAGCCGATACGCAGCCTGGGCTTGCGCCATACCGTGCCGCGGTGCGGCTTGAGCAGCCCGAGCACGGCGCGCACCAAGGTGGTCTTGCCCGCGCCATTGGGGCCTATCAGGGTGACGATCTGGCGGGGCGCCACCGACAGGTCGATGCTGTCGAGCACCGCCTCGCCGCCATAGCTGACGCCCACCTGTTCCAGGCGGATCAGGGCATCGCTCATGCCGCGCTCCGGCAATTGCCGCACAGGCCGACCACTTCCACGGTTTGGGTCTCGACCGTGAAGCCCACGCCCTTGGCGCTGTCGATGATGGCCTCGCTGATGCTGTGTTGCTCCAACTCGATGGCGACGTGGCATGCACGGCAGATCAGGAACTGGCCTTGATGCACGTGCTCGGGGTGGCTGCAGCCGATGAACGCGTTGAGCGAGGCAATGCGGTGCACCAGGCCGTTTTCCAGCAGGAAGTCCAGTGCGCGGTACACCGTGGGCGGTGCAGCGCGGCGGCCGTCCTGCTCGCTGAGCACGGCAAGGATATCGTAGGCACCCAGCGGCTTGTGGCTTTGCCATACCAGCTCCAGCACCCGGCGGCGCAGCGCGGTCAGGCGCAGGCCCTGGCGGGTGCACAAGGCATCAGCTTCAGCCAGTGCGCTATGCACGCAGTGGGAGTGATCATGGGGACGGTTGGCCAGCGGCGTGATGGACATGGGCAGCGACGATTCTGTATGGAGACGTTATTATGTTACCCGTTTCTCACGACTCGAGTATTCACCGTGTCCCGATTTCTAGTCCTTTTTGTCGCATTCATCGCCTGTTCGGCCCAGGCCGATGTCCGTGTGCTGACCAGCATCAAGCCGCTGCAACAGATTGCCGCTGCCGTGCAGGAGGGTGTTGGCAGCCCTGAGGTATTGCTGCCGCCAGGTGCTTCGCCGCACCACTATGCCCTGCGCCCATCCGACGTACGGCGGGTGGGCGATGCCGACCTGCTGTACTGGATCGGCCCGGACATGGAGAGCTTCCTGCCACGCGTATTGGGCAGTCGCAGCAAGGCAACCGTGGCCGTGCAGTCGCTGCCAGGCATGAAGCTGCGCCACTTTGGCGAAGACAGCCATTCCCATGAGGAAGCGGACCACGATGAGCATGACCATGACCACCGCCCAGGTAGCCTGGATGCGCACCTGTGGCTATCGTCGGTCAACGCGCGGGTAATCGCGGGGAAAATGGCTGCGGACCTGGCTCAGGCCGATCCCGCCAATGCGGCGCGCTACCAGCACAACCTGAAGGTCTTTTCAGACCGTATGGATGCGCTGGATGAGCGAATCAAAGCGCGGGTGGCGGGTATCGCTGGCAAGCCGTATTTCGTGTTCCACGAGGCGTTCGACTACTTCGAGGCGGAATATGGCCTGAAGCACACTGGCGTGTTCAGCGTGGCGTCCGAGGTGCAGCCGGGGGCTCAGCATGTGGCCGCCATGCGCAAGCGCCTGCAGGAAGTGGGCAAGACCTGTGTGTTCAGCGAGCCGCCACTGCGCCCGCGCCTGGCCGAGACCTTGACTGCAGGGTTGCCGGTGCGTCTGGCCGAGCTGGATGCGCTGGGTGGTACTGACCCTGTGGATGGCAAGGGCTATGAGCGCTTGCTGGAGAAGCTGGGTGGCGACTTGGCTGGGTGCCTGGAGCAGTTGTAAGCCTGTTCCGGCCTCTTCGCGGGCACGCCCGTTCCCACAGGTGCCCGCGAAGAGGCTGAAAAGGGCTAGAGGGCAAATGGCAGGTGCAAAGCCACCTGCTGGCGCTGTGCCAAACGCACTTCGAACTCGCTCGGGTCATGGATCATCACATCCATCCCGGCAAACGATTCTGCCGCAATCAGCCGCGACAGCCAGAAGCGCACGCAGCCTACCCGCAACATCTCAGGCCACAGCTCGGCCTCGGCAGCGGTGAACGGCCGCAGTGCGGCATAGGCCGCCAGCAGCGCCTGGGCACGCGGCATGTCGATTGCGCCCTGCTCATCCAGGCACCAATCGTTCACGGTGATGGCGATGTCATACAGCATCGGCCCAGAGCAGGCGTTGTAGAAGTCGATCACGCCAGTCAGGTGGGTGCCTTCGAACATCACGTTGTCGCGGAACAGGTCGGCATGCAGGTTGGCCCGCGGCAGCGCCAGGATCTGCGCCTTGTGCGCGTTGATTTCGTTCAGGGCCGGTTGCAGCAGCGCGGCTTGCTCGGCAGTCAGGCGTGGCAGCAGCTCGGCGCCTGAAGCCAGCATCCAGTCCAGGCCACGGTCGGTGCGGCGCTCGATGATGCGGCCGCGGGTGGCCAGGTGTATATGCGCCAGCAGCTCACCCACCTGGGCGCAGTGCTGCGCGTTGGGCGCCTTGATGTGCTTGCCTGAGAGCCTTGGCTGCAGCAGTGCAGGCTTGCCGCACAGCTCGCGCAGGCCGTTGCCGTCGCGGTCACGAACGGCATAGGGCACCGGCATGTCGGCTGCGTGCAGGGTGTCGAGCAGCTCGATGAAGAACGGCATGTCCTCGCTGGGCCCGCGTTCGATCAACGTCAGCACGAACTCCCCCTGTTCGAGGCTGACGAAGAAATTGCTGTTCTCGGTGCCGGCGGCTATGCCCTGGAAGTCGAGCAGGCGGCCCAGCGCGTACGGTGCCAGAAAGGTTTCCAGCTCAGGCCGGGTCACGGGGGTGAAGACTGACATGATGAAAAATTGCCCATACGGGCACTTCCGCCGGGAAGTGCCAGGTTGATGTGAACGGTGCGCGTCAGATTACCACTCGAAGATCTTCCAGGACGGAATCAGCATGTCCGGCTGGTCGGATCGAATGAAGTTGGCATCGGTGCCATCGGCGCGTACCAGGAAATAAGGCTTGCCGTTTTTCGGTGTGATCTTGATCGCATACAGGAAGCCGTTCTGCCGGTATTCCTGGATGGTCTTGTCGCCTTCCGTGCGAATGGTCACCTCGGGATCGGCCGAGGGAGCGTCTTCCGCCGCCAGGGTGACGACCGGCGTGGTTGCCAACAGGCCGAGCAGTAACAGGCGATTGAGTGTACGCATGATAACCTAGTCCCTTTGTCGTCAATGATTCTGGCTATTCTAGCGCCGGACCCGTCGAAAAGGTTGATTCTGCTCATGAGCCAAGCGCCCCTCGTCCTGGTGGACGGTTCCTCCTACCTGTACCGCGCCTTTCACGCGCTGCCGCCGCTGACCACGTCCAAGGGCATGCCGACCGGTGCGGTGAAGGGTGTGCTGAACATGCTCAAGAGCCTGCGCAAGCAATACCCCGACAGCCTCTTTGCCGTGGTGTTCGACGCCAAGGGTGGCACGTTCCGTGACGCCATGTTCGCCGAATACAAGGCCAACCGGCCGAGCATGCCCGACGACCTGCGGGTGCAGATCGAGCCGCTGCACGCCAGCGTCAAGGCCCTTGGCTACCCGCTGTTGTGCGTCGAAGGGGTCGAGGCCGACGACGTGATCGGCACCTTGGCGCGCAGCAGCGCCGCGTTGGGCCGCCCGGTCATCATCTC
Source organism: Pseudomonas juntendi (assembly GCF_009932375.1). Classification (GTDB taxonomy): domain Bacteria; phylum Pseudomonadota; class Gammaproteobacteria; order Pseudomonadales; family Pseudomonadaceae; genus Aquipseudomonas; species Aquipseudomonas juntendi. Next base: position 30,118 of record NZ_BLJG01000078.1, read on the forward strand.
GACCGGTGACAAGGACATGGCGCAGCTGGTGGATGGCCACATTACCTTGGTCAACACCATGACCGGTAGCGTGCTGGACGTGGCGGGCGTGCATGAGAAGTTTGGCGTCGGCCCGGAGCACATCATCGACTTCCTGGCCCTGATGGGCGACAAGGTCGACAACATCCCCGGGGTGCCCGGTGTGGGCGAGAAAACCGCCGTGGGCCTGCTGACCGGTATTGGTGGCGGCCTCAGCGACCTGTACGCCAACCTCGACAAGGTGCCGGCACTGGCCATTCGCGGTGCCAAGACCCTGCCGGCCAAGCTGGAAGAGCACCGCGACGCGGCCTTCCTGTCGTATGAGCTGGCTACCATCAAGGTCGACGTGCCGCTGGACGTCGAGGTCGAGGCGCTGGTATGCGGCGAGCCTGACCGCGATGCGCTGCTGGCGCTGTACACCGAGATGGAGTTCAAGAGCTGGGTTGCCGACGTGCAGCGGGAGGCTGCCAGGGTGGGTGATGACGTTGCGCCGGTCGCGGAGCCGGTGGCCAAGGTCGAGCCGAAGTACGAAACCATCCTCGACCAGGCACGCTTCGATGCCTGGCTGGAGAAGCTGCGCCAGGCGCCGCTGTTCGCGTTCGACACCGAAACCACCGGCCTGGACGCCCAGAAGGCCCAATTGGTCGGCCTGTCGTTCGCGGTGGCGCCCCATGAAGCGGCCTACGTTCCGCTGGCCCACGACTACGAGGGCGCGCCGGCCCAGCTGGACCGCGACGCCGTGCTGCTGGCCTTGAAGCCCCTGCTGGAAGACCCGGCCAAGGCCAAGGTCGGGCAGAATGCCAAATACGATATCAACATCCTCGCCAACGGCTCGCCCGCCATCGCGATGCGTGGTGTTGCCTATGACACCATGCTCGAGTCCTACGTGCTGAACTCCACGGCCACCCGGCATGACATGGACAGCCTGGCGCAAAAGTATCTGGACCACACTACCATCGCCTTCGAGGATATCGCCGGCAAGGGCGCCAAGCAGCTGACGTTCAACCAGATCGACCTGGACAAGGCGGGCCCCTACGCTGCCGAAGACGCCGACATCACCCTGCGCCTGCACCATGCGTTGCAGGCCCGCCTGGCCCAGACCCCAAGCCTGGAGCCGGTGCTGATGGACATCGAGATGCCGCTGGTGCCGGTACTGGCCAAGATCGAACGCCAGGGCGCACTGGTCGATGCAGCCCTGCTGCACGTCCAGAGCGGTGAGCTGGGTGAGAAAATGGCCGAACTGGAACGGCGCGCCTACGAGCTGGCGGGCGAGGAGTTCAACCTGGGCTCGCCCAAGCAACTGGGGGCGATCCTGTACGACAAGCTGGGCATGCCGGTGCTGAGCAAGACCGCCAAAGGCCAGCCGTCTACCGCCGAAGCGGTGCTCGACGAGCTTGCGGAGCTGGGTTACCCACTGCCTGAAGTACTGATGCAGTATCGCAGCCTGAGCAAGCTCAAGAGCACTTACACCGACAAGCTGCCGGGGCAGATCAACCCGCGTACCGGGCGTATTCACACCTCTTACCAGCAAGCGGTGGCGGCGACTGGCCGGCTGTCGTCCAGCGACCCGAACCTGCAGAACATTCCGATCCGTACCGCCGAGGGCCGCCGAATCCGCCAGGCGTTCATCGCCAGCCCAGGCTACAAGCTGCTGGCGGCCGACTACTCGCAGATCGAGTTGCGCATCATGGCCCACCTGGCCAAGGACGAAGGCTTGCTGCACGCCTTCCGCAATGACCTGGACGTGCACCGTGCCACGGCGGCGGAGGTCTTTGGTGTAGCCCTGGAAAACGTCACCGTCGATCAGCGTCGCAAAGCCAAGGCAATCAACTTCGGCCTGATCTACGGCATGAGCGCATTTGGCCTGGCCAAGCAGATCGGCGTCGACCGCAAGCAGTCGCAGGACTATATCGACCGCTACTTCGCCCGCTACCCCGGGGTGCTGGCCTACATGGAGCGCACCCGTACCCAGGCTGCCGAGCAAGGTTTCGTCGAAACCCTGTTTGGCCGCCGCCTCTACCTGCCAGACATCAACGCCAAGAACCCGGCCCTGCGCAAGGGCGCCGAGCGTACCGCCATCAACGCGCCCATGCAGGGGACCGCCGCCGACATCATCAAGCGCGCCATGGTCAACGTGGATAACTGGCTGAGCGAGAGCGGCCTGGACGCGCGGGTGATCCTGCAGGTTCACGACGAACTGGTGCTTGAGGTGCGCGAGGACCTGGTTGAACAGGTCAAAGATGAAATTCGCCAGCACATGAGCAAGGCGGCGCAGCTGGATGTGCCGCTGCTGGTAGAAGCAGGAATTGGTGCAAACTGGGACGAAGCTCACTGATTGAACCGGAAAAGCTGTGTAGGATCTGCGACGTGGTGACGCGGATCCTGGCAGCGCTGGCGCGCGCGGGGCTGGGCTTTCATGAAACTATCGCAAATAGTTTTCAGGGCTTCGGAACTAAACCAGTGAAGCGGAACTCAGAGTAACTGAATGGCTGGTGAAGCCTTTCGATGCTCCTATGTTGTGTTAAGTGTTGGCAGATATCTGGACCCCGCCCTAGCGGTCCGGACTTGGACCCCGAACTTCCCCCTCCCCATACGAAGTCCGGGGTTTTTTTTGCCCGCAATTTGGCCTGAGCCTGGGCGAAGCCCAGGCCATGCTCCGCGCTGCAGGCTTCAGGCCACTGGCTTGTCTTCCAGCTCCATCCAGCCCGCCAGCACCCGATAGGCCTCTTCCACGCCCAGGCGCTTGGGCGCCGAGAACAGCTGGATGGTGACACCGTCGCCCCAGCCCTTGCGAATTTCCGATTGCACCTTCAACAAGGTGTTCTTGCCCGCGCCGTGGGTCAGCTTGTCGGCCTTGGTCAGCAGAATGTGCATCGGCATGCCGCTGGCCTTGGCCCAGTCGAGCATCATCTTGTCGAAATCGGTCATGGGGTGGCGCACGTCCATCATCAGGATGATGCCGCGCAGGCACTCACGGCTGCCCAGATAAGCTTCCAGGTGCTTCTGCCAGTGCTGCTTGAGCGGAATCGGCACCTTGGCATAACCGTAACCTGGCAGGTCGACCAAACGCCGTTCATCGTCCAGACTGAAGAAATTCAACAGCTGGGTGCGCCCCGGGGTTTTCGAGGTGCGCGCCAGGCTGGCGTGAGTCAGGGTGTTGAGGGCGCTGGATTTGCCGGCGTTGGAACGGCCCGCAAAGGCCACCTCGTAGCCCTGATCGTCCGGGCATTGTTCGACCTTGGCTGCGCTGAGGGCGAATTTGGCTTTCTGGCAGAGGCCGAGGATGGGGTTCTTGACTTGCATGGGATATCCGATGTGGGTGTTGCCAAAGCCTAGGCCGGCAAGCGGTGTCGTTTCCGTTTGGCTGACAGAAGTATATAATGCCCCAGTTTTTGTGTGCCCATTCTCCCAGCGAAGGGGAACGGGCATGGGGTGCCGAACTATAGCTTGCGCATCAGAACGCAGCGCGTCCCCCAACCCTGTCAGGTCGTTTCGCCTGGCGAAATGGCTGCTAGCTGTCGGTATGTTCCTGCCGTATTTCAGCGCACAGGCTACACAGGATGCCGAGGTGTTGTACAACCGCACGTGTGCGGCTTGCCACACCGGGCAATTGCCCCAGGCACCCAGGAAGGGTGACCGGGCAGCCTGGGAGCCAAGGCTGGCGCAAGGTATGGATGTACTCGTCCGGCATGTGACCCAGGGTTTCAAGGCTATGCCGCCGCGTGGATTGTGCATGGACTGCAGTGCCGAGGACTACCGTTTGGTCATCCTTTGGATGAGTGGCAGTCCCGATACATAACATTTCACCCTTAGCCGTGTTGGATTAGCTGATGAACAAACTAGTCGTGAGTCTGCTGTTGACCCTGGGTGTCGCAGGTGCGGCCACTGCTGCGCAACCTATCAAAGGCGATGCCGCTGCCGGCCAGGCCAAGACGGCCGTCTGTGGCGCCTGCCACAACCCCGACGGCAACAGCCTGGCACCCAACTTCCCGAAACTGGCTGGCCAGGGCCAGCGCTACCTGGAAAAACAACTGCACGACATCAAGTCGGGCAAACGTACCGTGCTGGAAATGACCGGCATGCTGGCTGCTTTCAATGACCAGGACCTGGCCGATATCGCCGCCTACTTCGCCAGCCAGAAAGGCAGCGTGGGGGCTGCCGACCCCAAACTGGTCGAGCGCGGCCGCGCGCTGTTCAACGGCGGCGACCTGGAAAAAGGCATGCCCGCCTGCACCGGCTGCCACTCGCCCAATGGCGCGGGTATCGCCCTGGCCGGTTTCCCGCACTTGAGTGGGCAGCATGCCCAGTACGTGACCAAGCAGTTGACCGACTTCCGTGAAGGCAACCGCACCAACGACGGCGATGCCATGACCATGCGCACCATTGCCGGCAAGCTGAGCAACCACGATATCGAGGCATTGGCCAGCTATATCCAGGGCCTGCACTGACTGGCGGCGCGGTCCTGCAGGTGCTGCACATGCCTTCAGGGGCTTCGCATTAACTTTCAGTTAATGTTGCAGGCCAATGATGAAAGGGTGGCTGGGCTACCCTTTTTTCAGTGCGTAGCCGGTACACTACAGAACTCAAGCCCTTCCCGGCCTGTCTCAAGGCAGGTCGCGTAGTGGCGACCCATGATTGCTCAGGAGTAAAGCATGCGTAAACTGATTCTCAGCGCTGCGCTGGTCGCCGCCAGCGTATTCGGTATGACAGCGGTGCAGGCCGCAGAGCCCGCCACTGCCGGCAAGGAATATATCGAGCTGAGCAACCCTGTTCCGGTTTCCGAGCCTGGCAAGATCGAAGTGGTTGAGCTGTTCTGGTACGGCTGCCCTCACTGCTACCATTTCGAGCCGACGCTCAACCCCTGGGTCGAAAAACTGCCCAAGGATGTCAACTTCAAGCGCGTACCCGCCCTGTTCGGTGGCCCATGGGATGCCCACGGCCAGATGTTCCTGACCCTCGAAGCCATGGGCGTTGAGCAGAAAGTGCACGCAGCGGTGTTCGACGCTATCCAGAACCAGCACATGCGCCTGACCGACAAGAAAGACATGGCCGACTTCCTCGCCACCCAGGGCGTGGACAAGGACAAGTTCCTGTCCACCTTCGACTCTTTCGCCGTCAAGGGCCAGTTCAACAAGGACAAGGAACTGGCGAAGAAGTACGAAATCACTGGGGTACCGAGCATGGTCGTCAACGGTAAGTACCGCTTCGACTTGGGTACCGCAGGTGGGCCCGAAGGCGTGCTGAATGTCGCCGACCAACTGATCGCCAAGGAGCGCGCCGCTAAGTAAGCGGCGTATCCCATGCCCCGCTTCAGAGCTACGCGTGGCATTGGCCTGCACCAGCCGCAGGTCAACGAGCATCACCTGCAGGCACCCGGCCTGCCGGACGATGGTCGCCTGCGGCTGCTCAGCTTCAACATTCAGGTCGGCATCAGCACCGAACGCTATCGGCATTACCTGACCCGTAGCTGGCAGCACCTGCTGCCGCATAACGGGCGCGCCGGCAACCTGCAGAAGATCGGCAAGCTGTTGAGCGACTTCGACCTGGTGGCCCTGCAGGAGGCCGATGGTGGCAGCCTGCGTTCCGGGTTCGTGAACCAGGTCGAGCATCTGGCCCAGCTGGGTGCCTTCCCCTACTGGTACCAACAGCTCAACCGCAACCTTGGGCGTTTTGCCCAGCACAGTAACGGCGTGCTCAGCCGCCTGAAGCCGCAATTGCTCGAAGACCACCCGTTACCGGGCCCCGCCGGGCGCGGGGCAATTCTGGTGCGGTTCGGCGAAGGCGAGGATGCGCTGATCGTGGTGATGATGCACCTGGCCCTCGGCGCCAAGACCCGCGCCCTGCAGTTGGGCTATATCCGCGAGCTGATTGGCGGCTACCGCCACCAGGTGCTGATGGGCGACATGAACACCCATGCCACCGACCTGCTCGAGCACTCACCCCTGCGTGACCTGGGCCTGGTGGCCCCGCAGGTCGAAGCTACCTTCCCCAGTTGGCGACCCCAGCGGTGCCTGGACCACATTCTGCTCAGTTCCAGCCTTACACTGGAGCGTGTCGAGGTGTTGGCCCAGCCTATTTCCGACCACCTTCCGGTGGCGGTAGAGATCCGATTGCCTGATGCATTGACTGTGGATACGCTGCCGGCCTTGAGCTGAATCAGCCAAGGCGTCGCACGCCCTCAAGTGTTGGGCGTGCGCGCCGACAGCGTGTAATCAGACAGCCCCAGATGTATCACCCGTCGCGGATCCAGGCATGACCGAAGAAGCCGAGCGCTGGAAAGAAAAATACCTCAAAGCCATCGAGCAGCAAGAAAAGCTCGAACGTCGTTGGGACGCCCGTCTCGACTTGCTGCGCCGTGGCCTGGTGCGCAGTACCCTGGCTGCCGAAGGCAGTGACAAGGTGGTCGACGCGTGCATGAAAGAAATGCGCGAGGTCATTCGCAGCGACAACATGGATGCTGGCCTTGCCGGGCTGATTCCGCGCCTGGAGAAGGCGGTGCTGGATTCGGAACAGCGCCGCGAAAACCGCATGAACCAGGTTGGCGATGCCTTGGCTGCACTGGTGGGCCAATTACAGAACCTGCCGCTGCCTGGTGATATTGCCCGGCCGCTGAAAAAGCTGGCGAAGAAGCTCGATGGGGGCGTTACCCAGTCACGCGACCTGCCGCCATTGCTGGGTGAGCTGAGCGGTTTGCAGGGGCGTGCGCTGGCCGCCTTGGGCAAGCCGGGTGAAGAAACCCGCCCTGGTTTTCTGCAGCGGTTGTTCGGCAGCCGCGATGACGATGCCCAAGCGGAGCCGGCGCTTGTGCCCGAAGCGGTGCCGGGTGCCCAGGCTCCACCGCACGCAGCGCCACCCAGCCCCGACGCCGACCCGCATGTTGATATCGATGCGTTGCAACCGTTGCCAGCACCTGCTGCACCGCCCGCCGAGCTGCCCGCAGCGCCCGAGCCAGAGCCAGCGCCAGATGCAGCTGGCCCGGCGCTGATCGAAGCGGCCGAAGTACCCGCATCGCCAGTGCCGCAGCCAGGTGAAGGGCCGGCCGCCGAACACGGGGTCAGTCAGCCGCTGCCGGCGCCTGCACCCTTAGCGGAGCTTGAACCAACGTTCGGCGAAGACGGCCCTTATGCCCTCCCCGATGCGGTGGAACCGCCGTACAGTCAGGTCGCTGCACACATCGAGCAAACCTTGCTTGGCCTGCTCGACGACCTCAGCCTGCCCGAGCGGCACAAGGCCCAGGCTTTGGAAATGCGTGCGCGGGTGGCCCGCGGCCTGAACTGGTATGAGCTGATCCCGGTACTGGACGACCTTGCAGTGCTGATGCTGGCGATCACCGACAGTGGGCAGCATGAATTTGAAACCTACTTGCAGCAGCTCAACGAGCGCCTGGAAGGGTTCCAGAGCCATCTGCATGAAGCCAGCGCCGGCCATGCCGACAACAGCAGTGCCGCCCGCGCGCTGGACACCCAATTGCGCGAGCACGTAGACGGGTTGCAGAGCAGCGTGCAAGGTGCCGCCGATGTCGACAGCCTCAAGCACATCCTGGAGAACCGCCTGGAAGGCTTGTTGGTGACCATGGACGAGCACAAGCACCAGCGTGATCGCCGCGAGCAGGAACTGGCCAACCGCCTGCAGGGGTTGTCGGAGCGTGTGGCAAGCATGGAGCACGAGGCACTCGGTTACCGTGAACACCTGGAAGAGCAGCGGCAAAAGGCCCTGCTCGACCCGCTCACCGGTCTGCCCAACCGGGCGGCCTGGAGTGAGCGGGTGGACCGGGAAATGCTCGAATGGCAGGCCCAGGGCGGCCATCTGGCAATGGCGATCCTCGACCTGGACCATTTCAAGCGCATCAATGACAGCTATGGGCACCTGGCCGGGGACAAAGTGCTGAAGATCGTTGCCGACCAGTTGCGCAAGTGCTTGCGCGGCCGTGACTTCATAGCCCGGTTCGGCGGCGAAGAGTTTGTCCTGTTGCTGCCGCAGACGGCCCCGCCGGCGGCTGCGCAAGCCGCTGAACTGCTGCGGGCGACCATCGAAGCCTGCCCGTTCCACTTCAAGGGTGAACGGGTGGTGATCACCACCTCCATCGGGTTGGCGGCGTTCCGCGCTGGCGAGCGCGCAGACCAGGTGCTCAAGCGCGCCGACACCGCGTTGTACCGGGCCAAGGAACTCGGGCGCAATCGCGTGGAACAAAACTGATGGGCAGCCACTGACTCGCGGCAAACATTGCTGCTGGCGAGCACGTTATACTGTAGCGCTCTTACGCCGAGGCCTCCGACGTGCTTTCCACGCTGAAAAAAACCCTGATCACCTTTCTGCTGTTCACCGTCGCAGGTTGCTCCACGGGCCTGCGCATCGACCGCAGCCACCCTTCGGCGAACCAGGACAACCGTATCCAGTTCGTTGTTTTGCATTACACCAATGCCTCGCTGGAACGCTCGCTGGCATTGCTCACCCACGGTGAGGTCAGTAGCCATTACCTGATTGGTGATGGCCCGGCGACGGTGTACCAGTTGGTGGACGAGAGCCGTCGCGCCTGGCATGCCGGTGACAGCCAGTGGCAGGGGCGCACATGGCTGAATTCGTCGTCCATCGGCATCGAAATCGTCAACCCAGGCTTTGCCGATACACCCAACGGGCGGGTCTGGTACCCCTATAGCGAGGCGCAGATCCAGGCGCTGATCGCGTTGCTCAAGGACATCGTCAAACGTAACAATATCGAGCCCCGGCATATCATTGGCCACAGCGATATCGCCCCATTGCGCAAGCTTGACCCGGGCCCTTTGTTCCCGTGGAAACGCCTGGCCGATGCTGGGTTGGGGGTCTGGCCAGATGCCAACGCCGTGGCGCAGCAACAAGCATACTTCAACGTCAACCCGCCCAGCGTTGGCTGGTATCAGCAGGAGCTGGCGCGGTTTGGTTATCAGATCGAGCAAACAGGCGTGCTCGATGTAGCCACCCGGCATGTCATCGCTGCCTTCCAGATGCGCTTCCGCCCGCAACGTTTCGACGGCATGCCCGATGCGCAGACGGCGGCCATGCTGCAGGTGCTCAACCGGACCCGTTGACTGTCACCAGGCCGCGCGCGGTGACAGGGGCGTTGCCCGTGCTGGCCGGGGCCTGGCATGGGCAAGCGAAGCGCTAAACGGCGCAGGTGATTATTGATTCAGTTGCTATACCTTAGTTATCAACTGGATGCCGTCCATGTCGTCTGCCATTGGCTTGCTGCGTCAAATTTTCTACCGTCCCTGGATGCTCGCCACGCTGGCAGCACTGGCCAGCGCCGCCCTGTTGCTTTCTGCCAGCATCGGCATCGCCCTGCAGCAGCTGAAACAGAGCGAAACCGAGCAGATGAACGCCCAGGGCGAGCGTTTTCTCGAGCGCCTGGAGCAGGTATTCGGCCAGCTGCGCGAGGGTGTCGACCTGTTGCAGGCACAGCCGCTGCGTGGATGCAGCCCGGCCATGTTGGCGGCCTTGCAGCAGGTGGGCTTGAGTTCGCGCTTCATTTACGAAGCGGCCTACGTGGACGGCAATGTCGCCTGCTCGAACCGGGGTAACGAGCGCGCGTTCGTGCCCTTGCGGCCGCCGGACATCAAGGGGCCGGTCTACAGCTACTGGCTCAACACCACCACCGAGCCGAACGAGAACCTCGCCGCGCTGATGCTCGGCCGGGGCAGGTTCCTGGTCTCGACCTCACGTGGGCACCTGACCGATGTGGTCGACCTGCCACCGGGTGGCAGCCTGGTGGTAGTACTCGACAACGGTGCCCGCGCCATTCCGGTCCTGGGCCCGCCACCGGTATGGCCGCCGCCCTCGGCCTGGTCGAATAGCCACAAGTCGCTGCTCGAACTCAGTGACCGCCTGATCTACCGCATGCCAACCAAGTCGCCTGACTACCAACTGGTGCTGATCGCCCCGCGTGTCAGCTTGCCCCTGCGCATGAACGGCATGCTCTGGCTGTTGTTCCCGGGTAGCGTATTGGCCGCCTGCTTCATCGGCTGGCTGGTGTTGCAGCTGATCTTGCAGCGGCGCTCGATGAGCTCAGAGCTGCAGGGTGCGCTGCGCCGTGGCGAGCTGCAGGTGCTCTACCAACCGATCATCGAGCTTGGCAGCCGGCGTTGCGTGGGCGCCGAGGCGCTGGTGCGCTGGCGCCGCCCGGACGGTACCTTGACCAGCCCCGACCTGTTCATACCGCTGGCGGAAGACACCGGGCAGATCCGCCAGATCACGGACTTCGTGCTGCAACGTGTGCTTGAACAACTTGGGCCGTTGCTGCGTTCGCACCCCAACCTTTATATCTCGATCAACCTGGCGGCTTGCGATGTGATGGAGCCGCGCATCGGCCGAGTATCGGCGCGCTTGCTGGCGTTGCACCGGGTGGCGCCCAGCCAGATTGCCTTCGAGGTGACCGAGCGGGGTTTGATCGACGTGGTAGTGGCCCGCGAAAATCTGCAGGCACTGCGCGCCGCAGGGCATCAGGTGCTGATCGACGATTTTGGTACTGGCTATTGCAGCCTGGCTTACCTGCAGACGTTGCCGGTGGACTGCCTGAAGATCGACAAGGCGTTCATAGACGCTCTTGGCCATGATGCCGCCAGCAGTGGCGTTGCCCCACACATCATTCGCATGGCCCACGACCTCCACCTGCGGGTGATTGCCGAAGGTATCGAGAGTGAGGACCAAGCGGCGCTGTTGCGCGGTGAAGGGGTCAACTACGGCCAGGGCTGGCTATTTGCCCGGCCGTTGACGGCCAGGCAGTTTGCCCAGATGGTCACACGCGGGCATCAGCCGCGACGACCCGCGTAGGGTGTAGGCGTGCGTCAGACTGGCAATGCCATATAGAACTGCGTGCCCTGCCCCGGCCGCGAAAACACGCCCATGCGCCCGCCATGAAGTTGCACGATCTCCTTGCACAGCGCCAAGCCCAGCCCCGCCCCACCTTTTTTGCGGCCAACCTGCACGAAGGGCTCGAAAATGCGCCCTTGCTGGCCGTAGGCGATGCCTTCGCCGTTATCCTCGACACTGATGATCACCCGCTCCGCATGGCGGCGGGCGTGCAAGCGGATGCGCCCGCCCTTGGGGGTATGGCGGATGGCGTTGTGCAGCAGGTTGTCCAGCACCCGATCGAGTTGCGCGGGGTCGGCCTGGATGCGCGGCAGTGGCTGCTCCAGGTCGCTCACCAACTCGATCTGCTTGTGCGCAGCCTGGTCGGCAACCCGCAGTCGTGCCCGCTCCACCAGTTCGTCGATGGCACAGGGAGCCAGCTCCAGTTTCTGTAGCCCGCTTTGATAGCGCGAGAAGTTAAGCAGGTCGTTGATCAGCTGGGTAAGGCGCTGCATTTCTTCGCCGATGGTTTCCAGCAAGTCATTCTCCCGCGCTTCTGGCGGGAACTTGACGCGCTCGCGCAACAGGCCGAAGGCCATGTGCATGCCGGTAACGGGCGTACGCAACTCATGGGAGGCGCGCAGCACGAATTCACTGCGCACACGTTCGAAGGCGCGCTGCTCGGTTACGTCGTGCAGCACCATCACTGCGCCAAGAATCGGCCCCTGCGGGTGGCTGACCGGGGTCAGGCTGTAGGTAAGCAGGCGCGATTCTTCATCCACCTCCATGTTCAGGTCGTCTGGTGGCCGGTCCAGGCTGCCGCCCCGCAGCACTTGGCGCAGCTGCTGTTCCAGCTCTGGCCGTTGCAACGCTTCGGCAAGGCTGCTGCCTACCCGGCTGTCATTCCAGCCCAGCTGGCGCTGGGCTACCGGGTTGAGGTGTTCCAGCCGGCCCTGGCGGTCGATGATCAACAGGCCATCGTCGATGCTGTCCAGCACCGCCTGCAAGCGTTGCTGGCCGGCCAGCAGCTCGTCGACGTTGGTCGCCTGGTGCTTGCGCAAGGCATCGGCCATCAAGCCGAAGCGGCGGGTGAGCTGGTTGAGTTCGGCCGCCTGGGTGACTGGCAGGGTGACGTCGAAATTGCCCTTGCCCAACTGGTCGGCTGCCGTGGCCAGCGCCTCGATCGGCTGGCCGAAGCGCCGGGCGATGTTGTGCGCACTGATAAAGCCGAGTACCAGCACCACCAGGCCCATCAAGCCCAGCACACCGCTGACCAGCAAGGCGCGGTCACGGCTGCGCTCCTCGCTGCGGGTAATCAGGTCCAGGGCCTGCCTGTGGGAGTCGATCAGGTCGGTGCGGACCTGATTGAATGCGGCGCCCAGCGGCTGGTCCACACCCATGCTGCGGGCAGGGGCCGGGCTGTCGCGGTAAGCCTGGAGGAAGGCCTGATAGTTGCTGTTGGCTTTGCTGAAACCGGTGCGCTCGCCGCCTTGCTCCAGCCCCTTGGCCAGAAGGGACTGGAAGTTGTCCTGCAGCGATCGCAGGTTTTCCGGGGCGGTGTCGTCATCCAGAATCAGGTTCAACTGCTCGCCAAGGTTCTGCCGCAGCTTGAGCCCCACCTCCAATGAGTGGGTGGTGTCGCGCACCAGTTGCTGTTGCATCGTGGCCATCTGCAGAACACTGACCAAGCCCAGCAGCAGACCGAGCAGCGCCACGGTGACCAGTGCCGAGATACTGAGGAAAAGCCGCGTGCGCAGCTTCATGGGTGGCCATTTCATAAGTTGTATTGCTTGCGTTTGCGGTACAGGGTGGAGGCGTCGATGCCCAAGGTCTTCGCGGCCTGGTCCAGGGTGTCGCTGGCGGCCAGTACGGCACCGATGTGCGCACGCTCCAACTCGTCGAGGCTAAGCGCGGCGCCAACGCGTGGGGCGTTGCCAGCCGGCTGCTCACCCATGCCCAGGTGGCTGATTTCTACCCGCTCTTGCGGGCATATGATGCTGGCTCTTTCCACTACGTTGCGCAATTCGCGAATGTTGCCGGGCCAGCGGTAGTTGAGCAGCGCCGCGCGGGCTTCTTCACTGAAGCCGCGTGCTGGCCGCGAGTACTCCTTGACGAAGCGGGCGAGGAAGCGGTCGGCGAGGGTCAGAATGTCCTCGCTGCGCTCGCGCAGGGGCGGCAGGTGCAGGGTGATGACGTTCAGGCGGTAGAGCAGGTCTTCGCGGAAGCGGCTTTCGCGCACCATCTCTTCTAGGTTGAGGTTGGTGGCAGCCAGGATGCGCACGTCCGCCCGGCGGGTAACCGGGTCACCCACGCGCTCGTATTCCTTGTCCTGAATAAAACGCAGCAGCTTGGGCTGCAAGGTCAGTGGGAAGTCGCCGATCTCGTCGAGGAACAGCGTGCCGCCGTCAGCCTGGCTCACCCGCCCAAGCGTGCTTTCACTGGCGCCGGTGAAGGCGCCGCGGGTATGGCCGAACAGCTCGCTCTCCATCAGCTCCGCATTCAGCGACGGGCAGTTGATGGTCACACAGGCTTTGCGTGCACGCTTGCTCCAGCCATGAATGGCGCGGGCCAGCTCGCCTTTACCGGTGCCGGACTCGCCGAGGATGAGGATGTTGGCGTCAGTGGTCGCGACCTGGCGGGCGGTTTCCAGCACGGCCATCATCGCCGGGCTGTGTGAGTCGAGGCCGTCCTTGGGTTTGCGCACTTCACCTTCCAGCGCTTCGAGGCGAGCCGAGAGTTGCCGCACTTCCAGTTGCTTGGCGGTGGCCAGGCGCAGTTGGTCTGGGCTGCAGGGCTTGACCAGATAGTCGGCGGCACCCGCCTGGATGGCGTCCACTGCCGTGTCGATTGCCGAGTGCGCGGTAACGATCACCACGCGCATCCAGGGCGCCTGAATGCGCATCTGCGCCAGTACATCAAGCCCGTTGTCCTCACCCAGGCGCAAATCCAGGAAGCACAGGTCGAACACCTGGCGCTGCAGCAGGCTCTCTGCCTGGGCGGCGCTATTGGCGGTGGCCACGCTGTAGCCCTCGTCCTCCAGGCAATAGCGGAAAGTGCGCAGGATCGCGGACTCGTCATCCACCAGCAGAATGCGGCCTTGGTTGTCCTGGGCTGATTCCATTTCCTGCGCTCCTTAAGGGTAGATCTTTATTTAGTGTGGGAAAAATCGGGCAAGTTGCATGGTCAATTCTGAAGGATTCTGTCCTTTGCATGCTAGCCAATGGCTAAACGACGCCTTCAGGCCCCATTTCCCGGTGCTTTGCTTAGAGGCATAGGGTGGCACATTGGTTGCGATGATTTTCAGCTTTTGCCTACAGAAGGAGGTAACGCCATGACCTTTGCCCTACGCAGCGCTGTGTTAGCAGCCGCTTTGCTTCCCGTGTTCACCCCCGCTCTCGCGGACCCCGTGCATGACGCCCGGCTTGAAGGGGCGCTGCAAACGGCGTTGTCGCTGAACCGCATGCTCAACCCGTTCCGTATCAAAGTCGAGGTAGACGGCAAACAGGCGCGGCTTTCCGGCGAGGTAGAAAACGAGGTGGAGCGCCGGTTGGCCGAAGACGTGGCCTTGGCTACCCGAGGTGTCGAGCAGGTCGATAACCAGCTGCAGGTCAACGCTGAACTGGTCGAGCGCCCGCTCGAGCTACGGGCCTATGCCCAGCGCCTGGAGGACGCCACCCTGGCAGCGGTGATCCGTGCGCGGTTGCTGTGGAGCCGCACCACCGAAAAGGCTGCAATCGAAGTGCAAAGCAGCGAGGGCGTGGTGACCTTGCGGGGTAAAGTCGACAGCGCCGAGGCCAAGGAGCTGGCGGGCGTGGTGGCGCGCACAACCGATGGCGTGCACCTGGTGAACAATCTTGTCAGCCTCGACAGCGCTGCCATGGCCAAAGCGCGGGAAACCGCTGTGGGAACACCAAGCGGCCCGCAGCCAAGCGACCCCTGGATCATCGACAAGATCCAGAGTAGCTACCGCTACAGCCGCAACCTCGATGGGCTGAACCTTAAAGTGGCCAGTGAAGAGGGCATGGTGCGGTTGTCCGGCGAAGTGGTCAGTGCGGAGCAAAAAACCATTGCCGTGGAAATAGCCCGGCAGATCATTGGCGTGCGGGGGGTGGATGCCGATCTGCTGAAGGTCGCGACCAAGGTTGAAGGCTGATCGTGCAATTCGCACGACCCCAGCATGGCCATCGTGCAGGATACGTCCTGACACGCCCGCGGCTAAATAGTTAAGTTATTGTTTTTAAAGGATTTTTATTTATTTATGAGGCTGGCATGCAGGCTGCAATTACCTGTTCAGGTTTGAACAAAAATTACAGCAGGAGGAGCCGGCATGAATCGCCAGTCCGTCAACCACTCGCAAGTCGCCACCCTGTCACTGCGCCACCTGGTGTCGGTAGGGATCGCACTGGTTTTGACCTTGGCTGCCGGCCTCTTCTACTACAGCTGGCAAACAGCGCGTCTGGCCGACCAGGTGGCTGCACAGACCGCGCTGCTGAGCCAGATCCAGTCGACCCGGGCCAACAGTTTCGTCAAGGCGGCGGACCCGTTGCCCTCCCAGGGCAAGGCGGCGTCGCCGGCCACTCTGGAACATGTCGTGCCTCAAGACCGCTGGGTGTTCTAAGGCGGACCGTTTGAAGTTCTGAAAAAGAAAGGAGAAACACCATGCTGAGCTGGGCTATCACTTTCCTCATCATCGCCATTGTCGCTGCCGTTCTGGGCTTCGGTGGTATCGCCGGCGCTGCTACAGGTATTGCGAAGATCCTGTTCATTGTCTTCCTGGTCCTGTTTGTAGCCTCCTTCTTCTTTGGACGCGGTCGAGGTTGACAATGAGCAGGAAGCTACACACTGCCCTGGCTGCTGCCCTGCTGATGGGTAGCAGTGCAGCGGCACTGGCTGCCAATGATGGCCAGGTCCGTGCCAACCAGCTGCTGGGTTCGGACCCGGAATATCGGGAAACCTGGCAGGACACGATCAAAGGCGAGGAGCGCCTGCCCGATTGGGTGGTCAACCTCACCGGCAGCTCGGAGCAGCAAATGTCTGCTGTTACGGAAGATGGCGACAAGTACTTGGTCGGCCCCCTGTGCGAGGCCCAGGACAAGTGCACCTACAAGCGCCTGATCGTTGCGTTCAGCTGGGACAAGGATGATGCCTACGGCATGCTCGTGGAGGTGCCTGAAGGCTTGCCCAAGGACAAGTCGCCAACCCGACATGCGCAGTACCGCTGGCTGGGCAAGCCGGATGACGGCATGAAGACGATGCTGCAGGAGCAGCTCAAGCGTGACCCGAATTGGTACTGAGCCGTGGTTGCCAGTGCTGGTGAGTGGTCACCCACTGACACGAAATAGAAGCTGAACCTTTGTAGCGTTCAGCCTTCTATGATGCGCCGCCCCGAGGAGGGGTTGCACATGACCAAGGGGCCGGGCTGTTCTGGTTGAGACATGATCGGAGTGGCCTAGGGGTACAGGGAGTGCCTCCAGCGTTGGGTCGGGTCAGGAACGGCGGAATCGGAAGCCTCAGGTCGGCGGTATCGCTGGGATACCCAAGCCGACCTGACTTCCGAGGAGCCACGTAGGAAACGCCTCTTTCCTTGCGCGTTTTCTTCCCCGAGACACATTTTGTCTCGACCGTACATCAAATTTTTTCCCTCCGCATCGACTCCCTCACAAGTGGCATTTCGGCCATTCGGATTGTCGAACACGACATATTTGTCGCTTCTTTTGAGAGTGCCAGTTCCGCCTGAATATGGCTGTCTCGTCTTGTTCGGGATTCCGAACGTTATAAATCAATGACTTGCAAACCTACCTCGTCGGTCGAAAACGGTATGCATAACCTGCATGGGGTATGCGTTTCCGGCATTAGATTTCCCCCCCTGCCATCGCAATAGTTGCCGCCTTTTTCGCTGGCCAGGGCGCCCTGTCGCTCGCCTGCGGTGTCCTTACATAACGTCGCCGGACAGAAACCGTTATTGCGTGTGACTTGGCCAAGGGCTCTGTCACGCCTGTTTCCACCCGGTGTCATGACCACTAGAACAAAGGGTAAAGACATGAAGAAGGCAAAACTGAGCCTCGCCTGGCAGATCGTCATCGGTCTGGTGCTGGGTGTTGCAATCGGCGCGCTGCTGAACCACTTCAGTGCAGAAAAGGCCTGGTGGATCAGTAACGTCCTCCAGCCCGCCGGTGACATCTTCATTCGCCTGATCAAGATGATCGTCGTCCCGATCGTGATTTCGTCGCTGATCGTGGGTATCGCCGGGGTTGGCGATGCGAAGAAACTGGGCAGCATTGGCCTGAAGACCATCATCTACTTCGAGGTGGTGACCACGATCGCCATCGTCGTCGGCTTGGTGCTGGCAAACCTGTTCCACCCCGGTGCCGGTATCGACATGAGCACGCTGGGTACCGTGGATATCTCCAAGTATCAGGCGACCGCGGCCGAAGTGCAGCATGAGCACGCCTTCATCGAGACCCTGCTCAACCTGATCCCGTCGAACATCTTCGCAGCGCTGATGCGTGGCGAAATGCTGCCGATCATCTTCTTCTCGGTCATGTTCGGCCTTGGGCTGTCGAGCCTGCAGGCAGAGCTGCGCGACCCGCTGGTACGGACCTTCCAGGCCGTATCGGAAACCATGTTCAAGGTCACCCACATGATCATGAACTACGCGCCGATCGGTGTGTTCGCCCTGATCGCCGTGACTGTCGCCAACTTCGGCTTCAGCTCGCTGCTGCCGCTGGCCAAGCTGGTGCTGCTGGTGTACTTCGCCATTGCCTTCTTCGCCTTCATGGTACTGGGCCTGGTGGCTCGCCTGTTTGGCTTCTCGGTGATCAAGATCATGCGCATCATGAAAGATGAGCTGATCCTGGCCTACTCCACTTCCAGTTCGGAAACCGTGCTGCCACGGGTGATCGAGAAAATGGAGAAGTACGGTGCACCGAAGTCGATCTGCTCGTTCGTGGTACCGACCGGCTACTCCTTCAACCTCGACGGTTCTACCCTGTACCAGAGCATTGCGGCGATCTTCATTGCCCAGCTGTACGGTATCGACCTGTCGTGGAGCCAGCAGCTGCTGCTGGTGCTGACCCTGATGGTCACGTCCAAAGGTATTGCTGGTGTGCCGGGCGTTTCGTTCGTGGTACTGCTGGCCACCCTCGGCAGCGTGGGCATTCCGCTGGAAGGCCTGGCCTTCATCGCCGGCGTCGACCGCATCATGGACATGGCCCGCACCGCGCTGAACGTGATCGGCAACGCACTGGCGGCATTGGTCATCTCGCGTTGGGAAGGCATGTACGATGCGGCCAAGGGCGAGCAGTACTACGCCTCGCTCATGGCTGACAAACAGCAAACTGCGGTGGTTGGCGAAGCGGCCAAGCGCTGAGTTCATACCCCGCTGGACAAAAAGCCCCGACCCGTCGGGGCTTTTTGTTGTCTGTGATGTTGCGCGGCCGCGGTCTGCAGCCTTGCGCCCCGATACGCTATCATTCGGGCACTTTTCTGGGGGAACACACGGATGCTCAATGGCCTTTGGCTCGGCTTTTTCCTGGTGGCGGCGGTGTCCGCCCTGGCCCAATGGCTGATAGGCGGCAACGCGGGCATTTTTGCGACCATGGTCGAGAGCATCTTTGCCATGGCCAAGCTCTCTGTCGAGGTGATGGTGCTGCTGTTTGGCACTCTGACCCTGTGGCTCGGCTTTCTCAAAATTGCCGAAAAGGCCGGCATCGTCGAATGGCTGGCCAAGGTACTGGGCCCGTTGTTTGCGCGCTTGATGCCGGAAGTACCACCCGGCCACCCGGCACTGGGCCTGATCACCATGAACTTCGCGGCCAACGGCCTGGGGCTGGACAACGCCGCCACACCGATTGGCCTCAAAGCCATGCGCGCGTTGCAGGAGCTGAACCCCAGCAGCACCACGGCGAGCAACGCGCAGATCCTGTTCCTGGTGCTCAACGCCTCTTCGTTGACCCTGCTGCCTGTGACCATCTTCATGTACCGCGCCCAGCAAGGCGCGCCCGACCCGACCATGGTGTTCCTGCCGATCCTGCTGGCCACCAGTGTCTCGACCCTGGTCGGGCTGTTGTCGGTGGCCGTCATGCAACGCCTGCGTTTGTGGGACCCGGTCGTACTTGCCTACTTCATCCCCGGTGCGCTGCTGCTGGGTGGCTTCATGGCCTTCCTGGGCACATTGTCGGCAGCGGCACTGGCCAGCTTGTCGTCGATCCTGGGTAACTTGACGCTGTTTGGCGTGATCCTGCTGTTCGTGGTGATCGGTGCGTTGCGGCAGGTGAAGGTGTACGAAGCCTTTGTCGAGGGCGCCAAAGAGGGCTTTGACGTCGCCAAGAACCTGCTGCCCTACCTGGTGGCCATGCTGGTGGCTGTGGGCGTGCTGAGGGCCTCGGGCGCGCTGGAATTGGCGTTGGACGGTATTCGCCATGCGGTCAACTGGTTGGGCCTGGACACGCGCTTCGTCGAAGGCCTGCCGACAGCGTTGGTCAAGCCGTTCTCCGGGAGCGCGGCGCGGGCAATGCTGATCGAGACCATGCAGAGCCAAGGGGTGGACAGCTTCCCTGCCCTGGTGGCGGCAACCATCCAGGGCAGTACCGAGACCACTTTCTATGTGCTGGCGGTGTATTTCGGCGCGGTGGGCATCCAGCGTGTGCGGCATGCGGTGGGGTGTGCGCTGCTGGCCGAGTTCTCTGGTGTAGTGGCAGCCATCTGCGTGTGTTACTGGTTCTTTGCCTGAACGATCTGCAGGCCTGCACCGCATCAACGGGTAAACCCTAGCGGGTTGAGCCGCTGCCAGCCTGGGCAATCGCCCAGTCCACCACCTGCCCGGTGAGTAGGTCGCACGCTTGGCCAAACCCGGCCACTACCCCGGCTACTTGCTTGTCTGCCAGCGGCTGGCGGACTTCGAAGCGCTTGCTGGCGAGAATGCGCTGAGTGCGGCCTTGCACCAGCCGTGCGTCATAGCGGATCACCACCTCCACGGTGCCGTCCGCGCGGTATTCGCTCTGGAACGCCTGCAACTCGCCAGCCAGCTCGTAGTCAGCCTGCAAATTGCTGTCGTCGGCGCTCAGGCGCTGCACCTGGCCGTCGCGCTGAAAGCCGTCGAGCAGCCGGTTGCGCAGCAGCATCGGGGCCGGATCGCTCCAGCGCGCGCCCTTGTAGCTGCTGACCACATTGCCCTGCGGGATGACCGCAATCCGTGGCCCGGCCAATACCTCGCTGGCCAGCGGTTTGTTCAGGCGCAATGACCAATCCAGCGGCGGCGCGCTGCGGCTGATCTGGTTGACCGGCAAGCGATACAGGTCCACAGGCTCGCTCGTGGGCAGGATCGAGCAGGCGCTGGCCAGCCCAAGCGTGACCGCCAAAGCCACTAAGCGCAGCGACGATTTCATGGCTGGAACTCCTTGTTGTTGTCGCGGCCGAGCAGGTAGCCGCTGGGGTCTGCTTCCAGTTGCCGGGAAATGCCTTTGAGTGCGTTGAGGGTTTCGCGCAGTTCGCGGATGGCCGGGGTCAGCTGGTTCAGGCCCTGGGCGCCGTCGCCGATGGCTTCGCTGTTGTCCTTCAGCAGGCTGTTGATGGTGGCAGTGCTCTGCGCCAACGACTGCATGGCTTGCTCGGCGCTGCCGATGGCCTGCTTGCCCTCGGTGCCCAGCAAGCCATTGGCATTGCGCATCAGCACCTGGGTTTCGGCCAGGGTCGCGCTGGCCTGCTTGCCTACCTGGACCAGTTGCTCGATCGCCTGGCTGATGCTGCCATGCTCCCCGGCGAAGGCGCCGGTGGTCTTGTCGAGGTTGGCCAAGGTATTGCTGAGGTGGTCGATGTTGCCCTCGGAGAACATCTGGTTGGCGTTGTGCAGCAGCAAGTTGATGTTGGTCACCAGGTCGCTGCTGTCATTGAGCAGGCGCGAGATGGGCGATGGCGAGGCGATGATCACCGGCAGCTTGCCGTCTTTGCCTTTCAGCTCGGGGCTCTGTGGGGTACCGCCGCTGAGCTGGATGAACGAGTTGCCTGTCACGCCGGCCAGGGTCAGCTTGGCCTGGGTGTCTTCTTTGACTGGGGTGTCGCCGCTAAGGCGCACCCGTGCCAATACCCGACGCGGGTCTTTAGGGTCCAGGCGCAGGGTGGAAACGTCACCCACCTTGATCCCGTTGTACTGCACCGGGCTGCCACGAGACAGGCCGGAAACTGCCTCGTTGAACACGACTTCGTAGTCCTTGAACGCATCGTCGACGCTGGACTTGGTCAGCCACAGGCCGAACAGCATGGCACCGGCTACCACCAGGACGGTGACCAGGCCGATAAGAACGTGATGGGCTCGGGTTTCCATTGCTCAGCGCTCCTGGCCAGTGCGGGTGGCGGCCTGTTCGGCTGCGCGCCCGCGTGGGCCGTGAAAGTATTCTTGGATCCAGGCGTCGTTGGTCTGTTCGACCTCGGCCAATGGGCCGGCCACCAGGACCTTTTTCTGCGACAGTACGGCGATGCGGTCGGTGATGGTGTACAGGGTGTCAAGGTCGTGGGTGATCAGGAACACCGACAGGCCGAGCGCATCGCGCAGGGTGAGGATCAACTGGTCGAAGGCCGCAGCGCCGATCGGGTCCAGGCCTGCGGTCGGCTCGTCGAGGAACAGTATGTCCGGGTCCAGGGCCAGGGCCCGGGCCAGCGCTGCGCGCTTGATCATGCCCCCCGACAAAGAAGCAGGGTACTTGTCGGCTGCCGAGGTCGGCAGCCCGGCCAATGCCAGCTTTACCCCGGCCAGGTGCTCGGCATCGGCGCGGGATAACCCGGCATGCTCGATCAGTGGCAGGGCAACGTTCTCGGTCACTGTCAGGGAAGAGAACAGCGCGCCCTTCTGGAACAGTACGCCAAAACGCCGTTCGACCAATGAGCGCTGCGTTTCGCGCAGGCCGGCCAGGTCCTGGCCGAACACCTTGATCTGCCCTTCGTTGGGGCGGCGCAGGCCTATGATACTGCGCAGCAGCACGGACTTGCCGCTGCCAGAGCCGCCCACCACGGCAAGGATTTCGCCGCGGTACAGGTCCAGGTCGAGGTTTTCATGCACCACTTGCCGGCCAAAGCGGTTACAGATGCCGCGGGCTTCGATCACGCTCTCACGTCGGTTCACCAGCCCATCTCCATGAAGAACAGCGCGGCCACCGCGTCGAGCACGATAACCACGAAGATCGATTGCACCACGGCCGAAGTCGTGTGTGCACCGACCGACTCGGCGCTGCCGCTGACCTTGAAGCCTTCCAGGCAGCCAATGGCGGCAATCAGAAAGGCAAAGAACGGCGCCTTGGCCAGGCCGACCAGAAAGTGCTGCACGCCAATATCGCTTTGCAGCAATGACAGGAACATGGCCGGCGAAATGCCCAGCGACAGGGCGCACACCACGGCCCCGCCGACGATGCCGCAAAGCATGGCGACGAACGTGAGCAGCGGCAGGGTAATCAGCAGGGCCAGCACCCGGGGTACCACCAGCAGTTCCATGGGGTTGAGGCCCAGGGTGCGGATCGCGTCTATTTCCTCATTGGCTTTCATCGAGCCGATCTGCGCGGTAAATGCGCTGGCGGTGCGGCCGGCCATGAGGATGGCGGTGAGCAACACGGCGAACTCGCGCAGGAACGAGAACGCCACCAGGTCGACGGTGAACACCGTTGCGCCGAAGTCAGCCAGCACCGTGGCGCCAAGGAAGGCCACCACGGCACCCACCAGAAAGGTCAGCAAGGCCACGATTGGCGCGGCATCCAGCCCTGTCTGTTCGATGTGGGCGACGATCGGGGTGATGCGCCAGCGGTGTGGCTGTAGGGCACGGCGTAGCAGCGTTTCGAGGATGACGCCGATGAAACCGAGCAGTTGCATGCTGTCTTGCCACAGGGTGCCGACGGCGCAGCCTATACGCTCCAGCAGCAACAGCAGCACGTTGCGCTCGGGCTCCTTCACCGGGATGCAGTAGTCCTGGACCGATTGGTAGACATTCTTCAGCAGCGCCCGGCTGGCTTCCGGCAGGTCGTGGGTGCAGCGCGACAGACGCTCGGTGCCGAGCAGTTCGGCCAGCAGCGACGCACCGGCCGTGTCCAGGCGCCCCAGCTGGCTGAGGTCGGCGACGGTGTCGGGGGTGTATTGCGCACGCAGCCGCTCGCTGTCGCGTTTCAGGCTGGCGTAGTGCGCCAAGGTCCAGTCACCGGCAATGCGCAGGCAGGCCGGTTGACTGCTGGTATCCAGAGTGAGGCTGGGGGTGGTCATAGGCTCCATGCAACTGACTCGGCGCTAAGGCTCAGGGGCTGATCATAGCGCAGCAGGCCGGGGCTGTTTGGTGATTATGTGCTGTGTACCAGCAGGTGTTGATTACCCGGCTGGCGCATCGTCGACCACCTTGAAGCGCAGTACGCCAATCACTTGGCCATCCTCGGTCAGAACCCGTACCTGCCACCTGCCCACCGGGTTGGGTGGGAAGTTCTGCTTGTGCGTCCAGGCCCGGTAGCCTTCCTTGCGCCCACCGTGGATGTCGAGGGCAATGCGGTCCACCTCCTGGCCGTCCTTCTGCCACACGTGGTAGATCCGCTCATTCAGGCCGCGTGGTGCGTTGATGGCGGTATAGGCGTACAAGCCGCTGCTGCGAATGCTGCTGGCGGCAATTTCGTGCAGCGACTCGCCTGGCTGGCGGTTCAGCACTTCGGTGCTCACCGCCACCTCGGTCATCCACAGGGTTGCCGGCGGTACCCAGGAGCGCAACAACCAGCCGCCAGCACCCACCGACAGCGTGACCAGCAACAAGGCCACAGCCCGGCGCCAGTTGTTGATCGGAAAACTGCTGGCCAAGCTGGGAAACGACAGCGCCATGGCGATGATCAGCGCCAGCTTGAAGCTTTGCGCGGTGGTCAGGTGGACGATGATCGGCAGCGCCGTGAGCAACGCAGCGAACAGGGTCAGGGTATGCAGCGCCAGGAACAGCCAGCGCCGCGGAGCCAGCCATTTGTAGTACAGCGGGTCGATGATCGACACCAGGCCGGCAGCGCCGAGCAGGCCCGTGAACACCAGCTGGCCGCTGTTCCAGGTCGTGGTGATGAAGAAGAAGGGCAAAACGAAGAACAGTGTTTCCTGGTGGATCATCTGCGTGGCGTAGCGCAGCAGTGGCTGCGGGATTTCGCGGTTGAACGTGCGCGCGAACAGGCCGGTGAGTGTGTTTTCCAGCATCAGCCACACCCAGCTCACCAGCATCAGCACGGCAACCCAACTGGCCAGGCCGGCCTGGCGGTCGACCAGGATGAAGCTGCCGATACCTGAAAGAAACCCCCCAAGCGCGATGATGCCGGGATAGCGTTTGAGCAGTTCGATGATGCGCTGGACGATGCGGGGGATCTGGGGCATTGGCTCTACAACGGGAGAGAGTTGGGTGGCTGTGCCGGCCGCTTCGCGGGTAAACCCGCTCCCACAGGATCACCACAGCTTCTGCAACAGTGGGGTCCCTGTAGGAGCGGGTTTACCCGCGAAGAGGCCAGTACTGGCAAAAGAATACCGCTGATTCACCGCCGGCGTGTAGCACCGCTCGGCCGCTGTGGGCCATGCCGCCGCCAGCGCAACAGTCCCGCGGCCACGATCAGCCCTACCAACAGGGCACCCAGCCCATAGAATTCGTCATAACCCAGCAGCGGCTTTTCAATGCGTACGTAGCCGTCTTCCTTGAGCAATTCCCGCAACGCCTGGTTGGCTTGCTCCAGGGTGACCTGGCGCAGTTTGCGCACCGGGTTGGTGAAGCGGCCGTCGGTGTAGTCGTTCAGCGCTCCCCAGTAGTAGTCGGCCAAGGCACTGTTGCCTTGGGTGCTCCAGCTTTCCTTGGCGACACTGGCATCCTTGATGCGGGCGAACGTATCCGGGTCCAGCCCCTCTTTGCGCAGGTGCTTGAACAACCGCTGCATGACCGCTACGGCCTTGTCGATGTCATCGCGCTCCAGGTCGGCATTGACGCTGAGCAGGCCGGTGTCACCGAAGCTTTCGCGCTGCACCGAGGGCCCATAGGACAAGCCATTGCGCAGGCGCAGCTGGTCGTAGATGGCCCAGTCCAGGTAGCGTGCCAGCAGGTCGAGGGTGGCCTGGTGGTCGTTGTCCAGTACCGGCTCGATGAAAAGCCAGTGCAGTTTCACGCTGTCACCGAGCCAGCCACGGGTCAGATCGCGGCGCTGCTCGGCTTGCTGGGTGATGCTATCCAGATTGCGGCGCTCTTCTGGCTCGGTGGCCGGCAGCTCGCCAAACGAGCGTTCCAGATAGGCTGGCAACAGGCGGTCCAGGCCACCGACCATGATCAGGGTCATGTTGTTGGCGGCGTACCAGCGGTCGCGCAGGGCCTGGACCTGTTCCAGGGTCATGTCGTCGACGTTGGAGCGCTCTGGGCACTTCAGGCCCAGCTCGGTGGCCAGTTGGTCGCTGGCGGGGTGGCCGATGTCCTGGCGGTCGAGCCAGCGCTGCAGGTGGCCGTAGTGGCCGCCATCCTCGCGTTCGATGATGCGTTTGGCGGTGGCCAGGGCCTTGGCATCGATGTGGGTATCGCGGATGACCGCCAGCAACAGGTCGAGTACCTTGCGCTGGTTGCGCGCCGGTGCTTCGATGACGAAAGTGGTATCGGCACTGCTGGTAAAGGCGTTCCATTCCCCGCCCAGCGCCTGCAGGCGCTCTTCCAGGCCGCCTTCGCCGGTTTCATCGATGCCGCTGAACAGCAGGTGCTCAAGCAGGTGCGGCAGCTCTTTCTGCTCGCAATCGAAATCATCCAGCCCAACCCCGACCACCAGGCGTATCGCCACATGGTCACGCTCGTAGCCATTTTTCAGAATCACCTGCAGGCCGTTGGGCAACAGGTAGCCTTCCACCCGCGACCGGTCGAGGGCGAAAGTGGGCAGGCTGCAGATCAGGATGCAAACGAACATCAGGCAACGCATGGGCGAGCTAGGGTCCTCAGCTAGGCAGAATCATGGCTGGCTTCGTCTGGCACACTGTCGAGCATCAACCCGCCGGTGTCCGAGCCGCCCAGTACCACATAGGCACTGCTACAGAACAAAGAGTTCAAACGCTTCATGTCGGCGATCAGCTCCAAGTGTAGCGAACTGGTCTCGAGGCTTTGCATGACTTTGCGCTGCAGGCGGCTGACGTGGGCGTGGGCCAGGCGCCGCTCCTGGGCCCGGAACCGGCGTTTTTCACGCAGCAGCAAGCGGGCGCTTTCCGGGTCGGCGCTGAGGAACACCGACAAGCCCAGGCGCAGGTTGGCCAGCAATTGTTCCTGCAGGCCGGTCAGTTCTTCCAGGCCGACCTGGGAAAACTCACGGCGCTGGCTGGTCTTCTGCTGCTGGACCTTGCGCAGCATGCGCTCGATGAGGTCGCAGGCCAGCTTGAGGTTGATAGCCACTTCGATGATTTCCGCCCAGCGACGGTTGTCTTGCTCGCTGAGGTCCTCGCGTGTCATCTGCGCCAGGTACAGCTTGATCGCGCTGTACAGGGCGTCGGCATCTTCGCCCAGGGCGCGTACCTGCTGGGGCAGCGCCGTCTGGGTGCCCCGCAGGGCCCCCAGCATGGCTTCGAGCAGGCTGTCGACGATGTCGCCCAGGCGCAGGGTTTCCCGTGCGGCATTGGCCAGGGCCAGGCTGGGGGTCTCCAGTGCGGACGCGTCGAGGTGGCGCGCACGGATCTGGCCGTTGCTGTGTTCCCGCTCGGGCAGCAGCACATTGCACAACCGACCCATGGGGTTGACCGTGGGTAGCATCAGCAAGCAACGGGAGGTGTTGTAGAGCAGGTGGAAGCCGATGACCAACTCTTGCGGGCTGAAGCTCAGCGAGTCCATCCAGCCTACCAGCGGGTGCAGTACGGGAATGATCAACACCAGGCCGATCAGCTTGTACAGCAGGCTGCCCAAGGCCACCCGGCGGCCGGCGGCGTTCTGCATGCTGGTGCTGATGAACGCCAGCAGGCCACTGCCGATGTTGGCGCCGACTACCAGGCCAATGGCCACCGGCAGGCTGATGACCTCGGCACCGGCCAGGGTCGCCGTGAGCAGAACGGCCGCCAGGCTGGAATAAGAGACCATGGCGAACATCGCCCCGACCAGGGCATCAAGCATGATGTCGCCCGTCAGCGAGGCGAACAGCACCTTCACGCCCTGGGCATGGGTGATGGGCGCGGCGGCCTGTACGATCAGCTCCAGCGCCAGGATGATCAGGCCCAGCCCGATACCCACCCTGCCCAATTGGCCAGCCCGCGTCTGTTTGCGCGAAAGGAAGAAGATGACGCCGAGGAAGATCAACAGCGGCGACAGCCAGGATAGGTCGAACGTGAGTACCCGGGCCATCAGCGCAGTGCCGACATCGGCGCCGAGCATGATTGCCAAGGCGGGAGTCATGGCCATCAGGCCCTGGCCGACGAACGAGGTGACCAGCATGGCCGTGGCGTTGCTGCTTTGCACCATGGCAGTGACCAGAATGCCGGCAATGAATGCCAGCGGGCGCTTGTTCATGTTCTGGCCAATGATGCGCCGCAGATTCGAGCCGAATACCCGAAGGATGCCGGTGCGCACGATATGGGTGCCCCAGACCAGTAGCGTTACGGCCGAGAGCAGGTTGAGCAGGGTCAGCATGGCGAAGGCCCCCTGAAGCACAGGCCCATGGGGCCAAGGGAAGAAACGTGAGCGTTTGAATAGGTTTTCATTGCTCACTCAAAGCTTTAGCTGTTTTGCGCAGTGCTTGCCAGCTTCGCACGGTAGTCATCAATTTGAAACATACCGTGAATGAATCATTGCCGGTCTTGCAGGCGCTACGTAGCAGCCATTCAAAAATGAAAAAGGGGCCCCGAAGGGCCCCCGCTGTCCTGCACGTTCCGCTCTTACTGACCCGGAATGTCCTTGCGCAGTTTCACTGGGTCATGCTCTTTGCCGTCCTTGCGGGCCAGGGCAGTGCGCATGCGAATGTTGATGGCCTCTACCGCCAGCGAGAAAGCCATGGCGAAGTAGACGTAGCCTTTGGGCACGTGTACGTCGAACGCTTCGGCGATCAGTACGGTACCGACCACGATCAGGAACGACAGTGCGAGCATCTTCAGCGATGGGTGCTTGTCGATGAAGTTGCTGATGGCGCCGGCGCACAGCATCATCACCAGTACGGCCACGACGATGGCAGCGATCATCACTGGCACGTGGGACACCATGCCTACTGCGGTGATCACCGAGTCCAGCGAGAACACGATGTCGATGATGGCAATCTGAATGATGGTGTAGAAGAACTTGCCACCTGCGCCTTTGGGCGCTTCATCGTTTTCGTCCTCACCTTCCAGGCCGTGGTAGATCTCTTGCGAGCTTTTCCACAGCAGGAACAGGCCGCCGAAGAACAGGATCAGGTCACGCCCGGAGATGCCCTGGCCGAGCACCACGAACAGGTCGGCGGTAAGGCGCATGACCCAGGTGATCGACAACAGCAGCATGATGCGGGTGACCATGGCCAGGGCCAGGCCGAAGATCCGGGTGCGAGGCTGCATGTGCTTGGGCATGCGGCTGACCAGGATCGAGATCATGATGATGTTGTCGATCCCGAGGACGATCTCAAGCGCGGTGAGGGTAAAAAAGGCAACCCAGATTTCCGGGCTGGTCAGCCATTCCATGTTGTTTCCTTCGAGCGGTAAAGGCGACGCGCCCTGCAGGGCGCGTCGCGGTGGGGTAATACGCGTTTATTAAAGACTACTGAACAGCGGGAAAATGCCCATCAGCAGCGCGGCGAACATTATGCACAGGCACACCAGCACTGCCCACTTGAGCGTGAAGCGCTGGTGATCGCCAAACTCGATACCGGCCAGGGCTACCAGCAGGTAGGTCGAGGGTACCAGTGGGCTGAGCAGGTGTACCGGCTGGCCGACGATCGATGCGCGGGCCATTTCAACCGGGCTGATGCCGTAGTGGCTGGCGGCCTCGGCCAACACTGGCAAAACCCCGTAGTAGAACGCGTCGTTGGACATGAAGAAGGTGAACGGCATGCTCACGATTGCGGTGATCACTGCCATGTAGGGGCCCATCGCTTCAGGGATGACTGCCAGCAGGCTCTTGGACATGGCATCGACCATGCCGGTGCCAGACAGAATGCCCGTGAAGATGCCCGCGGCGAAGATCAGCCCGGTGACTGCCAGCACGCTGCCGGCATGGGCGGCGATGCGGTCTTTCTGCTGTTGCAGGCAGGGGTAGTTGACGATCATGGCAATGCTGAAGGCGATCATGAACAGCACCGGCAGCGGCAGGATACCGGCGATCAGCGCGACCATCAGGGCGGCAGTCAGCGCGCCATTGAAGTACAGCAGCTTGGGGCGGCGGGCTTCAGGGAATTGCGAAACGGTGATATCGCTATGGTCGGTGTCATCGGTTGGCAGGTGCAGTTCACCCAGGCGGGCACGCTCACGCTTGCCGTACAGGTAGGCAATGGCCAGGATGGCCAGTACGCCGAACAACATGGCCGGGATCAT
The DNA here is from genome assembly GCF_009932375.1 of Pseudomonas juntendi. Lineage (GTDB taxonomy): Bacteria > Pseudomonadota > Gammaproteobacteria > Pseudomonadales > Pseudomonadaceae > Aquipseudomonas > Aquipseudomonas juntendi. Next base: position 59,431 of record NZ_BLJG01000078.1, read on the forward strand.
CGGCACGAAAATGTCCGACGGGTCCACGTGCAGGGCGCTGGCGGCACGTGCGGTCGGGCCGCCCCAAGGGGTCATGTTCATCACGCCGCCCGCGAGAATGGTCAGGCCGGCCATGATTCGCGGGCTCATCCCCAGGCGGCTGTACATCGGCAGCATGGCGGCGCAGCAAATCATGTAAGTGGTGGCGCCATCACCGTCGAGCGAAACCACCAGGGCCAGTACGGCGGTACCCACCGAGACTTTCAGCGGGTCGCCCTTGACCAGCTTGAGGATCTTGCGCACGGCCGGGTCGAACAGGCCGGAGTCGATCATCAGGGCGAAATACAGGATTGCGAACATCAGCATCACGCCGGTAGGTGCGAGCTTGCTGATGCCCTCGAGCATCATCGGGCCGATCTTGGCGGAAAAACCGCCGAACACGGCGAACAGGATCGGTACCAGGATCAGCGCGATCAAGGCCGACAGGCGCTTGGTCATGATCAGGTACATGAAGGTGATGACCATGGCAAAGCCGAGGAAGGTCAGCATGGCAATACTCCAGGCGTGGCGCTACGAAAGGAACGTCGATTCGGGCGGGTCAGCGCGTTTGGCGCTGCACGGGGAGCATGCGGAGGGGGATTGCGCGAAGGCGGGCACAGGAATACATCAGGATCACCATTGTTGTTGTTGATTGGGCCGGGCGCGGTTGTTACCGGGTGCCCTGGCTGACCGGTCTTGTGCCGGTGGTGGCGCTATCCTATGAGCACAAGCTTTCAGCCAGCTTTCGCTGAAGCAAAGGCGACGAGAGGTAGATGATGCAGCATGTGACCGAGGGTGGCTGCCATTGCTGCGGGCAAGCCAGCTCCAATAGGGTGGAAGCCGGCTCGCCGCGGATAGGCGCAATTACAACTGCAGGCCACCTGCAGCCTTGTGCAGTGCCCGCAAATGCTCGCCTATCTGCTTCACATTGGCCTCGACCGCAGAAATTTCCCTGGCCCGCGAAGGGGCCAGCAGCGCCCTCACCTCCTTGTCCAGGTTGGTACTCAGGCGCAGCAACCGGGCCTGCCGTTCCTTGCTCTCCCGCTCCAGGTGTTCGCGTTCTTCGGGCTGCGGCAGTCCATAGCCTTTGCTGTCGAGCAATTCTGCCGGGCGGCTGAGGAAGCCGCTGTTGGCAAGCATTTGCTTGAGGGTGGCATCGGCCTTGTTGACGCTGCCATCTTTCAACGCTGCGGCATTCAGGTAGCGCTGCTTGACCTCGTCCTGGGCCAGCAACAGTTGTCGGCGCAGGCTGGCCTGCTCCAGCAGCAGCAGCGCAGCGCTGGTGCGCAGGTCGGCCTGGGCGAACCAGGGGCGACGTTGCTCGGCGCTCAAGGCCAGCCAGTCTTCTACCAGTTGCTGCTTGATCGGCAATTGCTTGCGCAGCACCTCGAACATGGCCTGGTACCGCTCGCGGTAGGAGTCGAAGCGGTAGCCCAGGCGCAGCGCCTCGCGGGGGTTGTCGAGCACGCTCGTGTCGGCCAGCCCCCTGCCCTTGAGCACGGCCAGCAAACCGTTGGGCATGATGCTGTCCAGGTCATTCAATTGCGGGTTGGCGGTGCCGCTGCGCAGCAACTTCAATGACTCTACGGCACAGTTGTTGGACAGGAACCAGTAGTTGCCGTCGTAGCTCCAGTGCATTTCGGCAGCCTGGCGCACCAGGTTTTCAATCTCTTCGCGGTTCAGCTTCAAGGGCACCGAGGCCAGGCTGCGCAGCTCTGTCTTGGTGTATTCGTCGATGACCTGGCCCAGCGGCAGCACGAACAGGCGCGATGGATAGACGCCGACCAGGCCGTCCCAGCTCGATAGCTGCACATCGTTGACGAACGCGCGGTATGACAGCACCAGGCTCTGGTCCAGGTCGAGGCGGCAGTCTGGCCCGCGGGGGCGGCCGGGTCTGCAGATGACCAGGCGCAGCATGCTGTGGCCCCAGCGGCTGACCAGGTTCTGGTTGGCTTCGGCCAGCAGGTAGTCCACTTCATAAACCCGTTCGGGGTCGATTTCGCCCAGTGGCTGGCGGGCGAAGTCGCTACCGGCATTGATGAATGGCAAGCCCCTGGCGCAAGTGTTCTGTGGCGGTGCCCAGCCGAAATGCTCATGCAGGTACTGGTTGAGCGCCGGGCGGCGGCAACCGTAGCTCGGGTCCAGGAGGAAGTACTCCATGTTCACCGCGAGGTATTCCTTGGGGCTGCTGAGTTCATAGCTGTCGGGGCTGCGCACGAACTGGCCGTTATGCTGCTCACGCTCACCCCGGCGGCCCACGTATTGCGGCCAGCCGGCCAGGTCAAGCAGGCGCGGGTCATCGCTCAGGGTGAAGCGGCGCTCAGCCTGGCCGCGGCATTCCTCAGGCAGGCCGATTTTGCCCACGGTGCCCTGTTGGCGTTTACAGCGGGCAATCAGCGATCTTTCACGGCTGGGCCATAGGCGCGCACGGTCGTAGATATGGCTGAGCTCGTGCAGGACAGTGGCCAGTAGCTCTTGTCGCACGGTGCCATGAGGGCGGTTGGTGCGCTCAATGGCGGCACTGCCATCGGTGAGCCCGGGCAGCAGGCGACGGTTGAGCTGAAGCGTGGACACCAGTGTGGCCTGCCCATAGGCGTCGGCTGGCATGTTGTCGCTCCAGCTGACCTGCACGCGGCGGTCGAGTTGCTGCTTGAAGCGCGGGGGCAGCTTGGCCATGGCCTCGTCAAGCAGGGCCTGGCTGGCTTGGGTCTGCTGTGGGTCGAGGCCGGACGACTGCAGCTCGAGCTGCAGGCCGGCCAGGGCGGGCGTGCCGAGCAGCGTCAGGGCGCAGCCGAGCAGCCAGGCACGCACGGGCTTCACAGTGCGAGGATGGCTTCGGCCAATACCTGGTCGCTGGCGCCGCGTGCTTCCGGAACGCGCTCGCGCAGGGTGGTGAGGGCAGCTTCGAGCTGCGCGCCACGGATGTCCCCGTTGCTGGCCACGAAGCTGGCTGCGTCGTCGTGGGCTTCGCGTACCACTTTCGAGTCGCGGATCGAAGTGGTGGTGTCCGAGGTGAAGTCGATCGAGCGGCCAAAGGCACGCACGATGATGTTGCTGGTGGCCACCAGGGTCTGTGCCTGGGCCAGGTCAGCCAGCAGCAGCATGCCGAGGGTAGCGGCAATCAGCGGTTTACGCATGGAGCATCTCCGAAAAATTACAGGGAGTCAGATGTAGTCATTGGACGAGAATTGCTTGCGCCAGTTCCAGATCGCCAACGCCCTGCCGTGCGCAATTATGGCGTAATGATTCCAGGGCGGCTTCCAGCCGAGCACCGCGGATCTGGCCATGGGTGGCGACGAATACCGCGGCATCGTCACGGGCCTCACGCACCAATTTGCGATCAAAGGGTGCAGTGGTGACCTGGCTGGTGGCGTAGGCCGAGATCACCAGGCCTTGGGTAGTGGTGTCCATGGCATGGGCGCTGGCCATGCCGGCAAGGGAAAACAGCAGCGGCAACAGATAACGCATGGGCTCTACGACAACTGGAAGTAAGGGTGGCGAGGGCTGGCGTGGCTGTACGGGGGCCCCCGGCACAGCCTGGGCGCTTGCCGGCGCTTAGATTGCCAGAATGGCCTGGGCCAGTTCGGCGTCGCTGGCTTGCAGGCTTGGCATTTGTGCGCGGATGTGCAGGAACGCGCTTTCCAGCTTGGCACCGCGGATATCGCCTTGGCTGCCTACGAAGCTGGCAGCGTCGTCACGGGCGGCCTGGACGATTTTATCGTCACGGAACGACGAAGAAACATCCGAGGTGGCGTCGGTGGACGCAGCTACTGCCCCTACTACAGCGTCAGTGGTGACGACGAAACTGGTGGCGTTTGCGGTGCCAGCCAGGCTCAGCATAAGAGCGGCGCCAATCAGATATTTACGGGACATTTCGTGCACTCCTGAACTCGGGTCGGGTGGTTCTGCTTATCGGACGCTCGCATTGCTGGTCGCGGTACTTATGACAGTGGTTTCTACCAGACTGCCAAGCTAAGCGTATCACGCGCGGGTGTTTCCAGATGTTAACGAAGAACGGGCCGTGAAACTGTATCGGTTAGGGTTTGTAATACACAAACTGTACCTGTTCAGCGCTTGACGCTGACCTCTGCATGCCACAAACAAAAAACCCGTCGCAGTTGCCTGCAACGGGTTTCAGGAATTCGCGGTGCCGGCCGAAGCCGGCAAGCCGGTGCTTAGCGCCAGAAAGGCTTGCTCAGCTCTTCGTAACGCTGCGACTCGCTGATGCCAGCGTCGGCCAGCAGGCGAGCGTCCAGGCGAGCCAGTTGACGGCGGCTTGCCATGCGGCGCTGCCACAGCAGCAGAGTGGACAGTGCGCGCAGCGGCAGCGATGCGTTGGATTGCTGGGCGTTGCTTTCAAAAACCAGACCGGAACTGAGGGTACGTTCCATGATGCTTCATCCTTCCGCTTATGGCGGGATTAGGTAGTGATTTAACTGATGCCAATGATCCTCCTCTCTTGTCCAGAACAGTAGATACAGTTCATGCGAAAGACGATGGCTCAGTTAACTGTGTAACCCTACTGTTGCACTCGAAACAGGCGCAACTGTACTGGTCTGCATCTTCATGGTGCATTTTTGGTGTGTGGCGATGTTCTGCAGGCTTGAAAGAAGCCTAGGACAGGTACAGTAGTACAGTTCTGGATATTCTTGTGTCGGACGTGAAACGCGAATGGGCTGGAACAGCAGAAGCGGGGCTGCTGTTCCAGGCCGCCGCTGGATCAGCTCGCTTGCATGCGGCCGGTTTCTTCCAGGTTCTCGTGCCAGCTCAGCGCTTCGCGCAGGATATGTGGCGTATGGCCGCCACGTTGGCAAGCCCGCTCGAAGTAATCGTTCAGTGCCGCGCGGTAATCTGGGTGCACACAGTTGTCGATGATCACGCGTGCCCGCTCGCGCGGGGCCAGGCCACGCAGGTCGGCCAAACCTTGTTCGGTGACCAGGATGTCCACGTCGTGTTCGGTATGGTCCACATGGCTGACCATTGGCACCACACTGGAAATTGCACCGCCTTTGGCAATCGACTTGGTAACGAATACGGCAAGGTGGGCGTTACGGGCGAAGTCACCCGAGCCACCGATGCCGTTCATCATCCTGGTGCCACATACGTGGGTGGAATTGACGTTGCCGTAGATGTCGAACTCCAGCGCGGTATTGATACCGATGATGCCCAAGCGCCGCACGACCTCCGGATGGTTGGAGATTTCCTGCGGGCGCAGTACGAGCTTGTCCTTGTAGCGTTCGAGGTTACCGAATACATCGGCATTGCGGCGGGTCGACAGGGTGATGGAGCTGCCCGATGCAAAGCGCAGCTTGCCGGCGTCGATCAGGTCGAAGGTCGAGTCCTGCAGCACTTCGGAGTACATGGTCAGGTCTTCGAAGGGCGACTCGATCAAGCCGCACATCACGGCGTTGGCAATGCTACCGATGCCGGCCTGCAGTGGGCCGAGCTTGTTGGTCATGCGGCCAGCTTCCACTTCCTTCTTCAGGAAGTTGATCAGGTGGTTGGCGATACCCTGGGTTTCGTCATCTGGCGGCAACACGGTAGATGGCGAGTCCGGTTGGTCGCTGATGACGATACCCACGATCTTCGCCGGGTCGATCGGGATGGCGGTGCTGCCGATACGATCGTCGACCTTGACCAGCGGAATGGGCGTGCGGGTCGGGCGATAGGTGGGGATATAGATGTCGTGCAAACCTTCGAGGTTGGTGTTGTGCGAGAGGTTGATCTCGACAATCACCTGCTTGGCGAAGATGGCGAAACTGGCCGAGTTACCCACCGATGTAGTAGGTACGATGTGGCCCTGCTCAGTGATGGCCACGGCTTCGATGACCGCGATGTCCGGCAGCTTCAATTGCTGGTTGCGCAGTTGTTCGACGGTTTCCGACAGGTGCTGGTCGATGAACATCACCTTGCCGTCGTTGATGGCCTTGCGCAGGGTGCTGTCTACCTGGAAAGGCATGCGGCGGGCCAATACACCGGCCTCGGTCAGTTGCTTGTCCAGGTCGTTGCCCAGGCTGGCGCCGGTCATCAGGCTGATCTTCAGTGGCGACTGTTTGGCACGTTCGGCCAGTGCATGCGGGACGGCCTTGGCCTCACCGGCGCGGGTAAAGCCGCTCATGCCGACAGTCATGCCGTCCTCGATCAGACCAGCGGCATCAGCCGCACTCATTACCTTGCTGTGCAGAGAGGACAAGCGGATACGGTCACGGTACATGGATTGTTATCTCGGGCTGCTGAAACTACTGCAGCGCAGTCTAGAGATTTCGCCCATTGCCGTCCCACGACCATGGTCGTATGAGAAGCCTCTCGGTAGAGCCGTTGATCCGGATCAACAAAAAGAAAGCCCCGGTAGATGCTTACCGGGGCTTTCTTTATATCGGCGGGTTTGCTGCCGTGTTCTATTCCACTGCCTTGACCATGTCTTCGATGACCTTCTTGGCGTCACCGAATACCATCATGGTTTTGTCCAGGTAGAACAGTTCGTTATCCAGGCCGGCGTAGCCACTGGCCATCGAGCGCTTGTTGACAATGATGGTCTTGGCCTTGAACGCTTCGAGAATCGGCATGCCGGCAATGGGCGACTTGGGGTCGTTTTTTGCCGCCGGGTTGACCACGTCGTTGGCGCCCAGCACGAGTACCACGTCGGCCTGGCCAAACTCGGCGTTGATGTCTTCCATCTCGAAGACCTGGTCGTATGGGACTTCGGCTTCGGCCAGCAGCACGTTCATGTGCCCAGGCATACGCCCCGCAACCGGGTGAATCGCGTACTTCACGGTCACACCGTTGTGGGTCAGCTTTTCGGTCAGTTCCTTGAGTGCATGCTGGGCACGGGCCACCGCCAGGCCATAGCCCGGAACGATGATCACGCTGTCGGCGTTGCTCAACAGGAAGGTGGCATCGTCAGCCGAGCCGGACTTGACCGGGCGCTGCTCTTGCGAGCCTTGCGCCGCCCCCGCGTCGGTATCGCCACCAAAGCCGCCGAGGATGACGTTGAAGAACGAACGGTTCATCGCCTTGCACATGATGTACGAAAGGATGGCGCCAGAAGAGCCCACCAACGAGCCCGCGATGCTCAGCATCGAGTTGTTCAGCGAGAAGCCGATACCCGCAGCTGCCCAACCCGAGTAGCTGTTGAGCATTGAAACAACCACCGGCATGTCGGCGCCGCCAATCGGAATGATGATCAGCACACCCATGACAAAGGCCAAGGCCAGCATCAGGGTGAAGGCACTGTAATGGCCGGTGAACGTGAACAGCAGGCCCAAGGCGATGGTGGTCAGGCCCAGGATCAGATTGAGCTTGTGCTGACCGGCGAACTGTACGGGTGCGCCCTGGAAGAGGCGGAATTTGTATTTGCCCGACAGCTTGCCGAAAGCGATCACCGAGCCAGAGAAGGTAATGGCACCAATGGCTGCGCCGAGGAACAGTTCCAGGCGGTTACCGGTAGGGATCGGGTCGCTGATGGCTGCAACGATGCCCATCGACTGCGGTTCGAGCACTGCGGCGATGGCGATGAACACCGCAGCCAGGCCGATCATGCTGTGCATGAAGGCGACCAGCTCGGGCATCTTGGTCATCTCGACCCGCTTGGCCATGATCGAACCGGCGGTACCACCCACCAGCAGGCCGACCAGTACGTAACCGATGCCGGTCGTAGCCCCACCGTTGCCGATGGAGAGCGCCGCGAGCTTGTAGATGAGGCCAACCGTAGTGAGGATGGCGATGCCCATGCCGATCATGCCGAACAGGTTGCCGCGCCGCGAGGTGGTCGGGTGCGACAGCCCCTTGAGCGCCTGGATGAAGCACACCGAGGCGACGAGGTAGAGGAGCGTTACCAGATTCATGCTCATGCTTACTTCTGCGCCTCGTTCTTGGTTTTCTTCTTGAACATTTCCAGCATGCGGCGGGTGACCAGGAAGCCACCGAACACATTGACTGCGGCCAGGGCCACCGCCAGGGTGCCCATCAGTTTGCCGGCAGGGGTCACGGTCAGGGCGGCGGCCAGCATGGCACCGACGATGACGATCGCCGAGATGGCATTGGTGACCGCCATGAGTGGGGTGTGCAGCGCCGGGGTGACGTTCCACACCACGTGGTAGCCCACATAAATGGCCAGCACGAAGATGATCAGGTTGTAGATGCCGTGGGAAATCAGCATGTCTTCCATTGTCGTGCTCCTTAGCCGTTCTTGCGGACGACCTGGCCATCGCGGCACATCAGGCAGGCCGCGACGATGTCGTCTTCGAGGTTGATGGTCAGTGCGCCGTCCTTGTCGAACAGCAGCTTCATGAAGTCCAGCAGGTTGCGCGCATACAGCGCCGAGGCATCGGCGCCGACCTGGGCCGGCAGGTTGGTAGGGCCGACGATGGTCACGCCATGTGCCTGAACGACCTGGTCCGCCACGGTCAGCGGGCAGTTGCCGCCTTGGGCCGCGGCCAGGTCGATGACGACCGAGCCAGGCTTCATCTGGGCCACTGTTTCGGCACTGAGCAGGGTTGGCGCCTTGCGGCCAGGGATCAATGCGGTGGTGATGACGATATCCGCCTGCTTGGCGCGCTCGTGCACGGCCTGGGCCTGGCGTTGCATCCAACTGGCTGGCATCGGCCGGGCATAGCCGCCGACGCCTTCGGCGCACGCCCGTTCTTCGTCGGTCTCGTAGGGGACGTCGATGAACTTGGCGCCCAGCGACTCGATCTGCTCCTTCACCGCCGGGCGTACGTCGGACGCCTCGATCACTGCGCCCAGGCGCTTGGCCGTGGCGATGGCCTGCAGGCCGGCAACGCCCGCACCCAGGATCAGTACCCGGGCGGCTTTGACCGTACCGGCGGCGGTCATCAGCATGGGCATGAAGCGTGGGTAGTGATGGGCAGCCAGCAGCACGGCCTTGTAACCGGCGATGTTCGCCTGTGACGACAGCACGTCCAGGCTCTGCGCCCTTGACGTGCGGGGCGCGGCCTCCAGCGCGAAGGCGGTGATCCCGCGTTCGGCCATCTTGCCGATCAGTTCGCTGTTGAAGGGGTTGAGCATACCTACCAGCAGGCTGCCGCTGTTGATCAGGGCCAGTTCCTGGTCGTTGGGCGCGACCACCTTCAGGACCAGTTGGGCGCCGTATGCATCGGCTGCGGTCCCCAGGGAAGCACCCACGGCCTCATAGGCACTGTCCGGAATGGCGGCGTTGAGCCCTGCCCCCCGTTGAACGGTGACCTGATGGCCCTGGCCAATCAGTTTCTTGATGGTTTCGGGGGTCGCAGCGACCCTTGTCTCACCGGTCTGCGTCTCGAGAGGAACACCAATGTGCACGACTATTTCTCCTGCGGTGACCTTTGTTTTTGTCAAAGCCAGCGCACTGCGAATGGTGTGCTGGGTGGCTGTGGAGCGCCATCCCGCCGGATCCTGGGCGGGCGAAGCATTTTGCAGACGAACCCATAGGGCTTCAACCGGTTCTGGAGCGAAACGAAGTTAAAACTACAAGTCACCCTGTGACCGCTTGTCGCACGCATAAGGTCGCAGCCCATCAACTACGGGCTCTTGCCAGATTAGGAGAAAAAAACAAAAAAATTTTGGCCAGTTCGCTGATGGCTTGTTCGATGTCGCAAAATAACCCGCAAAGCCCCGTAGTCAGGACGGTTAGCGGGTATTTTTGTGCGTACGTAACAGTTTACGAATATGCGACAAATACATATATCTGTAGGTGTTAAAAATAATTGACTACGGGGTCAGGTTGTCCCGTTCCTGGGCATATGCCTGCGCTTGGCTCACCAGCCAGTCACGGAATGCGCGCAGTGATGCGGACTCCACCTTGCGTTCTGGAATCATCAGATAGTAGGCCTTGTCGCTAGTCAGGACGTGTCTGTTAGCGACTACCAGCCTACCCTCCTGCAACTCGCGCTGGATCAGAAACGGCGGTATCAGCGCGACGCCCATCTCGTGCATGGCCGCTTGGGCAAGCATCGAAAACAGCTCATAGCGTGGGCCGGTCATGTCACGTTCCACATTTATGGCCACGCTGGCAAACCATTGCCGCCACGCGTACGGCCGCGTGCTCTGCTGCAACAGTGGCAGCTCAGCGATGTGCCGTGCTTCGAGCGTGCCTTGCCCGCCCAGCAGTGCCGGGCTGCATACGGGTAACGGGTTTTCCCCCATCAGCCGCTGCGACTGTGTGCCAGACCAGTCGCCATCACCAAAATAGATGGCGGCATCGAATGTTGTGTCCGCGAACAGAAATGGCCGGGTGCGGTTGGTGAGGTTCACGGTGACTTCCGGGTGGCGCTGCTGGAAGTCTTTGAGGCGCGGTAGCAGCCATTGGGTACCGAATGTCGGTACTACTGCCAGTTCGATCACGCTGGCGCCCTGCTGTCGCATCACTGACAAGGTGTCGCGCTCCACCGCGTCCAGTTGCGCGGCAACCTGGCGGCTGTACGACAGGCCCGCCTCGGTCAGCTTCACACCACGGCGCGAGCGGCGGAACAACTCTACGTTAAGGAACGTTTCCAGGCTGGCAATCTGTCTGCAGACGGCGCCCTGGGTCAAGGAAAGCTCCTGGGCGGCCTTGGTGAAGCTCTGGTGACGCGCAGCGGCCTCGAAGCAAACCAATGCAGTGGTGCTGGGGATCTTGCGTCGCATGTACGTCAACCTCACTCGTAAGGCCGCAAATGTGGCGGGGTTCTGATTTTCGAAGTGACAAAATATCACTATATGGTGCGCAATCCTCGTTTGTATCAGCGGGCAATCAGTCCTAGGCTCAAAGGCACATAAAAACTCCGCCCCCTTCTCGAGGATTCCGCTCATGGCTGGTAAAGCAAGCTTCAACTGGATCGATCCACTGCTGCTGGATCAGCAGCTCACTGAAGAAGAGCGCATGGTGCGTGACAGTGCGTATCAGTTCGCCCAGGGCAAGCTGGCCCCGCGTGTACTCGAGGCGTTTCGTCATGAGCAGACCGACCCGGCGATTTTTCGCGAAATGGGGGAAGTGGGCCTGCTGGGTGCGACCATCCCCGAGCAATACGGCGGCAGTGGCTTGAACTATGTGTGCTATGGGCTGATTGCTCGCGAAGTGGAGCGTATCGACTCCGGCTATCGTTCGATGATGAGCGTTCAGTCTTCGCTGGTGATGGTGCCGATCAACGAATTCGGTACCGAAGCCCAGAAACAGAAGTACTTGCCCAAGCTGGCGAGTGGGGAATGGATCGGTTGCTTCGGTTTGACCGAGCCTAACCATGGCTCTGACCCGGGCTCGATGATTACCCGGGCCAAGAAGGTCGAGGGCGGTTATCGCCTGAGCGGCAGCAAAATGTGGATCACCAACAGCCCGATCGCTGACGTATTCGTGGTCTGGGCCAAGGATGACGCTGGTGATATCCGTGGCTTCGTCCTGGAAAAGGGCTGGCAGGGCCTGAGTGCGCCTGCAATTCATGGCAAGGTCGGTTTGCGCGCGTCGATCACTGGCGAGATCGTCATGGATAACGTGTTTGTGCCGGAAGAGAACATCTTCCCCGATGTACGTGGCCTCAAAGGTCCGTTCACTTGCCTGAATTCGGCCCGTTACGGCATTTCCTGGGGGGCGCTGGGTGCTGCAGAGGCCTGCTGGCACACCGCCCGCCAATACACGCTGGACCGTCAGCAGTTCGGTCGCCCACTTGCTGCAAACCAGCTGATCCAGAAAAAGCTGGCGGATATGCAGACCGAGATTACGCTGGCGCTGCAAGGCTGCCTGCGCCTTGGGCGCATGAAGGACGAGGGCACCGCGGCGGTGGAAATTACCTCGATCATGAAGCGCAACTCCTGCGGCAAGGCGCTGGATATCGCACGCATGGCGCGCGACATGCTTGGTGGTAACGGGATTTCCGACGAGTTCGGTGTCGCCCGTCATCTGGTCAACCTGGAGGTGGTCAACACCTATGAAGGTACGCACGACGTGCATGCGCTTATCCTGGGCCGCGCGCAAACCGGTATCCAGGCTTTCTATTGATAAGGAGCCAGTCCATGGGCGCGTTATCACATCTGCGGGTGTTGGACCTGTCGCGCGTGTTGGCCGGTCCGTGGTCTGGCCAGATCCTCGCCGACCTGGGGGCTGACGTGATCAAGGTCGAGCGGCCGGGCAGTGGGGACGATACCCGCGCCTGGGGGCCGCCCTTCCTTAAAGGTGCCAATGGCGAGAACACGAGCGAGGCGGCTTATTATCTGTCGGCCAACCGCAACAAGCGGTCGGTGACGATCGATTTCACGCGGCCAGAGGGCCAGCGCCTGGTGCGTGAGCTGGCGGCGAAGTGCGATATCGTCATCGAGAACTTCAAGGTGGGTGGGCTGGCGGCCTATGGGCTGGATTACCAGAGCCTCAAGGCCGACAATCCGCGGCTTATCTATTGCTCCATCACCGGTTTCGGGCAGACCGGGCCTTATGCCCGGCGCGCTGGCTATGACTTCATGATCCAGGGGCTGGGTGGGCTGATGAGCCTGACGGGGCGCCCGGAAGGTGAGGAAGGCGCAGGCCCGGTCAAGGTGGGTGTCGCCCTTACCGACATTCTGACCGGGCTGTACTCAACGGTGGCTATGTTGGCTGCCCTCGCCCACCGTGACCAGACTGGGGTCGGTCAGCACGTCGACATGGCGCTGCTGGATGTGCAGGTGGCTTGCCTGGCGAACCAGGCAATGAACTACCTGACCACGGGCACGGCGCCCCGTCGCCTGGGCAATGCGCACCCCAACATCGTGCCTTATCAGGATTTTCCGACGGCGGATGGCGATTTCATTCTTACCGTGGGGAACGACAGCCAGTTCCGCAAGTTCGCCGAGGTGGCCGGGCAGCCTCAATGGGCGACTGACCCTCGCTTTGCCACCAACAAGCTGCGTGTGGCCAACCGGGCTGAGCTGATTCCATTGATTCGCCAGGCCACCGTGTTCAAGACCACGGCCGAATGGGTGAGCCAGCTGGAGGCAGCGGGTGTGCCGTGTGGGCCAATCAATGATCTTGCCCAGGTGTTCCGCGACCCCCAAGTGCTGGCTCGCGGGCTGGCGGTAAGTATCCCGCATGCGTTGGCGGGCAGTGTGCCGCAGGTGGCGAGCCCGATACGTTTGTCGGCAACGCCTGTCGAGTATCGGCTGGCGCCGCCTATGTTGGGTGAGCATACCGAGGTCGTGCTTGAAGAGGTGTTAGGGCTAGGAGCGGAAGAAGTGCGCCAGCTGCGCAGCGCTGGCGTGTTGTAGGGAATGCTGGTCTAGCTATATAGCGGGGAGGCCGCCAGGCCTCCCCGCTTTGCTTTTTAAGCGCCCTGAAAGTTTATTTGAATTAAAGGTTGACGCCCTCTCGAATCCCCTTATAATGCGCCCCACTTCCAGCGACAACGGAACGACAAACTCCTTGAAATTCAATGAGTTAACCGATTCGGAAGGCGCTGTAAGGGCTACGATCAAATGATCGAATGCGGTTGAGATGATGGTTGACAGCGCTTCTAAACGCTGTATGATTCGCCTCCCGCTACGAGAGATCGCAGCGAGTCAAGTGTTTGAAGCCAAACGAGTTTCTCGCAAAAAACTTCAAAATAAACGCTTGACAGCAAATGAGGAAAGCGTAGAATGCGCGCCTCGGTTGAGACGAAACGCTCTTAACCAACCGCTCTTTAACAAATCGAATCAAGCAATTCGTGTGGGTGCTTGTGAGTACGGACTGATAGTCAAAAAGA
>NZ_BLJG01000079.1 GCF_009932375.1 Pseudomonas juntendi
TATAATGCACCCCACTTCCAGCGACAACGGAACGACAAACTCGTTGAAATTCAATGAGTTAACCGATTCGGAAGGCGCTGTAAGGGCTACGATCAAATGATCGAATGCGGTTGAGATGATGGTTGACAGCGCTTCTAAACGCTGTATGATTCGCCTCCCGCTACGAGAGATCGCAGCGAGTCAAGTGTTTGAAGCCAAACGAGTTTCTCGCAAAAAACTTCAAAATAAACGCTTGACAGCAAATGAGGAAAGCGTAGAATGCGCGCCTCGGTTGAGACGAAACACTCTTAACCAACCGCTCTTTAACAAATCGAATCAAGCAATTCGTGTGGGTGCTTGTGAGTACGGACTGATAGTCAAAAAGATTATCAGCATCACAAGTGACCATGCGAGAAATCACATAGTCATTTGAGATTGCTGAGCCAAGTTTAGGG
>NZ_BLJG01000080.1 GCF_009932375.1 Pseudomonas juntendi
TGCCCGAGCAGCCGGTAACGCCGATGGTGTACCACAAGGGCAAGCTGGGCGCCCTGCCGCCTTTGGGCTGATAGACCTTTAAGCCGGTGTTGGCTGCTTCGCGGGCTTGCCCGCTCCCACAGGGATGGCGCATTTCCCGAGACCTGCGCATTACCTGTGGGAGCGGGCAAGCCCGCGAAGAGGCCACCGCCGATGTCCCTGTTTCATTCCGGAGCACTGCGCATGAGCAATGACAAGTACGAGAAAGGCCTGCAAATCCGCACCCAGGTACTGGGCGAAGACTACGTCAACCGCTCGATCCAGAACGCCGACGACTTCACCAAGCCGTTGCAGGAACTGGTCACCGAATACTGCTGGGGCCACGTCTGGGGCCGTGAAGGCCTCTCGCTCAAAGAGCGCAGCATGATAAACTTGGCCATGATTTCCGCGCTCAACCGGCCCCACGAGCTCAAGCTGCACATTCGCGGCGCATTGCGTAATGGCCTGAGCCGTGAACAGATTCGCGAGATCCTGCTCCAGGTCGGCATTTATTGCGGCGTGCCCGCGGCGGTGGACAGCTTCCGCCTGGCCCGCGAAGCGTTCGCTGAAGCCGATGCGGAGCCAACCCGTTAACACCGGGCTGTTCGAACCCACGCAAGGAGCACCCAAGGTTCGTGGTGCTATTGCGGTTGCGGCCGGGCAGCCTCTTTAAGAGCGCACTTGATGAAACGCCAGCCACTCGACGACAGCTTCAAGGTCAACCGCAACCCCGTTACCCTGCGCGAAATCGTGCTAGACAAGCTGCGCGCGGCGATCATGAACTTCCACCTGCTGCCTGGCGACCGCCTGGTCGAACGCGACCTCTGCGACCGCCTTGGGGTCAGCCGTACCTCGGTACGCGAAGCGCTGCGTCACCTGGAATCCGAAGGCCTGGTGGAATTCGCCGACGCCAAGGGCCCACGGGTGGCCATCATCACCCTGGAAGACGCCCGCGACATCTACGAGCTGCGTTGCGTACTCGAAGGCCTGATCGTGCAACTGTTCACCCTCAACGCCAAGGCCAAGGACATCCGTGCCCTGGAACGCGCGCTGGAGGTCAACCGCGAAGCCTTGGAAGAAGGCGAGTTGCAGCAGGTGCTGGACTCGGTTCAAGGCTTCTACGACGTGCTGCTGGAAGGCTCCGGCAACCAGGTGGCGGCGCAGCAGTTGCGCCAGTTGCAGGCACGCATCAGCTACCTGCGCGCCACCTCGGTGTCGCAGGAAAACCGCCGCGGCGCCAGCAACCGCGAGATGGAAAAGATGGTCGAGGCGATCAAGGGTGGCGACCCGCTGGTTGCCCACCAGGCCTCCGTCGACCATGTGCGTGCGGCTGCCAAGGTAGCCCTGGATTACCTGCGCCAGAAGCAGGAAGACCACGTCAAGGTGCGCGACATCGTCGAGCCCCTGGCGCTGAAGGATCCACGTATTTAACGCCACCCACAGGCCGCTGATCATGCCCAACGCCCCGCGCTACTGCCCGCACTGTACCAAGGAACTGGCCCGGGGCGTTCCTGCAGGTGACACCCACGAACGCCTGCATTGTGGCGGCTGCGGCTACATCCACTACATCAACCCGAAGATCATCGCCGGCTGCATCATCGAGCGCGACGGCAAGTACCTGCTGTGCCAGCGTGCCATCCCGCCACGCCCCGGCACCTGGACCTTGCCGGCGGGCTTCATGGAGGCTGGCGAGACCACCGAGCA
Source organism: Pseudomonas juntendi (assembly GCF_009932375.1). Classification (GTDB taxonomy): domain Bacteria; phylum Pseudomonadota; class Gammaproteobacteria; order Pseudomonadales; family Pseudomonadaceae; genus Aquipseudomonas; species Aquipseudomonas juntendi. The sequence goes on from NZ_BLJG01000080.1 coordinate 1,723, forward strand.
GGCGGCGCTGCGCGAAGTGTGGGAAGAAAGCGGCGTGCGGGCCGACATCATTTCGCCGTACTCGATTTTCAGCGTGCCGAAAATCAGCGAGGTCTACATCATCTTCCGCGCCATCGTGACCGAAGAAACCGGGCAATACGGGTCGGAAACGCTGGCGTACAAGTTCTTCGCACCGGATGAGATCCCTTGGGATCAGATCTACTACCCGGCGATCCGGCAGATCCTCGAACGTTACATCCTGGAGCGGCAGGCTGGGGTGTATGGCATGTACATGGGCAATGACGACACCGGCAAGGTGCACTTCATGCGTTAGCCGGTGCTGGCCCTGTGCCCCAAAAATGCCCGGGTCGCACCAGCAAAGCTCACCCATCACCGCCCACACAACGCGCAACCCCTCTACCCCAAGCCCCTCAGCCAATTGGCACCCTCCTTGCTACCGTCAGCCGCTTAAGCTTTTGTCAGCCTTAGGTTTTTTAAGGCTTATAGGTACATATTTACTAATTTCCCGTTACCCCAGCGGCCCGCATCATCGCTCCAACAAGAACGCGTCGCCCATCGCCGGCACGCACCCGGGCAGTTGCCAATGCCCTACCTTGCCTTGGAGTCAGTCATGACCAGTGCAGCCAATTCGGCACCCCTCATAGAAAAACACACGATCGGCTATGTGCCACCGCAAGACCGCCATGGAAAGGTAAGGGATCTGTTCACGCTGTGGTTCGGCGGCAACATTGCGCCGTTGCCCATCGTCACCGGCGCGTTGGGCGTGCAGCTGTTTCACCTGAACCTGGTATGGGGCATCGTCGCCATCCTGGTGGGCCACCTGCTCGGGGGCGTGCTGATGGCCCTGCACTCGGCCCAGGGCCCGCAAATGGGCATCCCGCAGATGATCCAGAGCCGTGCCCAGTTCGGTACCTTGGGCGCGCTGCTGGTGGTAGTGATTGCCGGGGTCATGTACATCGGCTTCTTCGCCTCCAACATCGTGCTCGCCGGCAAGTCTTTGCACGGTGTGGTCGACGCCGTACCGGTGCCGGTCGGCATCGTCATCGGCGCGCTGGGTTCGGGCATCATCGGCATCATCGGCTACCGCTTCATCCACGTCCTCAACCGCATCGGCACCTGGGTGCTGGGTATCGGCATCGTGGTCGGCTTCGGCTATATCTTCACCCATGTGCAGAGCGACGACTTCCTCAGCCGCGGCAGCTTCAACCTGGCCGGCTGGCTGGCCACCGTGTCGCTGGCGGCGCTGTGGCAGATCGCCTTTGCGCCCTACGTGTCGGACTACTCACGCTACCTGCCGGCAGACGTGAAAGTCGGCTCGACCTTCTGGACCACCTACCTGGGCTCGGCCCTGGGTTCGAGCCTGTCGTTCATCTTCGGCGCCGTGGCGGTACTGGCCATTCCGGCCGGCATGGACACCATGGATGCGGTCAAACTGGCCACCGGGACCCTCGGCCCCGTCATGCTGGTACTGTTCCTGCTCAGCGTCATCAGCCACAACGCCCTCAACCTGTATGGCGCGGTGCTGTCGATCATCACCCTGGTGCAAACCTTTGCCTACCGCTGGATCCCGACCGCCAAGAGCCGCGCGGTACTGTCGCTGATCGTGCTGTCGGCGTGCTGCGTGGTCGCCGTGTTCGCTTCGGCGGACTTCATTGGCCACTTCGTCGACATGGTGCTGGTGTTGCTGGTGGTGCTGGTGCCGTGGACGGCGATCAACCTCATCGACTTCTATGCCATCCACAAGGGCGACTACGACATCCAGTCGATCTTCCAGGTCGATGGCGGTATCTATGGCCGTTACAACCCGCAGGCACTGCTCGCTTATGCGGTGGGTATCGTGGTGCAGATCCCGTTCATGAACACGCCGCTGTACGTGGGGCCGATTTCCGAGCACATCAACGGCGCCGACCTGTCGTGGCTGGTGGGGCTGGCGGTGACTTCGCCGCTGTACTGGTGGCTGGCCAGCCGTGACAGTGCTTACCGGCGCCGGCAGCTGAGTGCCAAGTTGGCCATGGGGCACTGAGTTTGCTGCGCCGGCAAATCCCAGCAGATGGTTGTGCACCATCGCTGGGAGCTCCGATGCCGGAAGCTGGCCCATACATGACCGAGCACCGCAGGTGGGGCGCTCGGTCGCAGCGCCCCCTTGCCCCTCAAGCCGAACTCTACCCTCCCTCCGGCAACAAGCTGCGATCAAACATGAACACCCGCCCACCCAGCGGCGTGTGCTGATACAACTGCTGCGGCCGGCCCAGCCTGGGCTGGTTCTTCTCCCCGGTGTCCTTCACCCACCCCAGCTCACGCAAGCGCTCCAGGCGTTTACGCAGCGAGGTGCTGTTCACCGTCTGCCCCAGGCATGCCTGAACCGCCCCCAGGGCATCGAGCACGGTGAATTTCTCCGCCAGCAGGTACAGCGGCAAGCTGCTGTACACGGTCTTTGCCGCCAGCCGCTCGCGGGCCCGCTCCACCAGCAACGTGTGGTCGAAAGGCAAGAGCACCTTGCGCGCCAACACACTGCCCAGGTCGAAAAACGCCAACTGCTCACCCAAGGCTGCCTGCCCAGGGCCGATCAAGGCGAGGTAATAGGTGCTCAGCGACCAGCCCCGCGGATCGCGAAACGCATTGCCCTCGGTACCCACCTGCTCCATGTAGCACGGCACCAGCCGGGTTTTTTCGCGTAACGCGCGCTCGGCCGCGGCCTCCAGGCTGATGTCGGGGGTGCGACCATTGACGATCACCCCCGGCAACGCCCACTGGCCGGCATGCGGTTCGCGCTCACGGCGGTGCAACAACACTTGCAGATGCTGCGCATCGGGGGCCAGGCGCAGGGTCACGATATCGACACTGGCCAGGACTTCAACTGTACTCACCGGGTTGCTCCTCGTTCATTGGCCTAATAATCCACCAGAGATACTAAGTAAATCAACAAGCAAATCCATAGGGACATACGCTTGACAGACTTAGATCACCAGGTAGATTATGTAGCCAGTCCAGCAAGGAGAACCGCCATGAAAATCGCCAGTTTCGATGTCGATGCGCAGAACGGCTTCACCGGCAACGCGCCGCAGGAACTCCCGGTTCCCGAAGGCCATGAAATCGCGGTTGACCTCAACACCATGGCCCTGCGCGCCGACCTGCGCCTGGGCAGCAAAGATGCCCACCCGGCCAATGCCGCCTGGGTTGTCGCCGACCCGGCGCACATGCTGCAGCCCCTGCAAATGGCCAACGCCGACCTGACCTGGGTCAGCCACTGCGTCCCCGGCACCCCAGGGTTCGAGCTGCTGCCTGGCCTGCCGGCGCCCATCGATTACGACTACTTCGTGTGGAAGGGTGTCGAACCCGACCTGCACCCCTACGGCGCCTGCTATCACGACCTCGCCGAACGCCGTTCCACAGGGGTCATCGAATACCTCAAGGTGCAGCAGGTCGGCGCGGTGATCGTCGGCGGCCTGGCCCTGGACTACTGCGTCAAGACCACCGCCCGGCAATTGCGCCAGGCCGGCTTCGAGGTGCTGCTGTACCTGCCGGCCTGCCGTGCGCTGACTCAGGCAGGCGCTATCGAGGCGTGCGGCGCCTTGGCCGCCGAAGGGGTCATCCTCTGCGGCGACGAAGCCGCGCTCGACCACCAGCTTGCCCTGTTCAAGGAACAACGCCCATGAGCGAAAGTGTTTTCGGCCCACGCATCATCCAGAACCTGCTGGACACCGACTTCTACAAGATCACCATGATGCAGGCAGTGCTGCACAACTACCCCAACGCCGAAGTGGAGTGGGAGTTTCGTTGCCGCAACGACGAAGACTTGTCTCCCTACCTGGCTGAAATCCGCTACCAGGTAGAACAGCTGGCCGAGGTCACGGTGACCCACGACCAGTTGGCCTATCTGGAGAAAATCCCCTTCCTCAAACCGGATTTCATTCGCTTTCTAAGCCTGTTCCGTTTCAACCTGCGCTATGTACAGGTGGGCCTGGACGCCGCCGGGCAACTGGCAGTGCGCGTCCGCGGGCCCTGGTTGCACGTGATTCTCTACGAGATCCCGCTGCTGGCGATCATCAGCGAGGTGCGCAACCGTTACCGCTACCGTGACGTGGTGATCGAACAGGTCGGCGAGCGCCTGTACCAGAAGCTCGACTGGCTGAAAGCCGAGGCCAGTGCACAAGAGCTGGCCGGTTTCCAGTTGGCGGACTTCGGCACGCGTCGGCGCTTCTCCTACCGGGTGCAGGAAGAAGTGGTGCACATCCTCAAGCATGATTTCCCGGGGCGCTTCGTTGGCACCAGCAACGTGCACCTGGCGCGTGAGTTCGAGCTCAAGCCCCTGGGTACCATGGCCCACGAATGGTTCATGGCGCACCAGCAGTTGGGCCCGCGCCTGGTCGACAGCCAGGCCGCCGCACTGGAATGCTGGGTCAGGGAGTACCGAGGGCTGCTCGGCATAGCGTTGACCGACTGCATCACCATGGATGCCTTCCTCGGCGATTTCGACCTGTATTTCGCCAAGCTGTTCGATGGCTTGCGGCACGACTCTGGCGATCCACTGGCGTGGGCGGAAAAAGCCATTGCCCACTATGAGCGGTTGGGGATCGACCCAAAGAGCAAGACCCTGATCTTCTCCGATGGGCTGGATTTTGCCAAGGCGCTGGGGCTGTACCGGGCGCTGCATGAGCGGATCAATGTGAGCTTCGGCATTGGTACCCAACTAACGTGCGATATCCCGGGGGTAGCGCCGATGAACATGGTTATCAAGATGACCGCGTGCAATGGGGCGCCGGTGGCGAAAATTTCCGACAGCCCTGGCAAGACCCAGTGCCGGGACGAGAATTTCGTGGCCTATATGAAACACGTTTTCAAGGTGAATTGATGGCCGCTGTGCCGGCTTCATCGCGGGTGAACTTGCGCCCACCAGGCCGGCACCGTCACGCCACCTGTGGCATGGCCATGCACAACGCCAGAAACCGTGCGGCCGCCCGCGAGGGCGTGGCGGCGTGCGGCATCAGTATGGAAAAACGCCGCAGCAATGCCTGAGGGCTCACCTGCAACCGTTGCAATGCACCGTCTTCGTGGCGTATGGACATGGCTGAAACAAAGCCGATGCCCATGCCGGCACGCACCGCTTCCTTGACCCCCTCCACACCGGCGATTTCCAGCGCCACACGCATGGCTACGCCATCACGTGCGAATGCCCGCTCAACGACCTGCCGCACCCCCGAGCCGCTTTCACGCAACACCAACGGATAGGCCCCCAGCGCCGCCAATGGCTGCTTGTGCGTGCCTGCCAGGGGGTGCCCGCGCGGCACGATCGCCACGATTTCGTCCTCGTGCCACGGCGTGGTGTGCGTGCCCAGGGGCAACTCATGGCCGGGCGGCCCCTCGATCAGGGCGATATCGACGCTGTCCAGTGCCGCCACGATCTCCGCCGTGTTGCCATGCGAGGTCGTCACCAGCACGTCCGGGTACTGCCGATGAAAATCGGCAATCAGGTAAGGCAACAGGTAACTGGCGGGCGTAGTGCTGGCGCCAATGCGCAAGGTGCCGCGCTCCAACCCGCGCATGGCCTCGCGTAGGGCTTGGGCCTGGCGGAAGGTATCGCGCAGGCGCTCGGCGTGTGCGAGCAGTTGCTCGCCAGCCGCTGTCAGGCGCACGCCACGACCGGCCCGTTGGTAGAGGGGTTCGCCGAACGCCTCCTGCAGCAGCTTGAGCTGCCCGGAAACCGCAGGCTGCGACAGGTGCAGGGCCTGGGCCGCATGGCTGATGTTGCCATGCTCGGCAACGGTGGCGAATGTTATCAGCTGTTCTGGGGTCATGAACTCAAAATATCAGCTAAGCGGATATTTGCCATCCCAAATTACGATTTTTTATAAGCTTATAACCAGATTAACGTAGGCCTCGTCGAATCATTGCCCGGAGGACTCACATGGCCACGGTACCGTCCCATCCTGCCTACACCCCTACCCTTTCTACCAAAGGGCGGCTCAATGGCATCCTGTTCGTCGCGCTGTTCGCGCTGGCTGTCACTCAACTGGCGGCCATACCCGCCATCGCCAGGCTTGGCATCAGCCCGCTGATTGTCGGCATCGTCGCCGGTGCACTGTATGGCAACGCGCTGCGTGACGGCGTGCCGGCAAGCTGGGCCGCGGGTATCCATTTTTCCGCTCGCGGCTTGTTACGCATTGCCGTGGCGTTCTTCGGCCTGCGGGTGAGTCTGCAGGAAATTGCCGAGGTAGGCTGGTCGGGGCTAATCGTCTCGCTGCTGGTGGTTGGCAGCACATTGCTGATCGGCCTGTGGTGCGGCATGAAAGTCTTCAAGCTCGACCGCGACACCGCGCTGCTGACGGCCGCCGGTAGCGCCATCTGCGGGGCAGCCGCCGTGCTGGCATTCGAATCGGCGCTGCGCAGCGCCCCGCACAAGAGCGCCATGGCGGTGGGCAGCGTGGTGCTGTTCGGCACCTTGTTGATGTTCGTCTACCCCTTGGCGATCAACGCTGGCTGGCTGCACCTGAACACCTTGGGTGCCGGCCTGCTGCTGGGCGGCACCATCCACGAAGTGGCCCAGGTGGTCGGCGCCGCCAGCAACGTCAGCCCGGAAGTCACCCACATCGCGACCATCGTCAAGATGACCCGGGTCATGCTGCTGGTACCCGTGCTGCTGGTGGTCGGCCTGTGGATCAGCCGTTCGCGCCAGGCTGGCCAGGGCAAAGGCAACGGCCGCATCGCCATGCCCTGGTTCGCCTTCGGCTTCCTCGGCCTGGTGCTGGTGAACTCGCTGCAGGTGCTGCCCGGCAGCGTGACCCAGGCGCTCAACGGCCTGGACACCTTCGCCCTGACCATGGCGATGACCGCGCTGGGCATGGAGACGCGCTTGAGCCAGATTCGTCAGGCCGGGCCACGGGCGCTGGCGACCGGGGCGCTGCTCAACCTGTGGCTGGTTGGCGGCGGCCTGGCAATCACCCTCGGGGTGCAGAAGTTGTTGAGCTGATCGGCAACCGGGCGGCGAAGCAGGCGTAGCCCTGCAAAGGTTTTTCACCGCCCCCCTCGTGGCCGCCCACATTTCTCGGTATGGTGTTGTCCAAGAAGGATGTTTTACCCGCACAGGAAAGACTTAGATGCCTCAACGCCATGTCATCAATGCATCCGTCAGCCCCAAAGGCAGCCTGGAGACGCTGTCACAACGTGAAGTGCAGCAACTGAGTGAAGTCGGTACCGGTAGCCTTTACACCTTGTTCCGCCAGTGCGCCCTGGCCATCCTCAACACCGGCGCCCATGTCGACAACGCCAAGACCATCCTCGAGGCTTACCGGGACTTCGAGGTGCGTATCCACCAACAGGACCGTGGCGTGCGCCTGGAGCTGCAGAATGCCCCGGCCGACGCCTTTGTCGATGGCGAGATGATCGCCAGCACCCGCGAAATGCTGTTCAGCGCCCTGCGCGACATTGTCTACACCGAAAGCGAACTGGCCAGCCAGCGCATCGACCTGGAAAGCTCCCAGGGCATCACTGATTACGTGTTCCACCTGCTGCGCAACGCCCGCACCCTGCGCCCGGGTGTGGAGCCGAAGATGGTGGTGTGTTGGGGCGGCCACTCGATCAGCAGCGAGGAATACCAGTACACCAAGAAGGTCGGGCACGAACTGGGGCTGCGCAAGCTGGACGTGTGCACCGGTTGCGGCCCGGGCGTGATGAAGGGCCCGATGAAGGGCGCGACCATTGCCCATGCCAAGCAGCGCATGCATGGCAGCCGCTACCTGGGCCTGACCGAGCCGGGCATCATCGCTGCCGAGGCGCCCAACCCGATCGTCAACGAACTGGTGATCCTGCCGGACATCGAGAAGCGTCTGGAAGCCTTCGTGCGTGTCGGCCACGGCATCATCATCTTCCCCGGTGGCGCCGGTACGGCAGAGGAATTTCTCTACCTGCTGGGTATCCTCATGCACCCGGACAACCACGACCTGCCGTTCCCGGTGGTGCTCACCGGCCCGCGCAGTGCCGAACCCTACCTGCAGCAGTTGCATGCCTTTGTCGGTGCCACGCTGGGCGAGGCGGCGCACCGCTTGTACGAGATCATCATCGACGACCCGGCAGAAGTTGCCCGGCACATGGTCGAAGGGCTCAAGGCGGTTAAGCAGTTCCGCCGCGAGCGCAACGATGCCTTCCACTTCAACTGGTTGCTGAAGATCGAGGAGAGCTTCCAGCGCCCCTTCGACCCTACGCATAAGGCGATGGCAGAACTGGACTTGCGCCGCGATCTGCCACCGCACGAACTGGCGGCCAACCTGCGCCGGGCGTTTTCCGGCATCGTGGCCGGCAACGTCAAGGACAAGGGTATCCGCCTGATCGAGGAGCACGGCCCTTATCAGATTCGTGGCGACAGCGCTGTGCTCGATCCACTGGGGCGGTTGCTGCAGGCGTTCGTCGACCAGCACCGGATGAAGTTGCCCGGCGGGGCGGCGTATGTACCGTGCTATCAGGTTGTGACCTGACAGCGCCTTGCGCTAATGGGCGTCAGTCATGCAACTTGGGGCCGCGTTGCGGCCCATCGCCGGCAAGCCAGCTCCCACAGGGATCGCATCAGGGCTGACAGGTGTTTGTCAGAAGATATGCAGCGCCTGTGAGATCGAGCGCCGCCCGCGCGGCGCAATCGCGAGCTGCGCTCGCTCCTACGTTTGTTTCGGGCCAATTATTCCTGTGGGATTTGCGCGCGAACGCCTTGGCGCATGCCTCAAAATCGCGTCGTACGAACAAGGCGGCCGCGCGCATCTGGC
>NZ_BLJG01000081.1 GCF_009932375.1 Pseudomonas juntendi
GCGTCAACCTTTAATTTCAAGAAAACCCTAAAAAGCAAAACGGGGAGGCCTACCGGCCTCCCCGCTCCCCCTCACCCCTTACAAGCTTGGGAACGCAAACTGCGATGCTTCATGGCTGGCCCGCTGCGGCCAACGCTGGGTAATTGCCTTGCGACGGGTATAGAAGCGCACCCCGTCCGGCCCGTACGCATGCAGGTCACCGAACAACGAACGTTTCCAACCACCAAAGCTGTGATACGCCACCGGCACCGGCAGCGGAACGTTGACCCCCACCATGCCCACTTCGATTTCGTCGCAGAACAAACGTGCGGCCTCACCGTCACGGGTGAAGATGCACGTGCCGTTGCCATATTCATGATCGTTGATCAGTTGCATGGCCTGTTCCAGACTGTTGACCCGCACAACGCACAGTACCGGGCCGAAAATCTCTTCTTTATAGATACGCATCTCTGGCGTGACCTTGTCGAACAAGGTACCGCCCACGAAGTAGCCATCTTCATTCCCGGTCACTCGGAAGCCACGCCCATCCACCACCAGCTCGGCCCCCGCTGCAACGCCCTCATCGATGTAGCCCACCACCTTGTCACGCGCAGCGGCAGTGACCAATGGCCCCATGTCCAGACCGCACGAGGTGCCTGCACCGATCTTCAAGGCTTTGATCTGCGGTTGCAGCTTGGCGATCAGCGCATCGGCCACCTGGTCACCCACGCACACCGCCACCGAAATGGCCATGCAGCGCTCGCCACACGAACCGTAGGCCGCCCCCATCAGTGCGCTGACCGCGTTATCCAGGTCGGCGTCCGGCATCAGTACCGCATGGTTCTTGGCACCACCCAGGGCTTGCACGCGCTTGCCGCGCTTGGTGCCCTCGGCATAGATGTACTCGGCAATCGGCGTAGAGCCCACAAAACTGAGCGCTTTCACTTCCGGCGCTTCGATCAACGCATCCACCGCTTCCTTGTCACCGTGCACCACGTTGAGGATGCCCTTCGGCAGACCGGCCTCCAGCAGCAACTGGGCGATGAACAGGGTGGAGCTAGGGTCACGTTCGGACGGCTTGAGAATGAAGGCGTTACCACAGGCAATCGCCAGCGGGTACATCCACAGCGGCACCATGGCCGGGAAGTTGAACGGCGTAATACCGGCAACCACACCCAAAGGCTGGAAATCAGACCAGGCATCGATGTTCGGGCCCACGTTGCGGCTGTACTCGCCTTTGAGCACCTCAGGCGCGGCGCAGGCAAACTCGACGTTCTCGATACCACGCTTCAGTTCGCCAGCGGCGTCTTCCAGCGTCTTGCCATGCTCTTCGCTGATCATTTGCGAAATGCGCGCTTCATTCTGCTCCAGCAGTTGCTTGAAGCGGAACATCACCTGAGCCCGCTTGGCCGGTGGCGTATTGCGCCAAGCCGGGAACGCCGCCTTGGCCGAATCGATCGCTTCCTGCACGGTCGCGCGGCTAGCCAGCTCGACTTTGCGCACGGCCTGGCCGGTGGATGGGTTGAATACATCGGCGGTGCGCTCACCCTTGGTAACCAGCTCGCCGTGAATCAGGTGCTGAACAATGCTCATGCAAAACTCCAGATGAAGAAGGTAGAGGCCGGCGCGCGTCTGCGCACGCGCCGCGCAGCAAAATCAGAAAGATCAGTCGATCAGGTTCAGGGTTTCGCCGACAGCGTCGAACAGGCGGTCCAGTTCATGCGGCTGTGTGTTGAAGGTTGGGCCGAACTGCAAGGTGTCGCCACCAAAGCGTACATAGAAGCCCGCGCGCCACAGTTTCATCGCCGCTTCGTAAGGGCGAACAATGGCATCACCGTCACGGGCGGCGATCTGGATCGCACCAGCCAGGCCATAGTTACGGATATCGACGACGTTCTTGGTGCCCTTCACGCCGTGCAGCAGCTTTTCGAAGTGCGGTGCCAGCTCGGCGGAGGCCTGCACCAGGTTTTCCTTCTGCAGCAGGTCCAAGGCAGCGATACCTGCGGCACAGGCCACCGGGTGGGCCGAGTAGGTATAACCGTGCGGAAACTCCACGGCGTACTCTGGCGTTGGCTGGTCCATGAAGGTCTGGTAGATCTCGCTGCTGGCAATCACCGCGCCCATCGGAATGGCGCCGTTGGTCACCTGCTTGGCGATGCACATCAGGTCCGGGGTTACGCCAAAGGCCTGCGAGCCGGTCATGGCGCCCATGCGGCCGAAGCCGGTAATCACTTCGTCGAAGATCAGCAGAATGTTGTGCTGGGTGCAGATTTCACGCAGGCGCTTGAGGTAACCCTTCGGCGGCGGCAGCACACCGGCGGAACCGGCCATGGGCTCGACGATCACCGCGGCGATATTGGACGCGTCGTGCAGCTCGATCAGTTTGAGCATTTCTTCGGCAAGGGCGATGCCACCCTCTTCGGGCATGCCTTTGGAGAACGCGTTCGCCGGCAATACGGTATGAGGCAGGTGGTCGACATCCAGCAGTTGGCCGAACATCTTGCGGTTGCCATTGACCCCACCCAGGCTGGTGCCGGCGATGTTCACGCCGTGGTAGCCACGGGCACGGCCGATGATCTTGGTCTTGGTCGCCTGGCCTTTCAGGCGCCAGTAAGCCCGCACCATCTTCAGCGCCGTGTCGGCGCACTCGGAGCCCGAGTTGGTATAGAAGACGTGGTTCAGGTTACCTGGCACCAGGTCGGCGATCTTTTCCGCCAGCTGGAACGACAATGGGTGGCCGAACTGGAACGCCGGGGAGTAATCGAGCGTGCCCAACTGGCGGGTCACCGCGTCGGTGATTTCCTTGCGGGTGTGCCCGGCGCCGCAGGTCCACAGGCCGGAAAGCGCGTCAAAGATCCTGCGCCCCTGGTCATCGACCAGGTGGTTGCCATCGGCCGCCACGATCAGGCGCGGGTCGCGCTGGAAGTTGCGGTTGGCCGTGTACGGCATCCAGTGGGCGTCAAGCTTGAGCTGGCTGGCGATACCCACGGGGGCGGTTTCAGGCATGTTCATCGGCGGTTCCTCGAAAGACGATCAGGCAACGATGGATGTGGTTGCAGCTAAGTTGGCACGCGGATAGAGTCTGAAAAAGCCTACATTTCTAATCTTCACACAGGCCGCTACTAAACTAATGAGCCGACGCCCCGATCCACTTGCGCAGGTCAGCGACTTCGACATCCGCCTGCTGAAAATCTACCGCAGCGTAGTCGAATGCGGTGGTTTTTCGGCCGCCGAGAACGTGCTGGGCATCGGCCGCTCGGCCATCAGCCAGCAAATGAACGACCTCGAGCAACGCCTGGGGCTGCGCCTGTGCCAGCGCGGCCGCGCCGGTTTCTCGCTGACCGAGGAAGGCCGCGAGGTCTATCATTCGGCCCTGCAACTGCTCAGCGCACTGGAAAGCTTCCGTACCGAGGTCAATGGCCTGCACCAGCATCTGCGCGGCGAGCTGAACATCGGCCTGACCGATAACCTGGTCACCCTGCCGCACATGCGCATCACCCATGCCCTGGCCGAACTCAAGGACCGTGGCCCCGATGTGCGCATCCAGATCCGCATGATCGCGCCCAGCCAGGTCGAACACGGCGTGCTCGACGGCAGCCTGCATGTAGGCGTGGTGCCACAGACCAGCCCGCTTTCGGGCCTGGAATATCAACCGTTGTACAGCGAGCGTTCATTGCTGTACTGCGCGGTCGGTCACCCACTGTTCTATGCCGACGACCAGCAGATCGACGACGAGCGCCTCAACAGCCAGGAAGCCATCACCCCCACGTTCCGCCTGCCGGCCGAAATCCAGGCGCATTACCAGGCGCTGCACTGCACGGCCAGTGCTTCGGACCGTGAGGGCATGGCGTTTCTCATCCTTACCGGGCGCTACATCGGTTACCTGCCCGACCACTACGCCACGTTCTGGGTCCAGCAGGGCCGCTTGCGGGCACTCAAACCGCGCGAGCGCTTCTACGACCTGAGCCTGAGCTGGGTGACACGCAAAGGCAGGCGACCCAACCTGGTCCTGGAAAGCTTTCTCGACAGCCTGGCTGCGACACGCTGATGCCTGTCTCTGCCGCAAACGCTTGTCACCTTGGCACAGGCAGGTAATCTTGTCCGACAGCCGCAGCCACTGACCCGTACGGAATCGTCCATGACCCTAGAAGTCCCTGCGCATCGCCTATCCGCCTCGGGCAAGCCCGCGGGCCGCATCCGCCAGAAGAACGAACAGGCCATTATCCAGGCCGCCGAAGACGAGTTTGCCCGCCATGGCTTCAAGGGCACCAGCATGAACACCATTGCGCTGAAGGCAGGGTTGCCCAAGGCCAACCTGCATTATTACTTCACCAACAAGCTGGGCCTCTACATTGCCGTGCTCAGCAACATCATCGAGCTGTGGGACAGCACCTTCAACGCCCTGAGCGTCGAGGACGACCCCGGTGCAGCACTGAGCCAGTACATTCGCACCAAGATGGAGTTCTCGCGGCGCAACCCCCAGGCATCGCGTATTTTCGCCATGGAAGTGATCAGCGGCGGCACCTGCCTGACCGAGTACTTCAGTGCCGACTACCGCGAATGGTTCCGTGGCCGCGCCGCCGTATTCGAGGCGTGGATGGATGCCGGCAAGATGGACCGGGTAGACCCCGTGCATCTGATATTCCTGCTATGGGGCAGCACCCAGCACTATGCCGATTTCGCCACCCAGATCTGCCAGGTTACCGGCCGTAGCCGCCTGACCAAGCAAGACATGGAAGAAGCGAGCAACAACCTTATCCACATCATTCTCAAGGGCTGCGGCATCAAGCCGGCTGCCTGACCCACATTTATGCCCTCTACCCTGCTCGACCTCTGCGAATACCGCGAGGAAATCCGTAAAAGCCGCTTCATCACCCTGGCCGGGCCGATCACCAGTGCCGCCGAAGCGATGAGCTTCATCGAACGCCACAGCGACCTGGCCGCTACCCATAACTGCTGGGCCTGGAAGCTCGGCGCGCAGTACCGCAGCAGTGACGACGGCGAACCCGGTGGCACTGCCGGGCGGCCCATCCTGGCCGCGATCGAGGCGCAGGACTGCGATCAGGTCGTGGTGCTGGTGATTCGCTGGTACGGTGGTATCCAGCTGGGTACGGGCGGCCTGGCCAGGGCCTACGGTGGGGGCGCCAACAAATGCCTGCAACAGGCCCCCAAGCGGCTGCTGGTGCAGCGCAGCGAGTTCGCCTGTAGTTGCAGCTTCAGCGAACTGGCACTGGTAAAACTGCGCCTGGCCGAGGTCGATGGGCTGGTGCTCGACGAGCAGTTCACAGCCAATGGCGTGGACCTGTTGATCGCTCTGGGTGAAGCCCACCTCGCAGCGTTGCAGCAGCAACTGGCCGACCTTAGCCGCGGGCGTATACTGCTGCAAGCGCGCTGAATCTGCCCACAACTGCTGTGGGCCTGCCTGTGGATAAGCTTGGGGCATCATGCTGCAAGCCAGAGCAGGCATGGCCTGTAGCGCTTTGATCATTATTTGATCGGCACTACTGGCAGGCTCAAGGCATTGAATGAATTCAGGTTATCCCCAGCCTCACACCCGCCACAACCGGCAGGGTCAGCCCGTGTTTCACACATTAACTGTGGAGCAGCCTGTGGATAACCCGTGCGCCACCGTGCAAAGCCCCCAGCGGCACGGGGTTTACCGCTGCTGCACATTTTTTAACCACCTCCATCCGAAAAACCAACAAGGAGCGCCCCATGGCTGACGCCAAGCACGCACTTATCATCGGCGCCTCGCGCGGGCTCGGCCTGGGCCTGGTGCAACGCCTGCAGGAAGACGGCTGGACCATTACCGCCACCGTCCGCAACCCTCAGCAGCCCGGAGCCCTGGCAGCTGTGCCTGGTGTGCACATCGAGCAACTGGAAATGAACGACACCGCCCAGCTCGATGGCCTGAAGCAACGCCTGCAAGGCCAGGTATTCGACCTGGTATTCGTCAACGCCGGGGTCATGGGCCCACTGCCGCAAGACCTTGAAAGCGTGCACAAAGACGCCATCGGCGACCTGTTCATGACCAATGCCGTGGCCCCGATTCGCGTCGCCCGCCGCCTGGTCGGCCAAGTTCGCAACGGCAGTGGCGTGCTGGCCTTCATGAGTTCGGTCCTGGGCAGCGTCACTGTCCCCGACGGTGGCGAACTCTGCTTGTACAAAGCCAGCAAGGCGGCGTTGAACTCGATGATCAACAGCTTCGTCGTCGAACAACAACGCCCCGACTTGTGTGTTCTGGCCATGCACCCTGGCTGGGTGAAGACCGACATGGGTGGCGAGCACGCAGAGATCGACGTGCTCACCAGCACCCGCGGCATGCTTGAACAAATCAAGGCGCAAAGCGGTACAGGCGGCCTGCGCTTCATCAATTACAAAGGCGAAACCCTGACCTGGTGATTCATCAGGTCGCAGCCCGGCCGGGCGCAATACCCGGCCAGCCCCTGTAGAATGCCGGCAACCGTACCTGATCGAGATATGCCCTTATGTATGACTGGTTGAACGCCCTGCCCAAGGCGGAGCTGCACCTGCACCTCGAAGGCTCGCTGGAGCCTGAGCTGCTGTTCGCCCTGGCCGAGCGCAACAAGATCGCCCTGCCATGGGCCGATGTGGAAACCCTGCGCGGGGCCTATGCCTTCAACAACCTTCAGGAGTTCCTGGACCTGTATTACCAGGGCGCCGATGTATTGCGCACCGAGCAGGACTTCTATGACCTGACTTGGGCCTACCTGCAGCGCTGCAAGGCGCAGAACGTGATCCATACCGAGCCGTTCTACGACCCGCAAACCCACACCGACCGGGGTATCCCCTTTGAAGTGGTGCTCAACGGTATCAACCAGGCGCTCAAGGATGGCCGCGAGCAGTTGGGCATCAGCAGTGGCCTTATCCTGAGCTTCCTGCGCCACCTGAGTGAAGAGGAGGCACAAAAAACCCTCGACCAGGCGCTGCCCTTCCGCGATGCGTTCATTGCCGTTGGCCTGGACAGCTCGGAAATGGGCCACCCACCCAGCAAGTTCCAGCGTGTATTCGACCGCGCGCGGAGCGAAGGCCTGGTTGCCGTCGCCCACGCTGGCGAAGAAGGCCCGCCCGAATACATCTGGGAGGCGCTGGACCTGCTGCAGATCAAGCGAATCGACCACGGCGTACGCGCCATCGAAGACGAGCGGCTGATGCAGCGCATCATCGACGAACAGATCCCGTTGACCGTGTGCCCGCTGTCCAACACCAAGCTCTGCGTGTTCGACCACATGAGCCAGCACAACATCCTCGACATGCTCGAGCGTGGCGTGAAGGTCACGGTGAACTCGGACGACCCGGCGTACTTCGGCGGCTACGTCACGGAAAACTTCCACGCCCTGCACACTCACCTGGGCATGACCGAAGACCAGGCCCGCCGCCTGGCCCAGAACAGCCTGGACGCCAGGCTGGCCTGACGCGCGGCTCAACCCACCTGCAAGGTGGCAACGCGGGCTATGCGGTTGATCTGCTGGATGCCCAGCGCCGAGATATGCAATGCCCGCGTGTCCTCGGCCTCGCGCATCCAGCCAGATTGCAGGAACAGCCTGAACAAGGCCTGGCCCAACACGCCCCCCAGGTGCGGCGCCTGGTCGTTCCACTCGGTGCAGCGGCAGATCACGCAGCCGCGCTGTTGGTGCGGCGCCAAGGCATCGATGTACACCCCTACCAGGGCCAGCTGCGCCCGCCCTTCATCGCTGACCATCAACAGGCGGCCACTGCCTTCCAGCCAGCCCGCGACCACCATGCGGTGGTATAGCTCACTGGCCAGCTCGCCCCCCAGGTGATCCCCGCAGCGACGCGCCCGGCGCAGCGACATGGGCAGCGGTGACACCGGCACCTTGGCCCGCTCCCCCCTGGCGCTTTCCAGTTGCACGCTGGCCAGCGCCTCTACCGCCGCCCCGACCTGCGGGGTAGCCAGGCGAAAATAGCGTTTGCGGCCACGGGCTTCATGCCTCAGCAGCCCAGCCGATGACAACAACGACAAGTGCGCGCAAGCCGACGACGAGGTCAGGCCGGTCATCATCGCAAGCTCGTTGGCCAGGCGCGGCGTACCGTCGATCAATGCCCACAACATGGCACTGCGCTTGGGGTCGGCCATCAGGCTGGCGATCTGGCTGATACTGCTGACTGCGTTCATGTCCCTGTAACTCCCTGCAAGTTCACTGTGTGGATGCGATGGCCAACCCTGGCAGGGAAGCACCTCTCGCTGGCACTGGCCTGGATCGCCAGTATAAGCCGCAGAAATGCCCAATCTGGCAGCCCCACACCGCCCAGTCCTCGTAAAAAAGCCACTGGGTATACCTACCCATTGCAAGGCGGGAACAGGACCGACGCGACCGGCGAAAACCCTGCGCGTAGGCGTTTTCGGCCCGTTGAGACAGGGGGCTCGTTAACTCAGCAGGAAAAAAACCTTCGGCACGTTCGGACGTAGCCGACAGCCAGGTACTACAAGTAGCGCAAACTAAAGCGAACGTTTCCCGGCCTTGCAGGCATTGCAGCGCAACCGGCAAACACACAATCAGGCACCGCCAGTCAGGACACTGACCCAGCGCATGGCAGACGAGAACAGCAGCGCTAAACTGATGCCGCTCCCTTCTGGAGGTAAGCCGCGATGAAAATTGTCGTCAGCGCTTCACGCCGAAACCCCGCCTGCCCCTGGCAGGTCCAGCTCGATCAGCATGTGGTCGGGTTCCGCAGCGAGGCCGAGGCACGGGCCTTTGTCGCCACACTGGAACGCCGCCTGCGCGCCCCTCACCCGCTCAAGCGCGAACCCTGGCCTGCAAACGGCGGGTCAGTAGCGCGGCACTGACTGCCAACGCACCGCAAAGGCAGATCACCAGCGCCATCGGCACGGCGCTGCCATCGTGCAGCAGCCCAACCAGCGCCGCTGCGCCCGCCGCCACACTGAACTGGACACAGCCCATCAGCGCCGAGGCACTGCCGGCACGCGCGCCCTGGCCGCTCATGGCGCAAGCCGAGGCATTGGGGATGATGCAACCGAGGCTGGCAATGCAGACGAACAACGGCACCAGCAGCGGCCACAACGCGGTCGGCCGCCACGCCGCCACCGCGAGCAGCGCCAGCCCGGCCCCCAGGTACAACCACACGGCACGGGCCAGCAGGAAGGCCGGCCCGCGCTTGGCCAGCAAGCGGGCGTTCACCTGCGCCACCAGGATAAAGCCCGCTGCGTTGGCACCAAACAGCCAGCCATAGTGCTCGGCTGGCACGCCATACAGTTTGATGAACACGAAAGGTGAACCGGCGATATAGGCGAACATGCCGGCAATGGCGATACCGCCCGTCACCGCATGGCCGAGGAACACGCGGTCTGCCAGCAGGCGCAGATACTGGCGCAAAGCGCCGGACAAGGGCTGGCGCGGCATGTCCTCAGGCATGCTCTCCGGCAACCCCAGGCTTACCGCCAACAGGCAAGCGGCACTGAACAGGCCCAGGGTAAGGAAAATCGATTGCCAGCCGGCCACATTCACCAGCACCCCACCCAGCATCGGCGCCAGGATCGGGGCCAGGCCCATGACCAGCATCAATTGCGAGAACACCTTGGCCGAGGCGACCGGGTCGCACTTATCGCTTACGATGGCCCGCGACAGCACCATGCCCGCACAACCGCCAAGGGCCTGGACGAAGCGTGCCAGCACCAGGGTGTCGAGGTTGGGGGCATAGGCACAGGCCAGTGACGCCAGGGTGAACACGGTCACGCCAAACATCAGCGGTTTGCGCCGGCCAAAACGGTCAGCCACTGGGCCGTAAGCCAACTGGCCGATGGACAAGCCAAGGAAATAGGCGGCCAATGTGGCCTGGACGTGTTTTTCGTCGGTGGCGAACGCCTGCGCCATGGCCGGGAAGGCCGGCAGGTAGAAGTCGATCGCCAAGGGCCCGAACGCACTGAGTGCGCCCAGGATGAGCACCATTCGCAGGTTCATCAGGAATCCATAGCAGGCTAAGCAAGTAGATGATTCTACCTGCTGTCGCCCCTAGGAATGTGAAAACATTTGCAACAAACCTAGGCCCTGTCGCGATGGGCCGCACAGCGGCACCACCGTCAGGGCCTCAACCCTGAACCCGGGTCGACACCCTGTTACCCCACCTCAGCCTGATATCCTTCCTCGCGGATGGCCGCCAGAACCTGCTCCTGCACCAACTCACTCTGCACCCGCACCTGCTTGGCCGCCAGGTCGACTTCTACCTTGGCGGACGCATCCAGCTGCTGCACTGCCCGCGTCACGGCCTTTACACAGTGGCCACAGGTCATGCCTTGTACATTGAACACTTGCATAGGGTTGCCTCCTTCAGGTTTTCCACGAGTTTCAAGCTTGCCATCAGGGCAAGGTCAAGTGCCGTGTGGAACAGCTGGGGTGGAAATCCGCACGCGCGTCGGCCAAGCTGCGCCTTTGACGATCAGCCAAGCAGGAGATTTTTCATGTTCAGGGCAGCATTGGGCGTCGTCGGGTTGGTCAGCGCACTGGCTGTGGTGCCACCGGCCAGCGCAGAGGACAACTCGGCCTACAGCGTACTGATCATTTCCCGGGAGCGCCTGGAAGTGGCTACCAGCTGTGAAATCGGGGTGTACCTCAATGATCAGCTTTCCGGGCGGGTGTTTCAGGAGCAGTCCACCTCGTTCAACCTGCCGCCTGGCCCGGTCGATGTGCGCCTGCGCCGGTTGCCTGGGCAAACCCCGGGTTGCGCGCCAGGCATCGAGGACCAACGCAGCACACGTTTGAACCTGCAGGCGGGCCAGATCAACAAATATCGCATCACCATGGGTCAATATGGGCTGGAATTGAAGCGCGCCGATCTAGGCTATTGACCTTCCCTGCATGGCAAGGTTGATGCTGGAGCACTGTCCAAGGAGGAGAGCCATGCCCGCATCCACCACCTATGACCTGCCGATCTCCGGCATGACCTGCGCCAGCTGTGCTGGCCGGGTCGAGCGCGCACTGCGCAAGGTCAGCGGCGCTGAACACGTCAGCGTCAACCTCACCACTGAAAAAGCCCGTGTCCAGGCCCCGGCCGACCGCCTGCCAGCCTTGGTCGATGCGGTACGCGAAGCCGGCTACGGCGTGCCCACGCGCACGCTGGAACTGCAGATCGGCGGCATGACCTGCGCCAGTTGCGTGGGCCGCGTGGAGCGGGCCCTTGGCAAAGTGCCCGGGGTGGAGCGGGTGAGTGTCAACCTGGCCAATGAACGTGCCCACCTTGAAGTGCTGGCCGCCCTCGACGACAACCTGCTGATCGAAACGGTACACAAGGCCGGCTACAGCGCCAGCGTGCCGCAAGCCGCCATAGACGAGCAGGCCACCGCCCAGCGCCGCCTGCGTCACGAACGCCTGGCAGTGGCTGCAGCATTGCTGCTGGCGCTGCCTTTGGTGCTGCCCATGCTGGTGCAGCCATTCGGCCTGCATTGGATGCTGCCCGCCTGGGCGCAATTCCTGCTGGCCACCCCTGTGCAGTTCATTCTCGGCGCCCGCTTTTATATCGCCGCCTGGAAAGCCGTGCGTGCCGGCGCCGGCAATATGGACCTGCTGGTTGCCCTGGGGACCAGCGCTGGTTACGGCCTGAGCCTCTACGAATGGGCCCAGGCCCCCGCCGGCATGGCCCCGCACCTGTACTTCGAGGCCTCGGCGGTGGTAATCGCCCTGGTGCTGCTGGGCAAGTACCTGGAAAGCCGTGCCAAACGCCAGACCGCCAGCGCCATTCGCGCGCTCGAGGCACTGCGCCCGGAGCGCGCAGTGCGCGTGGTTGGCGACCGGGAAGAAGATGTGGCGATCGCCCAGCTGCGCCTGGGCGACCTGGTGCTGGTCAAGCCCGGCGAGCGCTTTCCGGTCGATGGCGTGGTCGAGGATGGCAGCAGCCATGCCGATGAAGCCCTGATCAGCGGCGAGAGCCTGCCAGTGCCCAAACAACCCGGCGACAGCGTCACCGGTGGCGCCATCAATGGCGAAGGCCGGTTGCTGGTACGTACCGAAGCCCTGGGCACCGAGACCGTGCTGGCGCGCATCATCCGCCTGGTGGAAGACGCGCAGGCCGCCAAGGCGCCGATCCAGAAGCTGGTCGACCGGGTCAGCCAGGTATTCGTCCCCGCCGTGCTGGTACTGGCGCTGCTGACCCTGCTCGGCTGGTGGCTGGCTGGCGCGGCGCTGGAAACCGCCCTGATCAACGCCGTGGCCGTGCTGGTCATCGCCTGCCCTTGCGCCCTTGGCTTGGCCACACCCGCAGCGATCATGGCCGGCACCGGCGTCGCCGCCCGCCACGGCATCCTCATCAAGGATGCCGAGGCGCTGGAGCGCGCGCATGCGGTGAACCGTGTGGTGTTCGACAAGACCGGTACCCTGACCTCGGGCAGCCCGCGGGTAGTCCACAGCCAGGCCCTGGTCGGCGACAGCGCCAGCCTGCATCGCCTGGCCGGCGCCCTGCAACGGGGCAGTGAACACCCGTTGGCCAAGGCGGTGCTGCAGGCCTGCACCGAGCAAGGCCTGCAGGTACCCAGCGTCAGCGACAGCCAGTCGCTCACCGGGCGCGGCATTGCCGGGCGTGTCGAAGGCCGAGAGCTGGCACTGGGCAACCGCCGCCTGCTCGATGAAAGCGGGCTGCAGCCCGGCGGCCTGGCCGACAAGGCACGCGCCTGGGAAGCCGAGGGGCGTACCCTGTCGTGGCTGATCGAACGCGGTCAGCAAACTCAGGTGCTGGGCCTGTTCGCCTTTGGTGACAGCCTCAAGCCCGGGGCCGCCGAGGCCATCGACACCCTGCATGCGCAGCACATCAGCAGCCATCTACTGACTGGCGATAACCGGGGTAGCGCCAAGGTGGTCGCCGAAGCCTTGGGCATCGACGATGTGCACGCCGAAGTGCTGCCGGCCGACAAGGCCGCAACTGTGGCGGCCCTCAAGCAGGCTGGCGTGGTCGCCATGGTCGGCGACGGCATAAACGACGCGCCGGCGTTGGCCGCCGCCGACATCGGCATCGCCATGGGGGGTGGCACCGACGTGGCGATGCAGGCAGCCGGCATCACCTTGATGCGCGGCGACCCGCGGCTGGTGCCCGCTGCCCTGGAAATCAGCCGCAAGACCTACGCCAAGATCCGCCAGAACCTGTTCTGGGCATTCATCTACAACCTGATCGGTATCCCGCTGGCTGCACTGGGCTACCTCAACCCGGTACTGGCGGGCGCCGCCATGGCCTTGTCCAGCGTCAGCGTGGTCAGCAACGCGCTGTGGCTGAAAGCCTGGAAACCCGCCCGCGCCCCCCAGGAGGCAAAATGAACATTGGCCAGGCCGCCCGCCGCAGCGGGCTCAGCACCAAGATGATCCGTTACTACGAATCCATCGGCCTGCTCAAGCCGGCCACGCGCAGCGACAATGGCTACCGCCTGTACCGGGACGAGGACTTGCACAGCCTGGCGTTCATCAAGCGCTCCCGCGACCTGGGGTTTTCCCTGGAAGAAGTGGGCAAGCTGCTGACGCTGTGGCAAGACCGCCAGCGGGCCAGCGCCGATGTGAAGGCCTTGGCGATGCAGCATATCGATGAACTGAACCGGCGCATCGAGGAACTGGTCAGCCTGCGCAACACCCTTGGCGAGCTGGTATCCCACTGCCAGGGGGACGACCGCCCAGATTGCCCGATCCTCAGCGACCTGGCCAATGGCACTGCTGGCAACTGCTGCCACTAGCGTTTGGTATGCCAAAAGCGTCCATACACGACCGAATAGTCACCAATCACGACTTTATCCAATAAATACGGGCGCTTCGGCTACATAAAACCCGGCTGCTGCCGATGCACTGGTTACCTGCCTCGTGTGTCGACTACAACAATTCCGGGAGCGTCGATGAGCATCAAACAGAAACTGACCTGGGCATTCGCGGTCATCGCCGGTTTGCCCATCGTGCTGGTGGCCACCCTGGTGGTCCTTAACCTGCGTGGCGAAGCCCGCGATGGATTCCTTGACGGCAGTAGCCGGGAAATCCGCCAGGTCAGCAACGCGATGAACATCTTCTTCCAGGGCATCAACCAGAACGTCGAGTACCTGGCCGCGCAGCCGCTGGTGACCGCCACAGGCAGCAACCTGAACAAGTTCCTGAGTGCCAACCCATCCTACGAGCTGGGCGATCAGGACAAGCAACTGCTGGACTTCTTCACCCGCCTGGCAGATTCGCACCCCAACTATGCCTACGTGTCCTACGGCGTCAACGACGGCGGTTACGTCGGCTGGCCAGCCGGGCAGAAGTTCGTCAACTACGACCCACGCCCACGGCCGTGGTACCAGCTGGCCATGGCCAACCCGGGCAAGACCGTGCGCACCGGCGCCTATTACTGGGCTGCCGATGACGCGGTGCTCATCAGCACCGTGCGCGCGGTAGCCAACCAGTTGGGCAACCCCGGCGGTGTGGTCAACATCGACGTTTCGCTCAAGGGCCTGACCGAGATCGTCAAGCAGATCAAGCTGGGCGAGAGCGGCTACCTGATGCTGGTGGAAAGCAACGGCAACGTGATGGTCGACCCACGCGACGCCGGCCACAACTTCAAGCAACTGGCCAGTTTTGGCGACGGCTATGCCGAGCTGGCCAAGGCCGGCAAGGGCCTGGTCGAAGTCGAGCTCAATGGTGTGCGCTACATGGCCAACGTCTACCCCGACGAGCGCCTGGGCTGGACCTTCATCGGCCTGATCGAGCAAGGCGAAGTGATGCAGACCACTACCCGCCTGACCTGGCTGATCGGCGTGGTCGCCTTGGTCCTGGCCGCCCTGTTCGCCGTGGTCGGCGCCGCCTTCGCCAAACTGATCGTGCGCCCGATCAACAGCGTCACCAACGGGCTGGAAGACATTGCCCAGGGTGAGGGCGACCTGACCCGCAGCCTGGAAATTCGCGGCCGCGACGAAACCGCCCAGCTGGCCAACTGGTTCAACCAGTTCCTTGGTGCCATTCGCAGCCTGATCCAGCATATCGGTGCGGCGGCCAGCAAGATCCTCAGCACCTCGCACAGCTCGACCCAGGTGTCCAGCAACATGGCCGAAGCGGCCGGCCGCCAGCGCGAGGCCGTGGACATGGTGTCCACCGCCTTCCACGAGATGGTTGCCACCGCCAACGAAGTGGCGCGCTCGTGCAGCCAGGCGGCCCAGTCTGCGGACAGCGGCCAGCAACAGGCCCGTGAAGGTCAGCAGCAGATCGATGCGGCGGTCCACAGCGTTGACCGCCTGAGCCAGGAAATCGAGCAGTCGGCGCAGTCGATCCAGCAACTGGAGCGTGACAGCAATGCCATCCAGTCGATCCTCGGCACCATTCGCTCGATTGCCGAGCAGACCAACCTGCTGGCCCTGAACGCCGCCATCGAGGCCGCGCGGGCCGGCGAGCAAGGCCGTGGCTTTGCCGTGGTAGCCGATGAAGTGCGGGCGCTGGCCAAGCGCACGGCCGACTCCACCGCAGAAATCGACGGTTTGCTGGGCAACCTGGCCAACCGCACCTCCGAAGTGGCTGCACAGATGCACGCCAGCCTGGAAGTTTCGCAGCAATCGGTCAGCCGTATCGGCCTGGCCCGCGACAGTTTCGGGCAGATCCGCGAGTCGGTGGACGTGATCCGTGACATGAACACGCAGATTGCAACCGCAGCCGAGGAACAGCACCAGGTAGCCGAAGATATCAACCGCCACATCAGCCAGATTCATGGGGATGCGCAGTTGGTGGCCGAGTTGGCCCAGGCAGCACGCCAGGATTCGGAAAGCCTGGCCGGGTTGTCCAATGAACTGGACGTACTGGTGCGCAGGTTCCGCACCTGACAAGGCGCCGGTGCAGGCCGCCCCGTACCGGGGCGGCTTCAGCTACACATAAGCCAGCACCGCCAACCCCTGGTCAAAGCCTCAACTCCCCCGGCGTTGCCCCAAACAGCTGCTTGAACGCCGCAATGTACGCGGATGTGGAATCATACCCACAACCCAGCGCCGCCTCGGTCACGCTCTCCCCCGCCTCCAGCAACGCCAGCGACGACAACAAGCGCATGCGCTGGCGCCAGTTGCGAAAGCTCAAGCCGGTTTCACGCTGGAACAGGCGCATCAGCGTTTTTTCGGAACACCCCAGCTGCCGCGCCCATTGCTGCAAGGTCTGCGCCTGGTCGGGTGCTGCGATCAAGCCATTGCACAGCGCCAGCAAACCCGGGTGGCGCGGCAACGGCAAGGAAAAGCCGACTTCCGGCAGGGTTCGTAACTGGTCGAGCAACACCGCCACCAGCCGCGCCTGCGCACTATCGCCCTCAGGGTAATCGGCTGGGTACAGGCAGAACTGCTTGATCAACTCACGCGCCAGCGGCGTCACCTCCAATACCCGACACTGCGGGGCAGCCCAGGGGCAGGCGTCCCGGCGTACATACAGGCTGCGCATTTCGGCCTGCATCGAGGTCACCACCGCATGCTCGGCGTCAGCCGGGATCCACACCCCCCACTGCGGTGGCGCAAAGTAGCTGCCTGCGTCGGTGTAAACACCCAGCACGCCGCTGATAGCGTAGGAAAACTGTACCCAGTCGTGCTGGTGGCGTGTGGTCCAGGAACCGGCGCCCAGGCTTTCGGCACGTGCGTACAGTGGCCTGGGCAACTGCTTGAGTTCAGGAATGGGACGGGGCTGTCCGATGATCGGCATGGCGGCTTCTGTTAGTGCTGACCAGACAAGCCTAACAGTTACGGTCGACGCCTGCGGGATATCTGCCACCTGCTTCGCGGGCATGCCTGCCAAACAGACGGCGGTTCTTCACCGCTCGACGATGACCGTGACCCCTTGCCCGCCCGCCGCACAAATGGAAATCAAGCCGCGCCCCTTCCCTGCCGTTGCCAGCAATTTCGCCAGGTTGGCCAGTATTCGCCCGCCGGTCGCGGCAAACGGGTGCCCGGCAGCCAGCGAACTGCCCTTGACGTTGAGCTTGCTGCGGTCGATGGCCCCCAACGGTGCATCCAGCCCCAGCCGCTCACGGCAGTACCCAGCGTCTTCCCAGGCCTTGAGCGTACACAGCACCTGGGCCGCAAAGGCTTCGTGGATTTCGTAGTAGTCAAAGTCCTGCAACGTCAGGCCATTGCGGGCCAGCAAGCGTGGCACTGCATACGCCGGTGCCATCAGCAGCCCCTCGCGGCCAGTGACGAAGTCCACCGCTGCGGTTTCACCATCGACCAAGTGCGCCAGCACCGGTAACCCCTGTTGCGCGGCCCACTCTTCACTGGCCAGCAGCACCAGCGACGCACCATCGGTCAAGGGCGTGGAATTGCCTGCTGTCAACGTACCCTGGCCACTGCGGTCGAAGGCCGGCTTGAGCTTGGCCAACTGCTCCATTGTCAGGTCCGCGCGCAGGTTGTTGTCGCGCATCAGCGACAGAAATGGTGTCAGCAGGTCATCGTGCCAACCTTCGGCATAGGCAGCCGCCAGCCGCTGGTGGCTGAGCAACGCCAACTCGTCCTGGGCAGCCCGGTCAATCTTCCAGGCCTGGGCCATGCGTTCGCAATGCTCGCCCATCGACAACCCGGTGCGCGGCTCGCCGTTGCGTGGCAACTCAGGGCGCAGATGGTGCGGGCGCAACTGCAGAAAAGGCTTGAGCCGTTCGCCCAGGTTTTTGCCACGGTTGGCCTGCAGCAGGATATGACGCAGGCCTTCGTTGACCGCAATCGGCGCATCCGACGTGGTGTCCACGCCACCGGCAATGCCGCTGTCGATCTGCCCCAGCGCAATCTTGTTGGCCACCAGCAGCGCCGCCTCCAGGCCGGTGCCGCAAGCTTGCTGCAGGTCGTAGGCAGGGGTTTGCGGCGAAAGCCGCGAACCCAGCACACATTCGCGGGTCAGGTTCATGTCGCGGGACTGCTTGAGCACCGCGCCAGCGACCACCTCACCCAAGCGCAGCCCATGCAGGCGATAGCGCTCGATCAGCCCTTCGAGGGCCGCGGTCAGCATCGCCTGGTTGCTGGCGGTGGCGTAGGCCCCATTGGAGCGGGCAAAGGGAATTCGGTTGCCGCCCAAGATCGCGACCCGGCGAAGTGAACGCATATGCCTGTTCCTCCTGAAACAAATTGAACCGTACTGCCTGGGTGTTCTTACCCTGGTCGAACGACCATCCCACAAACTTGGTCCACACTTTCAAGCTTGCCTTTGCGGAGACCTACTCATGAGCGATCGCTACCTCGGTTTTGCCAACTCCAACCTTGGCCGCCGCCTGGTGGATGCCCTGGGCCTGCCACGCCCTGCACCACTGGAGCGCTGGCAGGCTGGCCGCTTGCGCCCGGTGGAGGGGGCGTTGGTACTGGGTGGCGGCCCCCTGGCAGGCCAGGTCGAAGCTTTCGCCGCGCGCCTTACCGATAACATATACCGTTTCAATGCCGACCACCTGCAGGGCGAGCCTTGGGTCGCTGGCCTGGGGCCGAAAATCAAAGCCGTGGTGTTCGACGCCAGTCACTTGTCCGACAGCGATGAGCTGAAGCAGTTGCGCGAATTTTTCCAGCCGCTGCTGCGCAGCTTGGGCCCGTGCGCCCACATCGTGCTGCTGGGCCGGCCACCGGAAAGCCTCGACAACCCGCTGGCCAGTATCGCCCAGCGCGCCCTGGAGGGCTTCAGCCGCTCGCTGGCCAAGGAACTGCGCAATGGCGCAACCGCTCAGTTGCTGTACGTCGGCCCCGGCGCTGAAGACCAACTGGAAGGTGCCTTGCGCTTCTTCCTCTCGCCCAAGAGCGCGTTCATCTCCGGCCAGGTGCTGCGCCTTGAAGCCTGCGCCAGCCAGGTCGAGGACTGGACCCGCCCGTTGGCTGGCCGCCGTGCACTGGTTACCGGCGCCGCGCGCGGTATCGGTGCGGCCATTGCGCAAACCTTGGCACGTGACGGTGCCGACGTTCTGCTGCTGGATGTGCCACAGGCCAGCCGAGAACTCGATGCGCTCGCTGCCCGGCTTGGCGGCAAGGCCTTGGCGCTGGACATCTGCGCCAGCGATGCCGCCTCACAACTGCTGGCTGCCCTGCCCGACGCCATAGACATCGTTGTGCACAATGCTGGCATCACGCGCGACAAGACCCTGGCCAACATGACCCCGGACTATTGGGACGCCGTGCTCGCGGTCAACCTGCAGGCGCCACAGGTGCTGACCCAGGCGCTGTTTGACGGTGGCGCGTTGGGTGAACATGCGCGCATAACCTTGTTGGCCTCGGTCAGCGGCATTGCCGGCAACCGCGGCCAGGCCAACTATGCCGCCAGCAAGGCCGGGCTGATCGGCCTGGCCCAGGCCTGGGCGCCGAGGCTCGCCGAGCGGGGCGCGAGCATCAACGCCGTGGCCCCCGGCTTCATCGAAACCCACATGACCGCCACCATGCCCATGGGCCTGCGCGAAGCCGGGCGACGCTTGAGTTCGCTGGGCCAGGGCGGTCGCCCACAGGACGTGGCCGAGGCCATTGCCTGGCTCAGCCAGCCGGGCTCGGGGGCGGTCAACGGCCAGGTGCTGCGTGTTTGCGGCCAGGCACTGATGGGGGCCTGACCATGAGCCGACAATGGCACGACCTGCATAGCCCGGCTGCCCGCCCCAGCCTGTACCTGCGTGCCGCCAGCAAGCGCACGATCAGCGGTGAGCACCTGCCCGACGATGGCCTGCGCTGCTTCATCCAGGTTGAGCCGGCCATCCTGGACGCCTATCGGCGGCTTTGCCACTTCCCCGACGATGGCCGCCTGCCGGCTACTTATCCACACGTCATGGCTTTTGCGCTGCAATTGCAGCTGATGACCGCCCGTGACTTTCCCTTCCCGCTGCTGGGGCTGGTGCACCTGCAAAATCGCATCGAAGTGCTGCGGCCACTGGGCGCTATCGAAGGGCTGCGCTTTGCGGTGTATGCGCACAACCTGCAGGCGCATGACAAAGGTGGCACCTTCGACCTGGTGACCGAAGCCGAAGATGGCATCGGCGTGCTCTGGCGTGAAACCAGCCGCATGCTGGTACGTGGACTGAAGCTGGATGGCCAGGCCGACGCGCGTGCAGACGACGAACCGCCTCGCTTGCCCGAGGCCACCCGCTGGTATGCCGACAGTGACATCGGTCGGCGTTATGCCAAGGTGTGCGGGGACTACAACCCTATCCACCTGAGTGCGGTCAGTGCACGGTTGTTCGGCTTTCCCACGGCTATTGCCCATGGCATGTGGACAAAGGCCATGGCACTGGCCGCATTGCGCGGGCACCTGCCGCACAGCGGCTATGCCTTTGAAGTGGCTTTCCGCAAGCCGGTCAGGTTGCCCTCCGAAGTGGTGCTCAGTGCCAGCGAGGCGGGGCCTGCAGGAGTGCTGCGGCTGGATGGGCATGGGGGCATACTGCATATGCTCGGCCGCTGGGATCAGCTCTAGGGCTCTTTGCCGGGCCCTGGGGGCGCTACGCGGCGGCCCCTTGCTTTGCATCGGGCCAGGGCAGAAGCTATGCAGCATTTGGAGACCCCCGATGAACCTGCAAGAGCTTACCCAACGCCTGCACCAGATCCGTGACAACAACGACTGGCGTGGCTTTCACAGCCCGAAGAACCTGGCCATGGCCGCCAGCGTCGAAATGGCCGAGCTGGTCGAGATTTTCCAGTGGCTGAGCGAAGACGAGTCGCGCCAGCTGCCTGCCGACAAATTGGCCCACGCCGGGCAGGAAGTCGGTGACGTGGTGCTCTACCTGTTGCTGTTGTGCAGTGAGCTGGGCCTGGACATGGACCAGGTGGTGCGGGCCAAGCTGGCCGACAGCGAGAGGCGTTTCGCTCGATGAACGACCGTCATTTCGATGAACTGGCCACCCGCTTCGCGGAAAAGATCTACGGCGGCGCCAAGGGCGCGATCCGCCTGGCCGTCTTGCAGGCCGACCTGGCCGAGGCGCTGCCTGATCGCCCGTTACGTGTTCTGGATATCGGCGCCGGCCTGGGTCACATGGCCTTGTGGCTGGCCGAACGTGGCCACCAGGTGACCCTGGCAGAACCGGCTGCACCCATGCTCGACGGCGCCCGGGCCCGTTTTGCCGAAGCCGGCCAGACGGCCACCTTCGTCCAGGCCCCCTGGCAAGACCTGCTCGGCCGATTGAACGAGCCCTACGACCTGGTGCTGTGCCACGCTGTGCTGGAATGGCTGGCCGAACCCGAGAGCATCCTGCCCGTGCTGCACCAGCTCACCGCCACGGGTGGCTGGTTGTCGCTGGCGTTCTACAACCGCGACGCCCTGGTCTACCGCAACTTGCTCAAAGGCCATTTCCGCAAGCTGCGCAGCAACCGCCTGGAAGGTGAAAAGCAGAGCCTGACGCCGCAGAAACCGCTTGATCCACGCGAGCTCAAGGCGCACCTTGAACCCTTGTGGCAGGTGCAAAGTGAAAGCGGTGTGCGGGTGTTCCACGACTACATGCCCAAGGAGTTCCAGGCCAAGGCCGAACTGCTCGACCTGCTGGAGATGGAGCTGGCGTACCGCCGCCACCCTGGGTTCGCCGGGCTCGGGCGCTACCTGCACTGGGTTTGCCGCCCTCGCTGAGCGGCCTGCCGGGAGGAATACATGCCATACCGTCTGTTGTACCTGGCCCTGCTGCCGCTGGCCCTGGCTGGCTGCCAGAGCCCCAATCCGTATGTTGCCAGCAGCCGGCCGTTGCCCCCGGCGCCGGCCCAGGCGGCCGCTACCTTCGATGCCAGCGCCTACCCGGCACCGGCACGGGACTACGGGCGCTACCGCAGCTGGAGCTGGCGTAACGGCCGGTTGCCCAGTGGCTCGGCGGGGGCCGACCCGGCGCCCCTGGCCGATGCCGTTGGTGGTGCCCTCGACCAGCATGGCCTGCGCCCGGCGCGGGGCGGCCCCGGCGACTTGCTGGTAAGCGCCGACATGCGCCTGGAGAGGCGCTTGCGGCAAGTGCGCGATTACGACACCTATGACCCTTACCCCTACGGCAGCGTAGGCTACGGCGGTTACCGCCACGGCTACGGGGGCTATGCCAGCGTGCCAGTGGTGCGGACCTACGAGGTGCAGGTGATGGTGGTGCGCATCGACCTCTACGACGCCCGTACCGGCCAACCGGTATGGAGCGCCAGCGCCGAAAGCGGCAGCGACAAGGACTCGCCACGCGAACGCGAAAACGCCGTGCGCGATGCTGTGCACAAGGCGCTCAGCGGCTATCCTCCCAGTTAATAGCCAACGGAGAACCATCATGTTGCGCCGTCTCGTTCTACTGTCATTCGCGCTGGTGTTGTCAGCCTGCTCGAGCACCAACGTTCAGCAGGATTTCGATGCCAGCCGCGACTTTGCCGCCTACCGCAGCTGGGCATGGCAGGAGCCAGGTTTGCAGTACCGCCCGGATGACCCTCGCATCAAGAGCGACCTGACCGAACAGCGCATCCGTACGGCAGTGGCCGAGCAGCTCGACCAGCGCGGCCTGCGCCCGGTGCAGGGCGGCGCGCGGCCAGACCTGACCGTACGCACCTACCTGATCGTCGAGCAGCGCCAGCAACAGATCACCACCAATTACGGCGGGGGCTGGGGTGGTTAT
>NZ_BLJG01000082.1 GCF_009932375.1 Pseudomonas juntendi
CCTTGGCGCATGCCTCAATATCGCGCCGTACGAACAAGGCGGTCGCGCGCACCTGGCACAGGGGTTACTGGCCCGAAACAAACGTAGGAGCGAGCGCAGCTCGCGATGCGCCGCACGGGCGGCGCTCGATCTCACAGGCGCTGCATATCTTGTGGCAAACACCTGTCAGCCCCACCGCCCCTGCACCCAGTCGCTGTGCATCAATTGGCAGCGGTGCTGCCGGCCAGCTTCGGCTGGCGGTACAGGTCCAGCAGCACCTGGTCCAGCACCTGCGAGGCACCCCATGGTTTCGGGTCGTTGAGGATCGCCGCCACTGCCCAGGTGTGGCCATTGCTGTCGCGGCTGAAACCGGCTATTGCGCGCACCGTGTTCAGGGTGCCGGTCTTGATGTGCCCTTCGCCGGCCATGGCGGTGCGCTTGAGGCGCTTGCGCATGGTGCCATCCATGCCCACCAGCGGCATCGAACTCATGTATTCGGCAGCGTAGGGGCTCTTCCAGGCTGCCTGCAGCATCTCGGCCATTTCCCGGGTGCTGACGCGCTCGGCTCGCGACAGGCCAGAACCGTTTTCCATCACCAGGTGCGGCGCGGTAATGCCTTTTTTCGCCAGCCATTGGCGTACCACGCGCTGTGCGGCACGCGCATCGTCGCCATCGGCATCGGTGCGGAACTGTGCGCCAAGGCTGAGGAACAACTGCTGGGCCATGGTGTTGTTGCTGTACTTGTTGATGTCGCGGATCACTTCGACCAGGTCTGGGGAGAAGGCACGTGCCAGCAGGCGGGCACTCTTGGGCACGTTCTCGACACGGTCGCCGCCCTGGATGGTGCCGCCCAGCTCGTTCCAGATGGCACGTACGGCACCGGCCGCGTAAGTCGGGTGGTCAAGCAGGGCCAGGTAAGTCTGCGAGTTGCAACCGTCACCCAGTTGGCCGCTGACCGTCACACTGATGCCGTTGGCCTGAGGCACCGGGTTGTAGCGCACATCGCCACTGCATTGTTTCGAGGCCACAGGCTTGACCTGGTTGTCGATGCGGATGCTGGCAATCGGTGGCTCCACCGCAATGGTGACCTTGCCGCCATCGTTGCGGGCAACAAAGCGCAGGGCCTTGAGGTTGACCAGCAGCGAGTCGGGCTTGACCAGGAACGGCTTGTTTTCGTCACCGCCGTCGTCGTTGAACTGGGGCAGGTTGGGTTGCACGAAGTGGCTGCGGTCCAATACCAGGTCACCGGTGACGGTGCGCACACCATTGGCGCGCAGGTCACGCATCAGCAGCCACAGCTTTTCCATGTTCAGCTTGGGGTCACCGCCGCCTTTGAGGTACAGGTTGCCGTTGAGCACCCCGTTGCTCAGGGTGCCGTCGGTGTAGAACTCGGTCTTCCACTGAAAGGTCGGGCCAAGCAGCTCGAGGGCTGCGTAGGTGGTGACCAGTTTCATGGTCGAGGCCGGGTTTACCGACACGTCGGCATTGAACACGGTGGGAACACCGGGGCCATCCAGGGGCAGCATGACCAGCGACAGTGCGGTGTCTTGCAGTTTGTTGGCTTTGAGCGCCTGCTGCACTTTGGCAGGCAAGGTGGTGTTGACGGCTGCGGCTTGGCTGGGCAAGGCGAAGGGCAATAGCAGGCCGGCGAGTACGAGGGGACGAAGCGTTTTGATCATGGTGAGCAAATACCCTGCAGCGAGGGAAAAGGACATTGGGGCTGTAAGCGATGATGGCCCCACGAGCTAAAGAAACCGCATTATGCCCCAAGCGTAGCGACGATGCGCCACGTTCGACGGAAAACCATCGCCAATAAAAAGGCCACCTCGAGAGGTGGCCTTTCTTCGATCGAACCGGGCTGAGGGTTACTCAGCCTTGTTGATCGGCTTTTCCGGGTACCAGGCGTCCAGCAACGGGCTGACTTCGATCTTGGTCAGTTCGCTGCGGCCTTTGAGCCAGGCTTCGACGGCGGCGCGTTGTTCTTCGCTGACCGAGCCGCGTTTGACCGAGCACACCAGGCCGTAATCGTCACCGCCTACATAATCCAGGCCGTTGGCGTCCATGGCTTCAGCCAGGAACGCGTCGAGGAAAGCATCGATTGCCTGGTCATCCAGATCTTCCTTGAATTCCAGGTTCAGCTCGAAGCCCAATTCCTGAAACTCGTCGACACACAGCTTCTTGCGCAGACGACGGGAGCGGTTTGTGGCCATGAAACAATCCTCTTAGGTAATAACGCCGCGCAGTCTACCAGTTAACACGCGTGGCTGCCTGCCTGAGTGTCGGCGGGTGGCGCCAACTCCCTGGCCAGGGCGCGCTCCACCCGGCGCATGTGGCGTGCCAGTGCCTGGCGCTTCAAGCGTAGCTGGGCAGGGATGAGGGTGCCGGCTTCCAGCGCTTCGCATGCCGCCATCAGGGCGGGTGCCTTGAGCATGCGTGCGGCGCTCAGCACCTTGTGGGCCTGGTCGGCGATGGCCGTGCTGTCGTGCTGCGGGTCCAGCGCCATCAAGCTGAGCAGGTCGGCTTGCAGGCTCTGCAGTAGCGCTTGCAGAAAACGCTGGCGGTCGTCGGGTGCTGGCCCGGTCACGGCCGCCAGGCCGTCCAGTTCGTACAACCTGCCCGGGGCGCATTGCTGGCGGCGCGGGTGAATGCCCGCCAGGCACTGGCTGAGCGTACTCAGGCTGATGGGCTTGAGCAGGCAGTCGTCCATGCCGGCGCTCAGGCACTTGCGACGGACCTCTGGCTGGGCGTTGGCGGTATAACCCAGGATGGTGCAGCGCGGCCGCTGGCCATGGCGTTCTTCGGT
Organism: Pseudomonas juntendi; assembly: GCF_009932375.1. Taxonomy (GTDB): domain Bacteria; phylum Pseudomonadota; class Gammaproteobacteria; order Pseudomonadales; family Pseudomonadaceae; genus Aquipseudomonas; species Aquipseudomonas juntendi. The sequence goes on from NZ_BLJG01000082.1 coordinate 2,783, forward strand.
GCGCACGGCGGTTGCCAGCTGGTAGCCGTTCATGTGCGGCATGTTGCAGTCCAGCACCAGCACGTCGAAATCACCGGCGCGCCAGGCGGCCAGGCCTTCCTGGCCATCCCGGGCGCTGGCATGCTGCAGGCCCAGATAACCGAGCTGCTGCGCCATCAGTTCCAGGTTGGCCGGGTGATCGTCGATCACCAGCACGCGCAGACCGGGGTCGGGAACGTCCAGGCATTCCGGCAACTGGGCGGGTTGCGCTGCAGCATCGACCCGTTGCAACGGCATCTTCAGGCGCACCTGGGTGCCGACATCCTCCAGGCTCTTGATGGTCAGGCTGCCCCCCATCATGTCGCACAGGTTGCGGCAGATGGCCAGACCGAGCCCGGTGCCCGCACGGGCACCCTGGCTGTGCGGGTTAGCCTGGATGAATGGGTTGAACAGGCGCTCCAGGTCGTCGGCATGGATGCCGATACCACTGTCGCGCACCTCCAGGTCCAGCATTGCAGGCCTGCCAGGGGCTTCGTCCAGCAGGCTGACGCAGATGCGTACCTGGCCATGCTCGGTGAACTTGATGGCGTTGCTCACCAGGTTGGACAGCACTTGCTTGAAACGCAGGGGGTCGAGCAATGCGTGGCAACGTGCGGCCGGTTCGATGATCACTTCCAGCGCCAGGCCTTTTTGCCGTGCCTGGCCATCGAACATGCGCCCCACCGACTCGACCAACGCTGCCAGGTCGACCACCTCGGGGGCCAGCGACAGATGCCCGGATTCGATGCGCACGATATCGAGAATGTCACCGATCAGGCCCAGCAGGTCTTTGGCCGAATGGTGCGCCAAGGCCAGCGCGCTGCGGTCCACCCACCCTTGATCGGCGCGTTTGACAGCCAGTTCGAGCATGCCGATGACGGCATTCATGGGGGTGCGGATTTCGTGGCTGATGGTGGCCAGGAAGGTGCTTTTGGCGCGGTTGGCGTCGTCGGCCTGCTGCTTGGCCTGGCGCAGTTCCGTGACCAGCTGGCGGCGGTCGCTGATGTCGATCCAGCCGCCGATGATGCCCTGCACTTCACCCAGCGAATCACGGTAGGGCAGGATCCAGTGGTAGATGGTCATCTCCCGGCCCTTGATCCGCAACGGGCGGTCCATGATCAGGGGGGAGCCGGCAGCCATCACTTTGTGGTAATCCGCCTGGATTTGCCGGGTCTGTTCGGCGTCGGCGAACAGGCTGGCGCTCAGCTGTTTGCCGATAACCTGCTCGGAGCGGGCCTGCACCGCCTCCAGGTAGCTGTAGTTGCAGCTTTGCAGGCGGCCATCGCGGTCGCGCACGTACATGGGGTGAGGGGTGCCGTTGAGCAGTGCGCGCATGAATGCCAGTTGGTCGTTCAGCGCCCTTTCGGCGCGCTGGCGCTGGCGGATCTGCAAGCGCAGGCGGGCGTTCCAGAGCAACGCCAGCAGAAGCAGCACCGCCGTGGCCAGTACCACCTGCAGCGCCAGCCGGCGGTAGCTCTGGCTCTTGCTGTCTTCGTGCGGGCCAAAGCTGCGCCAGCGGTTATTGATGACACCCAGTTCCTCGGGCGAAATGCTCTGCAGGGCCTTGTCGAGAATCGAGGCCAAAGCCGGTGAAGACGCGTTGGTGGCCATGGCGTAGTTGGCGGGCTCGCCGCCGACCGAGGTGCGGATGACCAGGTCGGGGTTGCTGGCCAGGGCGTGGTTGGCATCGATCAGGGTGGTGATCACCGCATCGACGGCGCCGCTGTTGAGCAATGCCATGGAGTAGAACGCGCTGGCGCTCTCGACCCAGCCAATGTGCGGATAATGCTGCGGCAACGTGGCATGCATGGCGCTGTGGCGGGTCACGGCGATGCGGTGGCCCTGCAACTGCTCCAGGGACCCTGGGGCCGGTTTGTCCTTGCGGCTGACCAGAACATAGGCGCTTTCCAGGTACGGCCGGCTGATCTGCAGGTCCTTGTCGACCAACCCGGCAATGGCCAGGGCGGCGATCACGTCGGCGCGGCCATCCTTCAAGCGGGCGATCATGTCGGCAATGCCACTGGCCCGCTGTACCTCGAAGCGCAAGCCGGTGCGCAGGCGAATGAGCTCCAGCAGGTCAGCAGTGATGCCGCGAAAATGCCCTGAGCCGTCGAAGTAGGACAGGGGCGCAGCGGTGTCGTCAATGGCCACACGCATCACGGGGTGCTGTTGCAGCCATTGTTGCTCTGTTGCGCTCAATTGCAGGTTGCGGTCGGTCAACAGCAGGTCGCTGCCGGCGCTCCAGCGTTTGAAGATACTGGCGCGCATGGCGGGGGGCTGGCTATCGAGGATGGTATCGACCAGTTCCCTCAGTACGGTGTCCTGCTGGCGCAGGGCAAAGCCGAAGCCGATGGCTTCGTGCTTGCCGAAGTTGGCCATGCGCAGGCGCGGCAGGTGGCCGCGGTTGAGCTGGTAGTGGGTGGAAATGGTGTCGCCGATGAACACGTCGGCCTGGCCGAACGCTACGGCATTCAACGCCTGGCTGGAAGACTCGAACGTCAGCAGCTCGGCCTTCGGGTAGGCGTTGAGCATTTCTGCCTCGGGCAGGTAGTGATAGAGCATGCCCAGGCGCATGCCGGCCAGGCCTGTGTCCAGTGCCCGCGTTTCGTCTTCGCGCGTGACCAGCACCGGCTGGTCAACGGCATAGGGGTGCGACAGGGCCAGGCCGTCGCTGGCCGCTTCGTAGCCATTGGCGCTGCCCAGCAGGTCGATGTCGCCTTGCCGGAGTGCTTCTACAGCGGCCTGGCGGCTGGGAAAACGCAGCACGCGTACCGGCAACTCCAGGGCCGTACCGATCAGGTTTGCATATTCGGCGGTGAGCCCCTGGTAGTCATGGCCGCCACTGGAGATGTCGAACGGCGGGTAGTCGGGGGCCGATGTTCCCAGTACCAGTTCCTGGCGCCCTGCAAGCCATTGCCGTTGCTCGGCGGTGAGTTGCGGTGGCGCTGGCCTGGCCGATGAACGCGCCAGGAGCGTGTACGATGCAGTTTCGTGGTGGGTGCCCAGTGCCGCGCTGCTGAACAGCAGCAGCGCGAGCAGCAGGCGGGCGAAAGGGCGGGCCATGAACATGCTCAGACCAGCGCGTTGCGCTTGGCCATCTCGATCAGGTCGACCAACGTACTGACCTGCAGCTTTTGCATGAGGCGCTTCTTGTAGGTACTCACGGTCTTGCTGCTGAGGAACATGCCCTTGGCAATTTCCTTGTTGCTGCGCCCTTGGGCGAAGAGTTGCAGCACCATCAGTTCGCGATCATTTACCTGGCGGAAAAGTTGCAGGTCGCTCGTGGTTACCTGGTCATGCTTTATTGCCTGGCTGGGGAAGTAGTTATAACCGGCCAGCACGGCCTTGATTGCACTCAGCAGTTCACCGAGGTCCTCCTGCTTGCACACATAACCGGCAGCACCCGAGTGCATGCAGCGCACGGCAAACAACGCCGGGGCCTGTGCAGTCAGCACCAGCACTTTCATGGGCAGCGCCATGGCCTGGAAGCGCGCAAGCACCTCCAGCCCGTCTAGCTTGGGGATGCTGATGTCGAGGATGACCAGGTCGGGGTGGCTCTCGCGGATCATCTGCATCGCGTCCACGCCATTGTCCGATTCACCGACAATCTTGTAATTCTGGTTTTCCAGCAGCATGCGGACGGCAAGGCGGATGACCGGATGATCGTCAACAATAAATATGGAATGCATGTTCAACTTGCCTGCGGTCAATTGTGGGTGACAGGCGGCACCTTATCGCAGTTGGAAGTCAACGGGCATGCAAGGAAGGGCTGTTTGCCCCATATGGGAAATGGCTTACAAGATAAAGCAAAACGGGCTACGAGATAATCGTGCGCGACCCAATGTCAAAGTGCATTTGGTAACTTTTCGTTGGCAAATTAAACGTGTTGTTTAATTTGCCCTCGGTATATGTAGGAAGTTTCCTGTAACCCAGGTGCAGCACCGGCACGCTGGCCGGTCTGCACCGCCATGGCTCAGCCCGGGCCCGAGCGCCCGGTCATTTCCCTGGCCATTTCGCTGGCGTAGCTGTCGGTCATGCCGGCGATGAAATCGATCATGCGCAGGAACGCGTTGTACAGCGAGCCGTGTGGGTCTGGTGCACTGTTGCCGAGCAGGTCCATGACGCGCCGGCTCTTGAACGAGGGTGTGCGCCCGCCGTGTTGTTCGAGCGCCGCGCCGCAGAAGGTATTGAGCAGGATTTCCAGTGTGGTGTAGGCGCCGATTTCGTGCAGGGTCTTGCGCTTGTCCTGGAAGATCTTGTTGCGCGCCATGTCTTTGGCCTGCAGCACGCAGCGCTTGGCCGGGCCGTGCATGTGTTCGACCAGGTCGCCTGGCAGTTGCCCGGCCAGCAACGCTTGCTGCTGCTCGACAAAAGCCTGGGCGGCAGCGTTGGTCAAGTGCTCGATGGCCTTGCCACGCAGGATGGCCAGCTTGCGCCGGCGAGAATCGCCGGGGCCCAGCTGGCGATAGGTTTCCGGCAGATCGTCGCCGACCAGGTCGAGCAGCAAGGCTTCGACTTCGCCGTATTGCAGCAAGTCCATCTCCAGGCCGTCTTCCAGGTCGATCAGCGCGTAGCAGATGTCGTCGGCCGCTTCCATCAGGTACACCAACGGGTGGCGCGCCCAGCGCTGGTGCTCCAGCTGTGGCAGGCCGAGCTTGCGGGCGATCTGTTCCAGCAGTGGCAGCTCGCTCTGATAACTGCCGAACTTGTGCTTCTTGTAGCCCAGGGCGTCGGCATGGCGGGCGCTCCAGGGGTATTTGAGGTAGGTGCCGAGGGTGGCATAGGTCAACCGGGTGCCACCGTCGAACTGGTGGTACTCCAGTTGCGTAAGCACGCGGAAGCCCTGCGCATTGCCCTCGAAATTGAGGAAGTCGGCACGCTCGTCATCACCCATGTCGTCCAGCCACCCGCGCCCGGCCGCCTGCTGGAACCAGTGACGTATGGCGTCTTCGCCAGAATGGCCGAATGGCGGGTTGCCGATGTCGTGGGCCAGGCAGGCCGACTGCACGATCATCCCCAGGTCGCTGGGCGCGCACCAGTCTGGCAAGCTTTCGCGCAGGGTTTCACCCACGCGCATGCCCAGCGAACGCCCCACGCAACTGACTTCCAGCGAATGGGTCAGGCGCGTGTGAATGTGATCGTTACTGGTGACGGGGTGCACTTGGGTCTTGCGCCCCAGGCGGCGAAAGGCGCCCGAGAAAATGATGCGGTCGTGGTCTTTGTGGAAGGGGCTGCGCCCGAGTTCTTCGGCGCTATACAGGGCTTTGCCCAGACGTTCGCGGGTGAGCAGGGTGTGCCAGTCCAAGGCGCGGTCTCCAGGGGGTCAAAGGCTATAGCTTCTGGTGTGCTGTGCCTGCGCGCAAGTGGCAGGGGCAACGCTGGCCGCTGGCATGCATTACCCGCGAACGGCCGGTGGCGGCACCGACACATTCGCGGTCGAGCCTGCGCCCATGCACCGCCTTCAGCGGCGACGGCTACCTTGCAGGTACAGGCGCACCAGCGGCAGCAGGCTGGTGCCCAGGCGCACAAGCCTGCCCAGGTTGCCGCTGCGCACGCCCTTGCCGGTCATGAAGCCCAGGGCTACCACAGCGCCAATACCCCACAGCGGCGCGTGTTTGATGCCCAAGCCGTCGTGCAGCGAGCTGCCCATGCCGCGCATGCGCTGCAACGGTGCCAGCAGTTGCCCGGATTCGTGGCGGATCTCCTGGCGGTGCATTTCCATGCGCAGGCGCAGCAACGCCTTGCGCAGCTCGCGTGGGTTTCGTGTGTTCGGCAGTTGTGGCAGGTTCATGGCAACAAGCGCTCCCGGTCCTTGGCGAGTTCTTCGAGGGTGGCGTTGAAGGGGGATGACTCGTCGAACACCGCTGCCTTCAACCGTACACCGCAATACAGTGCAGCCAAGCTATAGAACACGCACAGGCCGATGATGCCGGCAAGGCGATAGCTGTCCCACAGCAGCACCAGTAGCAAGCCCGACAGTGCAGTGAGCAGCAGCAGGGCGAACACCAGTGCCAGGCCGGCGAACAACAGCAACCTCAGCGTGCGGCCTTTCTGCTCCTGCAGCTCGATACCGAACAGCTCGATATGGCTGTGCAGCAGCCCCAGCGCGGCTGCGCCCAGGCGCCTGCCCGATGCGCCGGCGCCGTTGGCTTCGTTCTCCATGGGAACCCCTTAACGCCGGTTGGCCAGCAGGCCGATCAACAGGCCGACGCCGGCAGCGATGCCGATGGCCTGCCATGGGTTTTCCTGTACGTACTGCTCGGCGCTGCCCAGCGCAGCCTGGCCGCGGTCGCGTACCGACTCCTGGGTCAACTGCAGGGTTTCGCGGGCCTGGGCCAGGCGCTCGTGAATCTGCCCGCGCAACTCCTCGGCCTGGTCGCCTGCCAGGTTGGCGGTGTCGGCCAGCAGCTTTTCGGTGTCGCGCACCAAAGCCTGGAAGTCAGCCATCAATATCTCTTGTGCAGTCTTTGCCGAATTGCTGGCCATGTGTCTCTCCCTGTCGATGAATGTTGGTAGTTCGAGTGATAGCAGGCGCGGAAGGTTCAAGTGACCGTACACCCGCGTGTGCTGGTATGCGCCTTGCTATGTGTTTGCCACGTTGCGGGGCACCTCAGGCTGTTCTTGCGCCGATTCAGGGCGCCCACGCGGCGAATATCGATAAACCTTAACGCAATCCTCGACAAACCCAAGAAAAAACCACGCAGGTCGCGCCCACGCAACTGAAACAGGGTGACGGCTGGCACCGATTCGGTGCAGGGATGCAGGTTCTTGAACTGTCCTGGTGCCTTTTTCAGCAGGTCTGCCTATTTCATGGATAACATGCACAGCGCGATGGACTCCCTGGTCCACGGTTCCAACACCCTGTTCCTTCTCATGGGCGCCATTCTGGTGCTGGCCATGCATGCCGGCTTCGCGTTCCTCGAAGTGGGCACCGTACGCCACAAGAACCAGGTCAATGCCTTGTCGAAGATCCTCAGCGACTTCGCCATTTCGGCGCTGGTGTATTTCTTTATAGGCTACTGGATCGCCTATGGGGTCAACTTCTTCCAGCCTGCTGCAACGCTGGCTGCCGACCATGGCTACGCGCTGGTCAAGTGCTTCTTCCTGTTGACCTTCGCTGCAGCCATTCCGGCGATCATTTCCGGGGGCATCGCCGAGCGTGCGCGTTTCGTGCCGCAACTGTGTGCCACCGCACTGATCGTGGCATTCGTCTACCCCTTCTTCGAGGGTGTGGTGTGGAACGGCAACCTGGGCCTGCAAGCCTGGTTGCAGGACCGCTTTGGCGCGCCGTTCCATGACTTTGCCGGCTCGGTGGTGGTGCATGCCATGGGCGGCTGGCTGGCGCTGGCGGCGGTGCTGCTGCTCGGCCCGCGCCGCGGTCGCTATCGCGATGGTCGGCTGGTGGCTTTTGCGCCCTCGAGCATTCCCTTTCTCGCCCTGGGCTCGTGGATCCTGATCATTGGCTGGTTCGGTTTCAACGTGATGAGCGCCCAGACCTTGGAGGGGCTCAGTGGCCTGGTGGCGATCAACTCGTTGCTCGCCATGGTTGGCGGCACGTTGTCGGCGTTGCTGGCAGGGCGCAACGACCCTGGCTTCCTGCATAACGGGCCGTTGGCCGGGTTGGTGGCGGTTTGCGCCGGCTCAGACCTGATGCACCCGATCGGTGCGCTGGCTACCGGCCTGGTGGCGGGCGGGCTGTTCGTGTGGACGTTCACCGCGGCCCAGAACCGCTGGAAAATCGACGACGTGCTGGGTGTTTGGCCGTTGCATGGTCTGTGTGGCGTGTGGGGTGGGGTTGCCTGCGGCATCTTCGGCCAGGCGGCACTGGGCGGCATGGGCGGCGTGAGCCTGGTCAGCCAGTTGCTGGGGAGCCTGATGGGGGTGGTGGTGGCACTCGCCGGTGGTTTTGCCGTATATGGTGCGCTGCGCGCCGTGCATGGCCTGCGGCTGAGCCATGAGCAGGAATTTCAGGGCGCCGACCTGTCGCTGCACCGTATCGGCGCCACCAGCCAGGATTGAAGGTGCACGATGGCCGTGGTGGTCCTAGAATAGGTTTCTCTGCATGCCACATCGGGACCCGCGCCATGCTGCCTGAATGCCAACTGTTCGGCACCCTCGGCTGCCACCTGTGTGAAGTGGCCGAGTCGGTGCTGATGCCCTTCGTCGATCATGGCCTGCTGGTGGAGCTGGTCGATGTTGCCGAAAGCCAGCCTTTGTTCGAGCGATATGGGCTGGTCATTCCGGTGCTCCGGCGCTGTGACAACGGTGCCGAGTTGCACTGGCCGTTCGATGCCGAGCAGGTGGTGGCGTTCCTGGGGCAATGACACCGACAGGGGAGGTACAACCCTGCTCCATGGCAGGTGATGCGCGCTGATGATCAGGCGCCGGCGCACCAGTGCCGGTGCCCCTAGCCATCATCGGAACCGCTTGCCATGTTGATCACACCACATTTCACACTCGCTGAACTGACCGTTTCCCAGCTCGCGGCCAGGGATGGGTTCGACAACACCCCGCCACCTGAAGCCAGGGCCAACCTGCAACTGCTGTGTTGTGCGCTGGAACAGGTGCGCGCGCTGTTCGGCGTGCCCATCATTGTCAGCAGCGGCTACCGTAGCGAGAAAGTCAACCGCTTGATTGGCGGTGCCACCAACAGCCAGCATGTACAAGGGCTGGCGGCTGACTTCACGGTCATCGAGGTGAGCCCGCGCGAGACCGTGCAACGGATCAGCGAAAGTACGGTGCCGTTCGATCAACTCATCCTGGAATTCGACAAGTGGGTGCACCTGTCGGTGGCGCGGGGCACCCCGCGGCGCCAGGTGTTGACCATCCGCAAGGGCAGCGGCTATCTGGCGGGGCTGCAATGAAGCGCATTGACTGCGACGCGAGGATGTTCGTATGCTGTATATAAATACAGTATCGAGGTAAAGCCATGCTCAACGTCGAGCAACTCAAGTACAGCGTCAACCGCATGCCTGTGGAGCGGGTGGCCGACGCCGTTCTGGAACTGCGCCTCGAGGGCCTGGTGACCGATGACCGCACCCCCTTCGGCAAGGTGCACTTCAATACCTGCTTTGCCGAGATCGAAGCCTTGTTCCAGCGGGCCGGCTACCACCGTGGGCTCGATGTGGTCGGGTACCAAGGGGCGCTCTACGCACTTTACGACCCTGGCCGCTGGGAGCCGGTGCAGGTGCTGCGCTGGTTGAAGGAGCGCAGCGAAGCGCTGGCCCAGGCTGGTTGATGGGGCGGGGTTGGGTGATAATGCGCGGCCGTGCCTGTTCCGAGCCCTGCCATGTCCACGCCGTTCGACCCCGCCCGCCAGCAAGCCAGCACCGTGTGCCTGCCACCCGGTCACTGGGCAACGGTGCTCGATTGCCTGTGTGACCATTTCAAGGCCATCGACCGTGCCCAGTGGCTCGACCGCTTTGCCAGGGGGCGTGTGCTGGACGCCCAGGGGCAGGCAGTGGCTGCCGAGCTGCCTTACAAACCGGGCATGCGCTTGCACTATTTTCGCGAAGTGCCGAACGAGCGACCGATCCCGGTGCAGGAGCACGTGCTGCACGTGGACGAGCACCTGGTGGTGGCGGACAAGCCGCATTTCCTGCCGGTGACACCGACTGGCGAGTACGTTGAGCACACCTTGCTGCGCCGCCTGATTCGCAGGCTGGATAACCCTCACCTGGTGCCGTTGCATCGCATCGATCGACACACCGCCGGGCTCGTGCTGTTCTCTGCCAACCCGCATACGCGTAGCGCTTATCAGCGGCTGTTCCCCGAGCGACGTATCGACAAGCGCTACCAGGCCATCGCGGCCGCTTTGCCGCAACATGCGTTTCCGTTGGTGCACAAAAGCCGCCTGGTGCATGGCGAGCCCTTTTTCCGCATGCATGAGGTAGAGGGCGAGGCCAATAGTGAAACCCTGGCCGAGGTGCTGGAGAAGCGTGGAGCGCTGTGGCGGTACGGGTTGTCGCCGGTCACCGGCAAGACCCACCAGTTGCGGGTGCACATGGCTGCGTTGGGCGCGGGCATCAGCAATGACCCGTTCTATCCGCAGTTGCTCGACACCGCAGACGATTACCAGCGGCCATTGAAACTGCTGGCGCAGAGCCTGCGTTTCACCGACCCGTTGAGCGGCGAAGAGCGCTATTTCGAGAGCCGCTTGAGCCTGGACTGGTAACCCTGCCTGGGCATGCGTTGCCAGCCAGGGGCTGCTGTGCAACCCCTCGCGGCGCGCAGGTCTGCGGTCAGCGGTTGAAGCGCTCCACAAGTGAGTACTGGCTCCCGGCCGTAGTGGTCAGCTCTTCGCTCAACAGCGCCGAGTGCTGTGCCTGCTCGGCGGTCTGGTCGGCCAGTTCGGCGATGGTGCTGATGTTACGGCTGATCTCATCGGCCACGGCGGTCTGCTCTTCGGTCGCGGCGGCAATCTGGGTCGCCATGTCGGTGATGTTGGCGACCGCTTCGCTGATGCCGACCAGCGCTTGGTCAGCCTGCATCACACGATCAACGCCTTCCTGCGCCTGACGGTGGCCGGTTTCCATGGTCAGTACGGCGTTGCTGGCGGTTTGCTGCAGCTTGGCGATCAGGCTGTGGATCTGCCCGGTGGACTCGGCGGTGCGTTGAGCCAGCTGGCGCACTTCGTCGGCCACTACAGCAAAGCCACGGCCCATTTCCCCAGCCCGCGCCGCCTCGATGGCGGCATTCAATGCCAGCAGGTTGGTCTGGTCGGCAATGCCCTTGATCACATCGACGACACCGCCAATTTCGTCGCTGTCCTTGGCCAGTTGCGTGACGGTCTGGCCGGTTTCGCCCACTGCTGTCGACAGGCGTTCGATGGCCTCGCGGGTTTCCCCGGCAATCTGCCGGCCTTGGCTGGTCAGGCGGTTGGCTTCCTGGGTGGCATCGGCTGTGCGTTGCACGTGGTTGGCAACTTCCTGGGTGGTCGCGGCCATCTGGTTGACGGCGGCGGCGACCTGTTCGGTTTCGACCCGCTGGCGTTCCAGCCCCGAAGAGCTCTTGTGTGCCAGGGCGTCGGACTGCCGCGCCTGGTCGCTGAGGTGCTCGGCGCTGTCCTGCAAGCGGGTCAGGCAGGTTTTCATGCGCGCATCCTGGCTGAGCATGGCCATTTCCAGGCGGGCCTGCACGCCACGGCTGTCGGTGTACATCTGCGCGATCAGCGGGTCGGAGGTGGTCTGTTCAGCCAGCCGCAGCAAGCGCTTGAGGCCGCGTTGCTGCCAGCTCAGGCCAATCAGCCCAAGCGGTACGGAAAGCGCGGCGGCCAACGCGAAGCCCCAGGAATGGCCCAGCCAGTTGCCAATCAGGAAGCCCGCCTGGCTGATCAGGATGAACGGCAACCAGTCCTGCAGCACCGGCAGCCACTTGTCACGGCGCGGTACCGGCGGCTTGCCCTGGTTGATGCGCTGGTACAGCGCCTCGGCGCGGCGGATCTGCTCGGCGGTGGGTTTGACCCGCACAGACTCGAAGCCGACCACCTGGTTGTTGTCGAAAATCGGTGTGACGTAGGCGTTGACCCAGTAGTGATCGCCCGACTTGCAGCGGTTCTTGACGATACCCATCCACGGCTGGCCTTGCTTGAGGGTTTGCCACATATGGGCAAACACCGCAGGCGGCACGTCGGGGTGGCGCACCAGATTGTGCGGCGCACCGGTCAGTTCTTCGCGGGTGAACCCACTGATGTCGATGAAGGCATCATTGCAGTAGGTAATCACGCCCTTGGCGTTGGTGGTGGAGATCAACCGCTGCTGGGCAGGGAAAGTCCGTTCTCTCTGGGTAATCGGCTGGTTGTTACGCATGGGGTGATAGTCCGCAGGGCTTTGGATGGGTATCGGCAAGCCACCGGGATTATTGAGTGATTATTTAACATGCGTGACAAAAGGTGTTCGATTTTGGTGCAAGGGTGCCTGAGCAATCGAGCGCCGTGTGGGCGGCGCTCGATTGGCAGGTGTCGCAGGTTTTCCAGTGCGGCTGCGCCCTCAACCCGCAATCAGCTGGCGCAGCACATAATGCAGAATTCCGCCTGCCTTGAAGTATTCCACCTCGTTGACGGTATCGATCCGGCACAGCACCTCGATCTGTTCCTGCTGGCCATCCTCGCGGGTGATGCGCACCTGTAGCGGCATGCCAGGGTGAATCGGTGCGCCGTCCAGCCCCAGCACGTCGATCTGCTCCTTGCCGGTCAGCCCCAGCGCCTTGCGGTCGTGCCCGGCCGTGAACTGCAGCGGCAGCACGCCCATGCCCACCAGGTTGGAGCGGTGGATACGCTCGAAGCTTTCCGCCAGCACTGCCTTCACGCCCAGCAGGTTGGTGCCCTTGGCCGCCCAGTCGCGGCTGGAGCCGGTGCCGTATTCCTGCCCGGCAATCACTACCAGCGGGGTTCCTTCCTGCTGGTAGCGCATGGCCGCGTCATAGATCGACAGTTTTTCACCCGAGGGCACGTGCAAGGTGTTGCCGCCTTCCTCGCCCGCCAGCATTTCGTTGCGGATTCGGATATTGGCGAACGTACCGCGCATCATCACTTCATGGTTGCCGCGCCGCGAACCATAGGAGTTGAAGTCGCGTGGCTCCACACCTTTTTCGCGCAGGTAGCGCCCCGCTGGGCTGTCGGCCTTGATGTTGCCGGCAGGGGAAATATGGTCGGTGGTCACCGAGTCGCCCAACAGCGCCAGCACGCGGGCGCCGCGGATATCGGTGATGGCCGGTGGCGGCCCGCCGATGTCGTCGAAGAAGGGAGGGTGCTGAATATAGGTGGAGTCTGCCTGCCACACGTAGGTAGCGGCCTGGGGTACCTCGATGGCCTGCCACTGGGCATCGCCGGCGAACACTTCGGCATATTGCTTGTGGAACATGGCCGTGTCGACCTTGGCCACGGCCGCCGCGATCTCCTGCTGGCTGGGCCAGATATCGCGCAGGTACACCGGTTGGCCGTCCTTGCCCGTACCCAGCGGGTCACGCGTCAGGTCCACGCGCACACTGCCGGCGAGCGCATAGGCCACGACCAGCGGCGGCGATGCCAGCCAGTTGGTCTTGACCAGCGGGTGAACGCGCCCTTCGAAATTACGGTTGCCCGACAGCACCGAGGCCACGGTGAGGTCAGCGCTGGCAATGGCTTTCTCGATGGCTTCATCCAGCGGGCCGGAGTTGCCGATGCAGGTGGTGCAGCCATAGCCAACCAGATCGAAGCCCAGCTCGTCGAGGTAAGGCGTGAGCCCGGCGGCCTGGAAGTAGTCGGTGACCACCTTGGAGCCCGGTGCCAGCGAGCTTTTCACCCAGGGTTTGCGTTGCAGGCCTTTTTCCAGGGCTTTCTTGGCTACCAGCCCGGCAGCCATCATCACGCTGGGGTTGGAGGTATTGGTGCACGAAGTGATGGCGGCGATCACCACGGCGCCATCGCGCAGGGTGTGGGTCTGGCCTTGGTGGCTGTAGTCGATCTCGCCGGCCTGGTCGGCATTGCCAACGGCCACGCCGCCACCCCCTTCACTTTCCAGGCGGCCGACTTCCTTGGCCAGCGGCTTGGGTTGCAGTTCGATGAAGTGGTCGAAGGCCTGGCTGACCTGGCCCAGTGCGACCCGGTCCTGCGGCCGCTTAGGCCCGGCCAGGCTGGCTTCGACGTCGTGCATGTCCAGCGCCAGGGTGTCGCTGAACAGCGGCTCGTGGCCGGGCAAGCGCCACATGCCTTGGGTTTTGCAGTACTGCTCGACCAGTTGCACGGTCGCTTCTGGCCGCCCAGACAGGCGCAGGTAGTCCAGGGTGACGTCATCGACTGGGAAAAACCCGCATGTAGCGCCGTACTCCGGGGCCATGTTGGCGAGGGTGGCGCGGTCGGCAAGCGGCAGCTCGGCCAGGCCGTCGCCATAGAACTCGACGAACTTGCCGACCACGCCTTTCTTGCGCAGCATCTGGGTCACGGTCAGCACCAGGTCGGTCGCAGTGATGCCCTCGCGCAGCTTGCCGGTCAGCTTGAAGCCGATCACTTCCGGGATCAGCATCGATACGGGCTGGCCGAGCATGGCCGCCTCGGCCTCGATACCGCCGACCCCCCAGCCGAGCACGCCCAGGCCGTTGATCATGGTGGTGTGCGAGTCGGTGCCGACCAAGGTGTCGGGGAAGGCATAGGTGCGGCCATCGGCTTCACGGGTCCATACCGTGCGGCCCAGGTATTCCAGGTTGACCTGGTGGCAGATGCCGGTGCCCGGCGGTACCACGCTGAAGTTGTCGAAGGCGTTCTGGCCCCAGCGCAGGAAGGCATAGCGCTCGCCGTTGCGCTGCATTTCGATTTCCACGTTCTCGCTGAAGGCTTGCGTTGTGCCGTAGCGGTCGACCATCACCGAGTGGTCGATCACCAGGTCGACCGGTGACAGCGGGTTGATGCGTTGTGGGTCGCCGCCGGCCTTGGCCATGGCGGCGCGCATGGCGGCCAGGTCGACCACTGCCGGTACGCCGGTGAAGTCCTGCATCAGTACGCGTGCGGGGCGGTACTGGATTTCGCGGTCGGAGCGCCGCTCGCCCAGCCATTGGGCGAGGGCGCGCAAGTCGTCGCCGGTCACGGTTTTGCCGTCTTCCCAGCGCAGCAGGTTTTCCAGCAGCACCTTCAGGGACATGGGCAGGCGTTGCAGGTCACCCAGCTGGCGGGCGGCTTCGGTGAGGCTGAAATAGTGGTAGGTCTGGTCGCCGACCTTGAGCGGCTTGAGGGTGTTCAGGCTATCGAGCGAGGGCATTGCCAACTCCTTCTGCGCCGGTGCCCGGCATTGAATTGCGGTTTGCCGGTAGCACCGTTATGTATCGGCCCGCACGGCACGGACCTGGCTGAAAGGTCAGGTTAGACCGGTTTAGGCCACCTGACCCTTTTCTGGACCGGCGGGGCGTGTCGCAGGTTCCGAACTTCCTTTATCATCGCCGCCCTGCCGGCGCCTGTGACGCGCCCGCCGTAGTGGAGTGAGAGATGAATACCCTGTTCATGCATTGCCGGCCCGGTTTCGAGGGTGAGGTGTGCGCCGAGATCAGCGAACATGCCGCCCGCCTGGGTGTCGCGGGCTATGCCAAAGGCAAGCCGCAAAGTGCCAGCGCCGAGTTTGTCTGTAGCGAGGAGGGCGGTGCCGAGCGGTTGATGGGGGAGCTGCGTTTCAATCAGCTGATCTTCCCGCGGCAATTGGCCCGGGGTGCGTTTGTCGAGTTGCCGGAAAGTGACCGTATCAGTGTGCTGCTGGCGCAGTTGGCTGGTTTTCCGGTGTTCGGCAGCCTGTGGCTGGAAGTGCTGGACAGCAACGAGGGCAAGGCGTTATCGACGTTCTGCCGCAAGTTCGAAGTGCCTTTGCGCAAGGCCCTGGAAAAGGCCGGGCGCCTGGTTGACGACGCCAGCCGCCCACGCTTGCTGCTGACCTTCATCAGTGGCCGGCGGGTATTTGCGGGTATCGCTGCAGCCAACAACAGCGCGTTGTGGCCCATGGGTATCCCGCGTCTCAAGTTCCCCCGCGAGGCGCCCAGCCGTTCGACCCTCAAGCTGGAAGAGGCCTGGCACCAGTTCATCCCGCGTGAGCAGTGGGAGCAGCGCTTGGGCGATGATATGACCGGCGTCGACCTGGGGGCTTCGCCGGGAGGGTGGACTTACCAGCTGGTGCGTCGTGGCATGTTGGTGACGGCTATCGATAATGGGCCGATGGCCGAGAGCCTGATGGATACCGGCCTGGTCCAGCACCTGATGGCCGATGGCTTTACCTGGCAACCCAGGCAACCGGTGGACTGGATGGTTTGCGATATCGTCGAGAAGCCGGCGCGGACGACTTCGCTGATCGAAACCTGGTTGGGTGAGGGGCTATGCCGGGAGGCGGTGGTCAACCTGAAGTTGCCGATGAAGCAGCGTTATGCCGAGGTACGGCGGCTGCTCGAGCGCATGGAGGCGACGTTCAAGGCGCGCAAGGTACGGGTTTCGATTGCGTGCAAGCAGCTGTATCACGACCGTGAGGAAGTGACATGCCATTTGCGGCGGCTTGATCTGAAACCTCGTTGAATCGGTGCTTGGTGCTTGAGGGTGGGGCCGATGGGAACGAATACCTATGCGGTGTAAACGCCCACGTTGTTGCAGAGCTTGAAATCCTGGGCGCAGGTTTTGATAGCGCGAAAACTCCAGCTGCGATAGCGACGCATAGTCACCTTTTC
>NZ_BLJG01000083.1 GCF_009932375.1 Pseudomonas juntendi
GGTGCAAGTCGGGTCACGGTAACTTCCTGTAGTTGTCGCGTGTGTGGCCGTTGCGGGCCCACGGATAAGGAACGAAACGGGGCATGGCCGAATCAGCTCAAAGGGTGGTATATATTAAATAAGAATCATTCACACAAAATATGCGAGCCGGAGCCGTTTCTATGCGGTGCGACGGCCGCAGATCCTCAGGGATGTCTTCATGAACACGAGCAACGCCACCTGCCGCCTGGGCCTGGACCAGCCCCGGCACCGTTCGCTGAGCGCCGACGGGCGCCTGCGCCTGCAACTGGACGAAGCCTACGGGCAGTGCCACACCGACCTGCTGCAACTGGAGCAAGGCCTGTCGCTGGGGCGCCTGCATTACCACCCCACACGCCCGCTGGTGGAGGAGACCTGCGGGCCGCATGACGGCCACGTGATGGTGGTGACGGTGGGGCTGCAGGGAAAATCCGGCTTCATCGGCCAGGACGGCAGCAGCCTGGCGTTCGAGGCGGGGCACACCACCATCACCGCCTTCCGTGCCACGCCTGGCGAGCGCCGTTACCAGGCCAACGAAACCGCTTCGCAACTGCGCGTGGTGATCGACCACGCGACGCTGTGCAAGTACGTGGGCGAGGCACGGGCCACTGAAGTGCTGGGCAGCGGCCGGTTGCACCGCCTGGATTTCCGGCCCAGCTCCCAGGCCGCCCAAGCCCATGCCGCCGCGCTGGTGCGCTACCTGCAACCGGGCGGTCTGGACCCGGCCCACCGGCTGGACCTGCATATCCACACCCTCAGCCTGCTGGCCGAGCAGTTCAACCTGCTGGCGCCGCCGCCCAGTACCGCCGCGGCCTTGAGTACCTGCGACGTGCAGCGTATCGAGCGGGCGCGCAACCTGTTGTGCGAGCAACTGGACAAGCCGTTGACCGTGGATTACCTGGCCACGGCGGTGGGCATGAACGAACACAAGCTCAAGGAGGGGTTCCGTTACCTGTTCGATACCACACCGGCACGCATGCTGCTGGAGTTGCGCATGCGCAAGGCCATGACCTTGCTGGAGGCCGGGCAACAGGTGGCGCAGGCGGCGTGGCAGGTGGGGTACAAATACCCGAACAACTTCACCGTGGCGTTCACCCGCTATTTCGGGCGGTCACCAAAGTCGATCTTCGGGCGCAAGCGCTGAGCCCGGTCAGGGCGCCGCTGCGGGCCATGGCGTGGCTCGCAGCGGCGCGCCCCCCTACAGCTCGAAGCTGACCCTCATCCCCACCTCGCGTGGCGGGCTGTACACGGTCACAGCGCCATTGAGCAGCCCCTGGGCGTCGTAGCGCTTGTCCAGCAGGTTGTCGACATAGGTGCTGACGGTGTACTGCCCGAAGCGGTAGCCAGCGCTCAGGTCCACCAGGCCGTAGCCGGGGCGCCGATAGGTATTGGCAGCGTCCAGATACACCTTGCCCACCGCACTCAGCGCGCCCTGTACATACCAGCCGGCATCGGCGTCGTAACGCAGGCCCAGGTGGCCGGTGAAGTCCGGGGCGAACGGGTTGCGGTTATCCTCGTAGTCGTTGCTCCCCTCGCGGAACCGCTCGAAGCGGGTGCGGTTCAGCCCCAGCGCCGCAGTGAGGGTCCAGCGTTCGCCCAGCAGGTATTCCAGGTCCAGGTCCAGGCCGGTGGAGGTCGCCGCCGCCGCATTGGTGATGTACACCAGCCCCTGCTGCACCAGTTGCTGCACCTGCATGTCACGCACCTGCATGCGGTACAGCGCCGCCGAGTAGCGCAGGCGCTGGTCCGCGGTCAGGCCCTTCAGGCCCACCTCAAGGCTGCGCACCTGCTCCGGGTCGTACGCCGGGTTGCCGGCGCTGCTGGCGAAGGCATTGAAGCCGCCCGCACGCATGCCCTGGCTGTAGCTGACGTAGGCCTGGGCATCGTCGCTCAGCGCATACTGCACTGCCACCTTGGGGGTGAAGTGCTGCCAACTGTCGGACTGGTTGCGGTTGCCTGCCGGGTCGATCCAGGCACGTGCGTACTCATAGCGGCCACCCAAGGTCAACGACCAGGCCCCCGACAGCGGCTGCAGCCATTGGCCGAACAGCGCGGCGGTATTGCCACCCAGGCCGGCCTGGGTGCGGCTGAGCCCCATCGGCAGTTTCTGCTGGTAATCCAGGTCGTGGTCTTCACGGTCGGCATACGCGCCCAGCAGCCAGCGGCCTTGCCCGTGGCTGCCACTCAGGCGCAGTTCCTGGCTCAGGGTTTCGAAGTGGTAGTCGCGGGCCAGGTGCATGAGGTCGCTTGGCTGGAAGTCGGTGTCCTGGCGTAGACGGTCGTCGAACACGCTGCGTGCGGTGATCGAGCGCAGTTCCAGGTCGCCGCCCAGTTGCCGGCGCAGGTCCAGCGACCAGGTGTCGCCGCTGGAGTGGTTACGCCCGGCCAGCCCGGAATTCACTGCCCGGTCGCGGCCCGTGCGGCTGCCCCATTGCGCGGCCTGGTCGCGGTATTTCAGGGTGCTGTAGCGCAGGGTCGCGTCGGTGAGCGCGTCCGGCGTCCAGCGCAGGGTCAGGCGGCCGCTCTGGCGCTCGCGGTCGTCGGCTTTGCCACCGGCGAAGTCGTCGTCCAGGTAGCCGTCCTGGCTTGTCCATTGGCCGGCGGCGCCTGCATACAGGGTGCCTTCTATCAGCGCGGTGCTCAGGTCGGCGCTGACCAGGCGCTTGTCACGGCTGCCCAGCCCGGTTTCCACCCGGGCGTAGTCGGCGTCGCCCGGCTGGCGCGTGAACACGCTGAGCACGCCGGCCTCGGCGTTGCGACCGTACAGTGCCGATTGCGGACCGCGCAGGATCTCCACGCGCTCGACGCCCACCAGGTCATTGTCGAAGCCTTGGCCGCGCAACACCGGCACGCCGTCGACCAGCATCAGCAGCGAGTTGGAGAAGGCTGTGGCATTGGAGGTCAGGCCGCGCACCACCGGCAGTTGCGTACCCGACTGGCCAAAGGGCTGGAATGTGAACCCCGGGGTGCGCCGCACCAGTTGTTCCAGCGAGTCCACCGGTGTGCTCTGCAGGGTCCGGGCGTCGATCACCGAGAGGCTGGCAGGCAACTGGTCGCGGGCTTGTTCAAGCTTGTCGCTGGCCACCACCGTGTCTTCCAGCACCAGCCGTTCGCTCGCGCTCGTCGGCGTTATACCGCCTGCGACCACCAGCCCTGTGAAAACCCCCACCAGCGTTGTTCTGGCCATGCCCGTTCCTCGATGTTGGCAACGCGCACCCCGCACGGGCACGCAACGGCCGGCATTGTAGCGACTGACCGAGAATCATTCGCGTCTGTAACCTATGCGCCAGCGACGGTTTCCTATGCGTGGCCGCGGATGGAGCACCACCAGCACCAGGCTTTTGTTCCGCAGCATGAAACCAGTTTCGGTTGTGTGCCATGGCAGGCCAGGTTTAGCTGGCAGCCAGCACGACCTGCCTCACCCGTCGTGACCTCAAAGCGAACAACAAGAACGGGAAACCACCCGCACAAGGAGACTGCACATGTCCCGACATCAGCACATCCTGGCCTGGCTGAACGAGGTGGCCAGCGACCTGCACGCGATCCGCCATGATATTCACGCCCACCCGGAACTGGGCTTCGAAGAAAACCGCACCTCAGCGCTGGTCGCCCGCCACCTGGAACAATGGGGCTACGAGGTGCACACCGGCATCGGCAAGACCGGCGTGGTGGGCGTGCTGCGCCATGGCAGCAGCCAGCGCCGCCTGGGCTTGCGTGCCGACATGGACGCGCTGCCCATCCATGAGGCCACCGGTGCCGCCTACAGCAGCCAGCACCAAGGCTGCATGCACGCCTGCGGCCACGATGGGCATACCACCATGCTGCTCGGTGCCGCCCGTTACCTGGCCGCCACCCGGCAGTTCGACGGCACACTGACGCTGATATTCCAGCCGGCAGAAGAGGGGCAGGGTGGTGCCGAGGCGATGCTGGCCGATGGCTTGCTGACGCGTTTTCCCTGCGATGCATTGTTCGGCATGCACAACATGCCAGGTTTGCCCGCGGGGCAGTTGGGCTTGCGTGAAGGGCCGATGATGGCTTCGCAAGATCTGCTCACCGTGACCCTGGACGGGGTGGGGGGCCACGGATCCATGCCGCACCTGACGGTCGACCCGCTGGTTGCCGCCGCCAGTGTGGTGCTGGCATTGCAAACCGTGGTGGCGCGCAATATCGACGCCCAGGAGGCAGCGGTGGTGACGGTGGGGGCCCTGCAGGCCGGCGAAGCGGCCAACGTGATCCCGCAACAGGCACTGCTGCGCCTGAGCCTGCGGGCACTGGATGCTGAAGTACGGGCGCAGACCCTGCAGCGGGTGCGGGCGATCATCACCCACCAGGCTGAAAGCTTCGGCTGCCGCGCCAGCATCGAGCACCGCCCGGCGTACCCCGTGCTGGTCAACCACCCGGCAGAAAACGCCTTCGCCACCCAGGTAGCCGTGGAGTTGCTGGGCGCCGACGCGGTGGATGCCAACACCCGCAAGCTGATGGGCAGCGAGGATTTTGCCTGGATGCTGCAACGCTGCCCGGGTGCCTACCTGTTCATCGGCAACGGCGTCGCGGGGCCCATGGTGCACAACCCCGGCTACGACTTCAACGACGACATCCTGCTGACCGGCGCTGCCTACTGGGGCGCGCTGGCAGAGCGCTGGCTAGCACCTGCCTGATCCTGCCGTTTTTACCGACTGCCGCTGGAACCCGGGTGCGACCGTGCCCGGGCGATCACCCAAACACCGAGTGGAGTGTTCCCTATGCAGACTTCGAGTAATGGCGTGTCACGTACCCGGCAAGTGGTGGCTGCCGTCATCGGCAACGCCCTGGAGTGGTATGACTTTATCGTGTACGGCTTTCTGGCCAGCATCATCGCCCGGCAATTCTTCCCCTCCGACGATGAATACGCCTCGCTGCTGATGGCCCTGGCCACCTTCGGTGTCGGCTTTTTCATGCGCCCGGTGGGCGGTGTGCTGCTGGGCATGTACGCCGACCGCAAGGGTCGCAAGGCGGCGATGCAGCTGATCATCCGCCTGATGACCGTGTCGATCGCCATGATCGCCTTTGCCCCCGATTACCTGGCCATTGGCATGGCCGCGCCGCTGTTGATCGTGGTGGCGCGCATGCTGCAGGGCTTTGCCACGGGCGGTGAGTACGCCAGCGCCACGGCCTTCCTGGTGGAGAGTGCCCCGGCCCACCGCAAGGGCCTGTACGGCTCCTGGCAACTGGTGGGGCAATGCCTGGCGGTGTTCGGCGGTGCGGCGATGGTGGCGCTGGTAACCCACCTGTGCTCGCCTGCGGCGCTGGACAGCTGGGGCTGGCGTATCCCGTTCGTGCTGGGCCTGCTGATCGGCCCGGTAGGGCTGTGGATTCGCAAGCACATGGAAGAGCCCGAGGCGTTCATCGAGGCCCGCCGCCAGGCCAAGGGCCGTTCGCCCAGCCTGTTGCAGGTGCTGCGTGAACACCGGCGCAGCCTGCTGGTGGCCATGGGCCTGGCTTCTGGCGCCACAGTATCGTTCTATGTGGTGCTGGTGAACATGCCGACGTTTGCCCACAAAAGCCTGGGCCTGCCGTTGGACCAGGTGCTGCTGGTGCAGATGCTCGCTGTGGGCCTGATGACGGTGGTCATTCCACTGGCCGGGGCGCTGTCGGACCGTTTTGGGCGGCGGCCGGTGCTGATGGCCTTCACCCTGGCGTTCTTCGTGATGGTCTACCCGCTGTATGTCTGGGTCGCCGCGGCGCCATCCCTGGAGCGCCTGCTGGTTATGCAGTTGCTGCTGTGCACGGCCATCGGCGGTTTCTTCGGCCCGGCGCCGACTGCCCTGGCCGAGCAGTTCCCGGTCGAGGTGCGTTCCACCGGCGTGTCGGTGGCCTATAACGTGGCGGTCATGGTATTCGGTGGCTTTGCCCCATTGATCGTGACCTGGCTGACCCAGGCGCTGGGAACCCCGGTGGCGCCATCGTTCTATGTACTGTTTGCCTGCCTGCTGACCTTGTTGGCTACCTACTGCCTGAAAGACGCACCCCGGGCGGGCAACCGGGCTGCCTTCAACCTTGGAGTGAAACCGTGAAGCCGCTTGTCATCGACCCCATTGTCGCCCTCGGCGCCGAAGCCTTGTCCCAAGCCATACACGCCCGCCAGTTGTCGTGTCGCGAGGTGATGCAGGCCTACCTCGTGCACATCGAGCGGTGCAACCCACGGGTCAATGCGCTGGTCTCGTTGCGCCCGGCCGCGGCGCTGCTGGCCGAGGCCGACCAACGGGACCGCGAACTTGCCAGCGGCCATTCACGCGGCTGGATGCATGGCATGCCCCAGGCAATCAAGGACCTGGCGGCCACGGCCGGGCTGCGGACCACACTGGGTTCGCCGCTGTTCGCCGACCAGGTTCCCCTGCACGACGCGATCAGTGTGGCGCGGGTGCGGGCCAGTGGCGCCTTGATCGTGGGCAAAAGCAACGTGCCC
Source organism: Pseudomonas juntendi (assembly GCF_009932375.1). Taxonomy (GTDB): domain Bacteria; phylum Pseudomonadota; class Gammaproteobacteria; order Pseudomonadales; family Pseudomonadaceae; genus Aquipseudomonas; species Aquipseudomonas juntendi. Next base: position 6,464 of record NZ_BLJG01000083.1, read on the forward strand.
GAGTTCGGCCTGGGGTCGCAGAGCTACAACACCTTGTTCGGCACCACCACCAATGCCTACGACCCGACACGGGTGGCAGGGGGCAGCAGCGGTGGCGCGGCGGCGGCACTGGCGATGCGCCTGCTGCCGGTGGCCGACGGCAGCGACATGATGGGCTCGTTGCGCAACCCGGCGGCGTTCAACAACGTGTTCGGCCTGCGCCCATCCCAGGGGCGGGTGCCCCACGGCCCTGCGCCGGAATTGTTCGTACAGCAGTTGGCCACCGAGGGGCCGATGGGCCGCAGCGTGACCGATGTGGCCCGGCTGTTGTCGGTTCAGGCCGGGGCAGATGCACGGGCACCGCTGGCGCTGAGCGAAGGCCGGCGCGATTTCGCCGCCGGCTTGCAGCGCGATCTGCGCGGGGTACGGGTGGGCTGGCTGGGGGACTACAACGGCTACTTGCCGATGGATGACGGGGTGATGAGCCTGTGCGAATCGGCCTTGGCCGATTTCGCCGAGCTGGGCTGCCGGGTCGAGGCCTGCCAACCGGCATTCGACCTGGCTCGCTTGTGGCAGTGCTGGCTCACGCACCGCCACTTCCTGGTGCATGGCAACCTCAGCGCAGCCTATGCCGACCCGGCCCGGCGCACACTGCTCAAGCCCGAAGCACAGTGGGAGGTGGAAGGCGGCTTGCAGTTGAGTGCTGCAGCGCTGTACCAGGCTTCGCTGGACCGCAGTGACTGGTACCGCGCCATGGCTGAGCTGTTCGAGCATTACGATTTCCTGCTGCTGCCATCGGCCCAGGTGTTCCCTTTCGATGCGGGCCTGCCATGGCCGCAGCGGGTAGGCGGGCGGCCTATGGACACCTACCACCGCTGGATGGAAGTGGTGATCGGGCCGACCCTGGCCGGCTTGCCGAGCATGAGCGTGCCGATCGGTTTCAACCCTGGCGGCTTGCCCATGGGCTTGCAGATCATTGGCCCGGCCCAGGCAGACCATGCCGTGTTGCAGTTGGCCTATGCCCATGAACAACTCACCGGCTGGGTGCAGCGTTGCCCGCCGCCCAGCCTGCAGGCGCCATGAGGTGCTGGCCAGGCGCGCTTTTTGCTGGCTATGCTGACCATCTGGCAACCAGGAGGTCATCCCCATGGGCATCACGGCAGAAGGTGGCGGCGTGCGTTCGGTGGAGCGGGCGCTGGCCATCGTCGACCTGCTGGGCGAGCACCAGGCACTGGGCCTTGAAGAACTGCATTACCTGACCACACTGCCCAAGGCCACGGTGTCGCGCATGCTTGCTACTTTGCAGGTGCAGGGCTGGGTTTACCGCGGCCTCAGCGACCGGCGCTATCGGCTGTGCTCGCGGCACTTGTACGGTGACCGCCAGTTGCGCTTCAAGCGGCGCCTGGTGGAACGCGCCGCGCCGATGCTGCTGGAGTTGAGCGAACGTACCGGGTTGGTAGTGGACCTGTCGTGTTTCGATGGTCAGCGGCTGGAGGTCATGGAAAGCGCCATTCCGCAGATCCTGCGCAAGCGTTACCCGCATACCTGCCAGATCGTCGGCCATCATGCCAGCCTGTTCCATTCGGCGATGGGCCGTGCCTGCCTGGGTGAGCTGGGGCTGGAGGAGGTACAACGCCTGGCGGCCGATGCGCGGCTGGGGGACGATGCGTTGCTGCGCGATATCGAGAAAGAGGCACACAAAGGTTTCGGCCAGCGCACCGAGGGCCACTGGGAGTACCCGGTACGCCTGCCGCACCTGATTCGCGCCATTGCCTTGCCCGTGCATGCCGAAGGCCGCCTGGCCGGGAGCATCGCCTTGCACTGGCCATTGGACCAGGCGCCTGTCGAGCGGGTACTGAGCCTGCACCTGAGCAGCCTGGCGAGCACGGTTGGCGAGGTGCAGCGGGCGTTGGCCTGAGGCTGGCGGCGGTGCCTTCGCACCCTATGGCCGCTCTTGGTGCCTGATGCTGCTTACTTGAGGGTGGTGCCACACTGATCGGGGCTGCTGCGCAGCCCATCGCAGGCCGGCCCCAACTGCTCAAGTGGATAGCTGGGGTAGCCCTTCATCGGTGCCAGTGCAACAACCTAGCGCTCCAGGCTGTACATCCGGCATTCCGCCAGCAAGGCCAGCAGGTTCGGCTCCCGCTCCCGCGCCTTCAGAAACACCACGCCGATATGCTGCTGCAAACGGTACTGCGGCTGCAGGGCTATCAGCCTGACGCGGTTTTCGTAGACGGCCGCGATGCGCCCCGGCAGCAGGGCAAAGCCCACGCCCGAGCTGACCATGCTCAGCAGGGTGAAGATGTCGTTGACCTGCATGGCCACCTTTGGCTCGAAGCCGGCTTGCTGGAAGACCCGGGCGCCATCGCGGTGTGTGGCAAACCCTTGGGTCAGGGTGATGAAGGTGGAGTCGGCGAGGTCGGCCAGGTCCACCTCGGCCTGCTCGGCGAAGGGGGAATCGGTGGGTACGGCGAGGAAGATGTCATCGGAAAACAGCGGCAGTTGTTCGCAGGCCGGGTCGATCACGCTCTCGTCCAGGGAGACGAGAATGGCCTCCAGTTCATGGTTTTTCAGGCGCTGCAGCAGGTCGAGGTTGGAGCCCAGGGTGAGGTCGATGTTCAGTTCGCTGCGCCGCAGCTTAAGCCCCATCACCAGCTTGGGCACGGTTTTTACCGTTAGCGAGTACAGCGCGCCCAGGCGAAAGCGCTCGGCATAGAAGCCGGCAGCTTCGCGGGTCTGGCGCACCATCTGCTCGGCGTCCTGGATCAGCAGGCGGGCTTTCTTTTCCAGTACGTAGGCGCTTTCCAGCGGAATCAGCTGCCGGCCTTCGTGCTTGAAAAGGGCGCAGCGCAGGGCGCTTTCCAGCGAGTGGATGGCACGGTGCACGCTGACCGAACTGGTGCACAGTTCGGCGGCAGCGCGGCTGAGGTTGCCGCTGCGCATGAAGGCGAGGAAGGTTTCCAGCTTTTTCAGGGTGAGTTCTTCGTCGATCAGCATGGGGTGGCCTGGGCAGCGCGGTGGTTGGGATGGCTAGGGCTTCAATGGTGCTGTCGAGGATCAAGCGTTCTGGCGCTGCTCGACCAATGCCCACAACTGGGTATCGTTGAAATCAGCGATGACCAGCTTTGCGCCCGCTGCCCGCAACCGCTCAGGCGTTTGCGTGGTGGCTACGCCGACGGTAAAGATACCGGCCGCAGTGGCTGCAGCCACCCCCGGCAAGGAGTCCTCGAACGCCAGCGCCTGCCCGGCCGCGGCGCCCAGCCGCTGCAGCCCGGTAAGGTAGGGCAGCGGGTCGGGTTTGGGCCGGGCCAGCTCGTCGGCCACGAGCACATGCTCGAAGCGCTGGGCCAAGCCCATGGCAGCGAGCATGTGCTCGGCATTGAGCCGCGGCGCGTTGGTGACCACGCACATGCCCATGGCGTGGGCCTGGGCATGTTCCAGCAGGCGCAGCAGGCCTGGCATGGGCTGCAACGCCGGCGACATCTCCCGGAACAAAGCTTCCTTGCGGTCGGCCAGCCTGGCGCACTGTTCGGTACTGGCGCCGGGGAACAGTTCGGCGAACAGCTCGCCATTGGCCCTGCCGCTGACCTGGGCCTCGAACTGGGCCTGGCTCAGCTCGCGCCCGTCATGGTCACGCAGCAGTTGGCGAAAAGCCTGCAAGTGCAGGCTGTCGGTGTCGGTAAGGGTTCCGTCGAGGTCGAACAGCAGGGCGGTGAGCATGGGGTATCCCGTTCAGAAAGACACAAGCCGGGGGATCATAACCAATGCAGACGACGAAGGGGTCTGTTCAGCGCGCGGCGAAAGGAGTACAAATGTGCTCCATGAACAACCTTACCCCCAAACGCCGCGCCATTTTCGACTTCATCCGCGAGCGCATCAGCGACCACGGGCAGCCGCCGAGCCTGGCGGACATCGCCACGCGCTTCGGTTTTGCCTCGCGCAGCGTCGCGCGCAAACACATCACCGCCCTGTGTCAGGCGGGTTATATCGATGTCACCCCCAACCAGGCGCGGGGCATTCGCCTGGCCGACCCCCTGCGCCGGCCAGAAATGCTCGAAGTCCCGGTGCTCGGCCAAGTGGCGGCAGGTGCCCCGATCGGCCCGGACCTGGGCATCCACGAGCAGTTGCTGCTAGACCCCAGCCTGTTCCGCCGCACCCCCGACTACCTGCTCAAGGTGCGTGGCGATTCGATGATCGATGACGGCATCTTCGACGGTGACCTGGTCGGCATCCTGCAACAGGCCGATGCCCGTGATGGCCAGATCGTGGTAGCCCGGCTCGACGGCGAAGTCACCATCAAGCGCCTGCAACGCGTGGGCAAGCACTACCGGTTGTTGCCACGTAACCCAGCCTATGCGCCTATCGATGTGCTCCCCACGCAGGAGTTCTTCATCGAAGGCGTGTTCTGTGGTTTGCTGAGGCGTGACTGATGGGCGCGGTGGTCGACCTCGACCGGCTGTTGGACCAGCGCCGGGTATGGCGCGGCCGGCAGGCCCAGGCGCGACCGCTGGGCCTGCAGCCAACCGGCCATGCCGCGCTGGACGAACGTTTACCGGAAGGCGGTTGGCCGGCAGCCGCATTGAGCGAACTGCTGTTGGCGAACCCGGGTTGTGGCGAATTGCAGTTGCTGTGGCCAACCCTGGCACGCCTGAGCGCAGAAGCCAGCCGCGTGGTGCTGGTGGCGCCGCCTTTCATTCCCTATGCGCCGGCCTGGCAGGCCGCGGGGGTAGACCTGCGCTGGCTGGTGCAGGTAAACGCCGAACCCGCTGACGCCCTGTGGGCCGCCGAGCAGTGCCTGCGCTCGGGCAGTTGCGCGGCAGTGCTGTGCTGGCCCGAGCGTGTCGATGACCGTGCCCTGCGGCGCCTGCAAGTGGCGGCGGAAACCGGCCAGGCGCTGGCCTTTGCCTGCCGGCCGCAGCAGGCCGCCCACAACCCGTCACCGGCAGCATTGCGCATCGCCGTGGATACCCGCCCAGCCCAATGGCGGGTGCTGAAAAGTCGCGGCGGCATGCCGCCGGCCCTGCCCATTGCCAGCCCGTGGCAGGGCTGATGCAACATGCTCTGGGCCTGCATCCTGCTTCCGCAACTGGCGTTGGACACCGTCCTGCGCGAGCGCGAAGACCCAGCCAACCCCTTGGTCATCATTGGCGGGCCCAGCCAGCGGCGGGTATTGCAGGCAGTCAACCCGGCAGCGGCGGCGCTCGGCCTGCGGGCCGGGCAAACCTTGACCGCTGCACGTGCGCTGGCCGATGGTTTCACCTGTATCGAAACAGACCCCAGGCGCATCGAGCGCATGCAGCAACTGCTGGCCGCCTGGGCCTACCGTTTCAGTGCCCAGGTCAGCCTGCATTACCCGCGTGCGCTGTTGCTGGAGGTGGGCTCAAGCCTGCAGCTGTTCGGCCCATGGCCCGTGATGGAAGCACGCCTGCGCCAGGAACTGGCTGAACTGGGCTTGCGCCAGCGCATCGTGGTGGCCAGCAACCCGGTGGCAGCGCGCATGCTGGCCAATGCCCACGATGGCCTGGTGGTCGCCGATGCCGAAGCCACCCGTAACGCGTTGCTGAACATGCCCATCCAGCGCATCGGCTTGCCGCCAGAGGCTGCCGAAGCCTTTACCCGCATGGGCTTGCGGCAACTCGGCCAGGTGCTGGCGTTGCCGCGCGACACCTTGGCCAAACGCTTTCCCGCCCAGGTGCAACTGCACCTGGATCAGTTGCTCGGCCTGCGCACCCTGGGGTTGGACTTCTACCTGCCGCCCGATCGTTTCGAGAGCCGGCTGGAGCTGAACTTCGATGTTGAATCGCACCAGGCGCTGTTGTTTCCGCTGCGGCGCATGCTCAACGACCTGGCCGCATTCCTGGCCGGTCGCGATTGTGGCGTGCAGCGCTTTTGCCTGCACCTGGAGCATGTCGAAGGCCCGGACACGCTGCTGAAGGTCGGCTTGCTGGCCGCCGAGCGCGACGCCGCGATGCTGTTCGAACTGGCCCGTGGGCGCCTGGAGCCGCTGCGTATTCCGGCCCCGGTGCGCAACCTGCGGTTGGTCGCCGAAGACCTGCCAGCCTTTGTGCCACAACACCAGGCATTGTTCGACCCACGGGCGCAACAGGCGCAACCTTGGGAGCAATTGCGCGAACGCTTGCGCGCGCGGCTGGGCGATGAGGCCGTCCAAGGCCTGAGCGCGGCCGCCGATCACCGGCCCGAATGTGCCTGGCAACTGGCACAGCAGGGGGCGCTCGGGGGCATGCCGGTGGCCCCGGGCAGTCGCCCTGGTTGGTTGCTGCCCGCGCCGCTGGCGCTGGACGAGGCTGGCTACCGCTTGCTGGGCCCTGGCGAGCGCATCGAGTCGGGCTGGTGGGATGGCGGCGATGTACGCCGCGATTACTATCGCATCGAAACCCGCGACGGCCTGCGTGGCTGGGCCTACCGTGACCTGGGCCAGGCTGGCCCGCTTTGGTTGCAGGGCTGGTTCGCATGAACCCCGCCCCGTATGCCGAGCTGCATTGCCTGTCCAATTTCAGTTTTCAGCGCGGCGCTTCGAGCGCCGACGAACTGTTCCGGCGGGCCAAAGAGCAGGGTTACCAGGCCCTGGCGATCACTGACGAATGTACGCTGGCCGGTATCGTGCGCGCCTGGCAGGCGGCCAAGGTGTACCAGTTGCCGCTGATCGTCGGCAGCGAAGTGCAGCTGCACGACGGCCCCAAGCTAGTGCTGCTGGTTGCCGACCTGGCGGGCTACCAGAACCTGTGCGCACTGATTACCCGCGCCCGACGGCGGGCGGAAAAGGGCCAGTACCAGCTTTTTCGGGATGACCTTCAGCAGCACCATCACGGTTTGCTGGCCTTGTGGGTGGCGGGCGACAGGGGCGATACGGCCACCGGCCAGTGGTTGCGCGGGCTGTTTGCTGAGCGCCTGTGGTTGGCCGTGCACCTGCACCGTGGCAGTGACGATGCCCGGCACCTGCAGGGCCAGCAAGCCCTGGCGGCCGAGCTGGGTATCCGCGCGGTGGCCTGTGGCGATGTGCATATGCATGTGCGCGGCCGCCGGGCGTTGCAGGACTGCATGACTGCGATTCGTCAGCATTGCCAGGTGGCCGAAGCCGGGCGTTTTCTGTTTGCCAATGGCGAACGGCACTTGCGCAGCCCGGCACAACTGGCAGAACTCTACCCGCCCGAGATGCTGGCCGAGACCCTGGCCATTGCCCAGCGCTGCCAGTTCGACCTCGGCCAACTGCACTACCAGTATCCACGCGAACTGGTGCCTGAAGCTCATACCCCGGCCACTTGGCTGCGTGCTCTGTGCGAGCAGGGCTTGCCCGTGCGTTGGCCACACGGGCCGAGCGCCAAGGTGCGAGAGGTGCTGGACACGGAGCTGGCGCTGATCGAAGAGCTGGGGTACGAAAGCTACTTTCTGACCGTGCACGACATCGTCGCCTTCGCCCGGCGCCAGCGTATCCTGTGCCAGGGGCGAGGCTCGGCGGCCAATTCGGTGGTGTGCTTCGTGCTGGGTATCACCGAGCTCGATCCCATGCAGCACCGGCTGCTGTTCGAGCGTTTTCTGTCACGCGAGCGCAACGAGCCGCCCGATATCGACGTGGATTTCGAACACGACCGCCGTGAAGAAGTGATCCAGTACGTGTTCCGCCGTTATGGGCGGCACCGTGCTGCGCTGACGGCGGTGGTCAATACCTACCATGCTGCAGGTGCCGTGCGCGATGTCGCGCGTGTGCTGGGTTTGCCCATGGACCAGGTCGATGCCCTGGCCAAATGCTGTGGCCGCTGGAGCGACCGCATACCCGACGAACAACGCCTGGCCGAGGCCGGGTTCGAAGCTGGCAGCCCGTTGTTGCGGCGGGTGCTGATACTGGCCGGCGAGTTGATCGGCTTCCCCAGGCACCTGTCGCAGCACCCGGGCGGGTTTGTCATCTCGCAGCAGCCGCTGGACCAGCTGGTGCCGGTGGAAAACGCCGCCATGGCCGAACGTACCGTCATCCAGTGGGACAAGGACGACCTCGACATGGTCGGCCTGCTCAAGGTGGACGTGCTGGCGCTGGGCATGCTCAGTGCCTTGCGCCGTTGCTTCGACCTGCTGCAGCGCCACCGTGGCCGTGAACTGACCCTGGCGACCATCCCCAGCGAAGACCCCGCCACCTACGCCATGATCAGCCGCGCCGAGACCATGGGTGTATTCCAGATCGAGTCACGCGCGCAAATGGCCATGTTGCCGCGGCTGCGGCCCAACACCTTCTACGACCTTGTGATCGAGGTGGCCATCGTGCGCCCGGGGCCAATCCAGGGCGACATGGTGCACCCCTACCTGCGCAGGCGGCTGAAGCAAGAGCCGGTGACCTACCCGTCGCCAAAACTGAAGGAGGTGTTCGAGCGCACCTTGGGTGTGCCACTGTTCCAGGAACAGGTGATGGAGCTGGCCATGGTCGCAGCCGACTATTCACCAGGCGAGGCCGATCAGTTGCGGCGCAGCATGGCCGCCTGGAAACGCCATGGGGGTCTGGAACCGCACCGCCAGCGCTTGCTGCAGGGCATGTTGCGCAATGGCTACGAGCTGGCATTCGCCGAGCGCATTTTCGAACAGATCAAAGGCTTCGGCAGCTATGGTTTTCCCGAATCGCATGCCGCCAGCTTTGCCTTGCTGTGCTATGCCAGCAGCTGGCTCAAGTGCCATGAACCGGCGATTTTCACCTGCGCCCTGGTCAACAGTTGGCCCATGGGTTTCTACAGCCCCGACCAACTGCTGCAGGAGGCGCGGCGCCAGGGCATCGAGGTACGGCCGGTGGATGTCTGCCACAGTGAATGGGACTGCACGCTGGAGCCGGATGCCCAGGGCACGTTGGCCTTGCGCATGGGCTTGCGCCTGGTCCGGGGCCTGGCCGAAGCCGACGCCAGGCGCCTGGAACAGGCCCGGGCGCAGCAGCCTTGGCGCGACGTGGAAGACCTGTGCCTGCGTGCCGGGCTGGCCACCCGCGCGCGGGCCTGCCTGGCGGATGCCGGCGCGCTTCGCGCCTTGGCCAGCGACCGGCATCAGGCGCGCTGGCAGGTGGCGGCCGTGCAGGCGCAACTGCCGCTGTTTGCCGATGTGCAGGCCGTGCCGGAGGTGGCGGTGCAGTTGCCGGCCCCGACAGTGGCGCAGGACCTGGTGGCCGATTACCAGGCATTGGGTACCACGTTGGGGCCGCACCCGTTGACCTTGCTGCGTGCACGGCTGCGGGCACTGGGCTGCCGCAGTTCTGCAGAACTGCAAGGCCTTGAGCATGGCGACAATATCGCCGTGACGGGGCTGGTGGTGGGGCGGCAGCGGCCGCAGACCGCCAGCGGGGTGACGTTCGTCACCCTCGAGGACGAACACGGTATGGTCAACGTGGTGGTATGGCGGGCGCTGGCCGAGCGGCAAAGGCGGGCGCTGGTGGGGGCGCAGTTGCTCAAGGTCAGCGGGCGGCTGGAGCAGCAAAATGGCGTGCGCCACCTGTTAGCACGGCGCCTGGAAGATGTGACCGCGCTGTTGCAGGGGTTGGACGTGCGTAGCCGCGACTTTCATTAACTCCGCGGGCTACCCGCGGCGGCGCGGCCACGCATTCACGAAAATGCCCTGGCGGACTACACCATCGCCAAGCGCTGCTTGCGGGTGGGCGCCGGGAAGGCCAGGTCGATTGCGCGCAGGTCTTCGCGGGTCAAGGCCAATGCACCCGCTGCTGCATTCAGCCGAACATGCTCGGGCGCCACGGCTTTGGGGATGGCAATGATGCCATCATCACGGGTAACCCAGGCCAGGCAGACCTGAGCCGGCGTGGCACCATGCCGCTCGGCTATTTCTGCCAGCACCGGGTGCTGCAACAAGCGCCCGGCCTGGGCCAACGGGCAGTAGGCCATGGTCGGTAGCGCGCGTTGTTGGCACCAGGGCAGCAAGTCGAATTCGATGCCCCGCTGGGCCGGGTTGTACAGCACCTGGTTGGTGGCGCAGGCAGGGTTGTTCAATTCGCGCAGGTCGTCGATATCGAAATTGGAAACGCCCCAGCGCTTGATCTTGCCCTGCTCGCGCAAACGCTCGAAGGCGTCGACGGTTTCTTCCAGCGGGTGCTGGCCCCGCCAGTGCAGCAGGTACAGATCGATGCACTCGGTACCCAGGCGTGCCAGGCTACGCTCGCATGCGGTTGCCATGCCCTGCCGCCCGGCATTGTGCGGGTAGACCTTGCTGACCAGGAACACCTGGTCGCGGCGCCCGGCAATGGCCTGGCCAACCACGGTCTCCGCACCGCCTTCGGCATACATTTCGGCGGTGTCGATCAGGCTCAGGCCCAGCTCGATACCCTGTTGCAAGGCCGCTACCTCTGCCGCCTTGCGCCCAGGGTCTTCGCCCATGTACCAGGTGCCTTGGCCAATGGCCGGCACGCTCGCGCCTGCCAGTTTCACGTAACGCATGTCACCTCCGGGGGCTGTGTATTGGACAGTAGAACTTCAAGCAACGCCTGGGCTGCAGTGGACAGTTTGTGCTCGCTCAGGGCAATTACCCCAATGCGCCGCTCGACCGTGGGTTCGACCAGGGGCACGCAGCGTGCACCCAGTTCCTGCATCTGGTTGATGCACAGGGCCGGCACCGCGCTAACGCCCAGGCCGCTGGCAACCATGCGGCCGATGGTCGCCAGTTGGTGGCTTTCGAAAGCCACGGCCAGTTTGCCGTGCTGGGCGGCTACGTTCTGCTCCATCAACAGCCGCACAGCCGACGGCCGCTGCAGGGCCACGAAATCTTCGGCCATCAGTTGCGCCCAACTGACCTGTTTCAACAACGCCAAGGGTGAGTCAGCGGGCACCACTGCGACAAAACGGTCCATGTACAGTGGGTGGAAGTGCAGGCCGTCGGTATTGTCCGGCTCGAAACCAATGCCCAGTTCGACTCGGCGGTGGCGCACCAGTTCCTGCACCTGTTCGTTGATCACATCGTGCACGGTGACGTTGACCTTGGGGTAGCGTTGGCGGAACACCTTGAGCGAATGGGGCAGCAGGTTACCGGCGAACGACGGCATCGCCGCCACCGAGACCCGGCCCAGTTGCAGGGTGAAGCGTTGCCGCAGCATCTCTTCGGTATCGTCCCAGTCGGCCAGCAGCCGCCGCGCCAGCGGCAGCAGCACTTCGCCTTCGGCCGTCAGGCTGACGCTGCGGGTGGTGCGGCTGAGCAGGGCGCCGCCCAGGTTCTCTTCCAGGGCCTTGATGGTCAGGCTCAGGGCCGGTTGCGATACATGCAGGTGTTCACCGGCCTGGGCGAAGCTTTGATACTTGGCCACGGCGACAAAGGCGCGCAGTTGCTTGACGTTCATGACGGGCCTATCGTTTGTTTTGCGAAATTTATCAATCGATGATGAAAACAAAATTAACAAATCAGTCGCTTGCGGTGAAGATGGCTACACACGCTCACCGACAGCCTCGTCGGTTCAACAACTACAAAAGGCGGATCAGCATGGCCGGACTGGACAAGCGCGTTGCAACCTACGAACAGGCCCTCGACGGGCTGACCGACAACATGACGGTACTGGCCGGTGGTTTTGGCCTGTGCGGCATTCCGGAAAACCTCATCAGCGAAATCAAGCGCCGTGGCGTCAAGGGCCTGACCGTGGTCTCCAACAACTGCGGGGTGGACGGCTTTGGCCTGGGGGTGCTGCTGGAAGACCGGCAGATCCGCAAGATGATCGCCTCCTACGTGGGCGAAAACGCCGAATTCGAGCGCCAGTTGCTCAGCGGTGAACTGGAAGTGGAGCTGACACCCCAAGGCACCCTGGCCGAAAAAATGCGCGCTGGCGGCGCCGGCATCCCGGCGTTCTTCACCGCCACCGGCTACGGCACGCCGGTTGCCGAAGGCAAGGAGGTTCGCGAATTCAAGGGCCGCAAGTACATCCTCGAAGAGTCCATCACCGGTGACTTCGCCATCGTCAAGGGCTGGAAGGCCGACCATTACGGCAACGTGGTGTACCGCAACACCGCGCAGAACTTCAACCCGCTGGCGGCCACTGCCGGCAAGATCACCGTGGTCGAAGTGGAAGAAATCGTCGAGCCCGGTGTGCTGCTGCCGAGCGAGATCCACACCCCAGGCATCTATGTTGACCGGGTGATCGTCGGCACATTCGAAAAGCGTATCGAAAAGCGCACCGTCAAGGCCTGAGCGGCCTCCACCAGAACAACAAAGAGATCCTGACCATGGCACTGACCCGCGAACAGATGGCGCAACGCGTCGCCCGTGAACTGAAGGACGGCTACTACGTCAACCTGGGTATCGGCATTCCGACCCTGGTGGCCAACTATGTACCCGCCGACATGGATGTGATGCTGCAATCGGAAAACGGCCTGCTCGGCATGGGCGAGTTTCCCACCGAAAGCACCCTCGACCCCGACATGATCAACGCCGGCAAGCAGACCGTCACCGCCCGCCGGGGTGCCTCGATCTTCGACTCGGCGCAGTCGTTCGCCATGATTCGTGGCGGCCATGTCGACCTGACCGTGCTGGGTGCGTTCGAGGTAGACGTGCATGGCAATATCGCCTCGTGGATGATCCCGGGCAAGCTGGTCAAGGGCATGGGCGGCGCCATGGACCTGGTGGCGGGCGCCGAGAACATCATCGTGACCATGACCCACGCGTCCAAGGACGGCGAGTCCAAGCTGCTGGCGCAGTGCAGCCTGCCGCTGACCGGTGCCGGTTGCATCCGCAAGGTGCTGACCGACCTGGCCTACCTGGAAATTGAAGACGGTGCGTTCATCCTGCGCGAAACCGCACCAGGGGTGAGCATCGAGGAAATCGTCGAGAAGACTGCCGGCAAACTGATCGTGCCGGATGATGTGCAGGAAATGACGTTCTAAGGCGTTACGCCACCCAACCCTGTAGGCGCAGGTTGCACCGCTGAGTGTGTCGGTACATTACCGGCATGGTTGCGAGTCAACCTGTACCTACAGGGTTTTTGCGTTGTCTGTTTCACCTCATAAAACCAATAAAAGGAATGCCACTGTGGCCGCTGAAATTCAAGACAGCCGTAGCGCGCGCTTTGCCTTGCGCTGCTCCAACTGGGCCGAACGCTGGTTCCCCGACTCTTGGGTATTCGCCGCCTTGGCGGTGCTGCTGGTGTGCATCGGCGCGCTGGCCATGGGGGCCAAGCCGACCGACACCGCCAAGGCCTTTGGCGATGGTTTCTGGAGCCTGATTCCGTTCACCATGCAGATGGCTTTCGTGGTCATCGGTGGCTATGTGGTCGCCAGTTCGCCACCGGCGGCACGCCTGATCGACCGCCTGGCGCGCATCCCTGGCAATGGCCGCTCGGCCGTGTGCTGGGTGGCACTGATCTCGATGCTGGCTTCCTTGCTCAACTGGGGCCTGTCGCTGGTGTTCGGTGGTTTGCTGGTGCGCGCCCTGGCGCGGCGCACCGACCTGAAGATGGATTACCGTGCTGCGGGTGCGGCCGCCTACCTGGGCCTGGGCGCTGTGTGGGCACTGGGCCTGTCTTCGTCGGCGGCGCAGTTGCAGGCCAACCCGGCCAGCTTGCCGCCTTCGATCCTGTCGATCACCGGCGTCATCCCGTTCACCGAAACCATCTTTCTGTGGCAATCCGGGGTAATGCTGGCGGCGCTGGTCATTGTCTCGCTGGTCATCGCCTACGCCACGGCACCCGGGCCGAACAGCGCACGCAGCGCCGAAGCGTGTGGCGTGGACCCCAGCTTCACTGCACCGCCGGCACCCCAGCGCACCCGCCCCGGTGAATGGCTGGAGCACAGCCCCATCCTGATTCTGCTGCTGGTCGCCCTGGCTGCCGGCTGGCTGTACCAGGAGTTCGCTACCAAACCGGCGATTACCGCCATCTCCGGGCTCAACACCTACAACCTGTTGTTCATCATGCTCGGTGCCCTGTTGCACTGGCGCCCGCGCAGTTTCCTCGACGCCGTGGCGCGGGCGGTACCGACCACCACCGGGGTGCTGATCCAGTTCCCGCTGTACGGTTCGATCGCGGCCATTCTCACCCAGGTGAAGGGCGTGGACGAACAGACCCTGGCCCACCACATATCGTTGTTCTTCACCCAGATCGCCACCCACGACACCTATGCCTTGCTGATGGGCGTGTATTCGGCGGTGCTGGGCTTCTTCATCCCGTCGGGCGGCGGCAAATGGATCATCGAAGCGCCCTACGTGATGTTGGTGGCCAACGACCTGCAATACCACCTGGGGTGGGCGGTGCAGATCTACAACGCGGCAGAAGCCTTGCCGAACCTGATCAACCCGTTCTACATGCTGCCACTGCTGGGCGTGCTGGGGCTCAAGGCACGCGACCTGATCGGCTTTTCCTTTGTGCAACTGCTGGTGCATGTGCCGCTGGTGCTGGTATTGCTCTGGGCGCTGGGCACCACGCTGCAGTATGTGCCACCGGTGATGCCATGAGCGGCGGCTCCACGTATCATGCCCGGGCTGCCTTGGCCTGGGAAACACGCGTCACATGTCTATCCGATTGAAACTGCTGCGCAAGAAACTGGGAATGACCCTGGAAATGCTGGCCGAAAAGACCAGCATGACCAAAAGCTACCTGTCCAAGGTCGAACGTGGCCTCAACACGCCGTCGATTGCTGCCGCCCTGAAGCTGGCGCGCGCATTGAACGTGAATGTCGAGGAACTGTTTGCCGAAGAGCAGGCCGGCCAGAGCCGCTACAGCCTGGTGCGTCACGGCGAACGCCAGGCGCTGGTGGGTGACGGCCAGGGGCCCGGCTATGCGGCGTTGACCAGCCAGGTGGGGCAGCGCAGCCTGGTACCGTTCCTGATCCAGCCGCCTTCGGAATTTAGCGACCCGACCTTCAAGGAGCACCAGGGCGAAGAGTTCCTGTTCGTGCACGCGGGCCAGGTGGAGGTGGACTTCATGAACGAGCGGGTGCTGCTGGAGCAGGGCGATGCCTTGCATTTCAACGCGCAAACCCCGCATCGCCTGCGCTCGGTAGGCGCGCAGCCGGCGCAATTGCTGGTGGTCGTTCACCATGCCGAGGAATGAGCCGGGCAGGGCGCTGTTGCAGGCCTGCCTGAACCTTTCACTTTCTCATCCGTGAAACGCTGGCATCCAGCAGCTGGCTGGGTGCAGCACTTCCTGCCTGTCGTTTTTTTGACGAATCTGCCTGCCGTCCATTGAATTTTATTATGGTGTCGGATCATTGACGTAGTGTCACTGTGCCCATAAGCTCAATTCAACAGCGACACAAACCCCGCACTACCTTGCCAATAACTCATTGATTTTCCTGTTTAAAGGAAGGGCGTATGCGCACGACTCTGATAATCAAATCGATGTTCTTGCTGGTGCTCTTGAGTGGCGCTGCGCGCGCAGCCGATTCGTATATAAGCCAGAACAGTATCATTCCTGTTTCAACGGCTGGCTGGTTCTTTGCGTTCGCTGTTGTCGGTTTTGTGGCGGTGGCCAACCGCCGGAAAATCTGAACACCCTTTGCCGCTATTCGCGGGGTGGGGTTTCGCCGCTGGCTTGTTAATTCACCAACCGTTGCTATATTCCCTGTAGCCCATGAAGGTCCATGGTTTCAGGCACCGCAGCCCAGGCTGCACAGCGTCAAGGTAAGGGCCTCAAGGAAGGTCGAGGCCGTCGCGGCCGTGGTTGGTCGCGGAGCGGAGCGAGAGTTGGTGCGTTGTTCTCATACAGTGCTCTTTGTCGGGCCATTTGGCCGGAGGGACCCTCATGATGCGTTCATTGTTTGCCGCGTTCTGCTTGTTGACGGTGTGGTCGAGTGCCAGTTACGCCGATACCGGCAGCTCTGCATATTTGCTCAGCCCTGGCGATGTGGTGATGGTATCGGTCTGGCAGGAAGACAGCTTACGCCAGGAAGCGACCGTACTACCCGATGGCAGTATCACTTTCCCACTGGCCGGGCGCATCAATGTTGCCGGGCTCGATGTAACCGCAGTCGAAAAGCAAGTGGCTGCCAAACTTGAAAAATACCTTCCCGACCCGAATGTCAGCGTTGTCGTCAAGAGCATCGCCGGCAACCTTGTCTATGTCCAAGGTAAAGTGATCAAGCCGGGGCCGGTGCAAATGGCCGGGCCGACCGCCGTGTTGCAGGCGCTGAGCATGTCGGGTGGCCTGGACAAGTTTGCCGACGAAAGCGAGATCAAGGTAGTTCGTGGGGCAGGCGCTTCCCAAAAGATCTTGCCCGTGCGATATAAGGACCTGGTGTCTGGGCGCGATATGTCCACCAACATCCAACTTCAGGCTGGCGACACGCTGGTCGTTCCTTGATCTTGCCTTCAATAAGAACATTTAATGCCACTTCTCAGAACAACTAGCATTGCAACGGCAATCTTGGTCTTGCCGTTTACGGAATCGGCCCTGGCGGCAAATTGGCAGTCTACGGTGGTGGTGCCGACATCCGTCGAGTACGACAGCAACCCATTGTTGCTGACGTCGGGCGAGAAGGGCATCACGCGCACGATCATCGCGCCCGATTACACCCTGATCGGCACCTTCGACCGTGACGAACTGAGACTGGGGCTGGGCATGAATGTGTTGCGCTCGTCCGACACCGACGTAGTCGATAACCGCGAGGACCCTGACATCAGCCTGGGCTGGCAGCGCACCACCGAGCGCGGGCGTTTTGGCCTGGTGGCACGCTACAACGAAAGCTCGACGCTGTCGGGCACTGTGCTGGATACCGGGGTGATCACCACCGATGGCACGCAGAAGCTCTACACCCTGACCGGCAACTGGAGCCAGGCGGTTACCGAGCGCAGTACCTTGAGCAACGAAACCACCTACAGCCGTGCCCGGTATGACGTCAGCACGCTGACGGGTTACAACGAACTGGCCAACGTTTTTACCTGGACCTATGCCTGGAGCGAGCGGGCCGATGTGTATACCCGCTTCGGCGCGCGGCGCTACGAGCCCGAGCAGGACCTGACCGCCACCGCTTCCAACAGTTACACCCCGGCTGTGGGCATCAAGTACCAACTGGCCGATGGCCTGAGTGCCGATGCCCACATTGGTGTCAACCAGGTGTCGGGCGATGAAGGCGGCCGACGCGGGGAGGGTGGGGTGGCGTTGCTCTATACCGGTGTGCGGGCCGATGCCAGCTTCACCGCCGAACGCAGCACGGTGGCCAGTGCCGAAGGCGGCTTCGCCGAGCTGGACCAGGTACGCGGGGTGTGGAGCTATGCCGTTACCGAGCTGACGCGGGTGGGCGCAGACGCTGCCTGGCAAGACAGCAAAGGGCAGTCACCGAACACACTGCAAACGTACAGCGTATGGGCCAGCCGAGAGTTCTCGCCGTATTGGGACCTGCGCCTGTCGCTGATGTACAAGGAACGCCAGCAGGACCACGTACCGGATGCAACCGCAACCATCGTGGGTTTGACGTTGACGTACAGGTACCCCGACATCTGAACTTCAGGCAGGTGGCCCCATGAAGTCTGACTACGAGCTATCCCTCAGAGATTACATCGCCATAATCAAGGACCGAGCCCTGGTGCTAGGGGTGAGTGCCGTAGTCATTCTGGCCGCGACCGTGGCGGTGGCCTTGATGGTGCCGCCGATCTACCAGTCGACCGGCACTATCCTGGTGGAGTCACAGCAGATTTCGCCCGAGCTGGTATCAACCAACAACACCAGTTTTGCCGATGAACGCATCGAGGTGATCCGCCAGCGTGTCATGACCCGCGAGAACCTGCTGCGCATCATCGACAAGTACGACCTGTTCGCCGACAAGCGTCTTGGCGAAAGCGACAAAATCGACCAGATGCGCAACGCCATCGTGGTCGAGACCCTTACCACGTTCGTGCGCGGCAGGGGCGAGGCGACCGTGGCCTTCAATGTGTCGTTCGAGCACAAGCAGCCGCAAGTGGCCAAGCAGGTCGCCGATGAGCTGGTATCGCTGTTCCTCAACGAAAACCTCAAGCAGCGTACCGAGCGGGCCAACGAAACCACCGAGTTTCTCACCCAGGAAGCCAACAAGCTGGGCGCTGAGCTGGCCAGCCTGGAAAACCAGCTGGCCGATTTCAAGCAGGCACATGCCAATGCACTGCCCGAGCACCAGACGCTGCGCATGAACATGCTGTCGCGTTCGGAGCTGGAGTTCCGTGAGGTCGACAGGGACTACAAGGCGGCGCAGGAAGAGTTGCGTTACCTGGAGCTCGAACTGTCGGCGGCCAATGCCGGCCTGGCGACCAAGGCAGCCGATGGCGCGCGCCCTGCCGCTGCCGACCAGGCCCAGGACCTGCCAAGCCTTAAGGCAGAGTACGCCCGGCTGTTGACCCGTTACAAGGAAGCCCACCCCGATGTGGTGGCGGTCAAACGCAAGATACAGACGCTGGAGGCCAGTGGTGGTCGCACCAGCACTGCTTCTTCGGTCAGCCTGGATGTCGCCCGGGTGCGTGCCAAAATGAGCGCCGCCCAGGAACGCATCGCTTCGCTGGCCGAGCAAAAGCGCGAGCTGACCCGAAAAATGGAAGGCTATGAAGCCGAGATCCTGGAGGCGCCGCAGGTCGAGCGTGGCTTGGTCACCCTGATGCGTGACCACGACAACGCACGCAAGAAATACGAAGAAATCCGCGCCAAGGAAATGAGCGCGAAAATCACCGAAAGCCTGGAGCAGGAAAACAAAGCCGAGCGCTTTGTGCTGCTGGAGCCGCCCCTGTTGCCCGAGAAGCCGATCAAGCCTAACCGCAAGAAGATCGCCGCGCTGGGGCTGGTTCTGGCGCCGGCCGGTGGCGGTGCGCTGGTCATGTTGCTGGAAATGCTCAACCAGCGGGTACGGGGCGTTGGTGCTCTGGAGAACCTGCTGGGCAAACGGGTGTTGGTGGCACTGCCGTATATCGAGACGCGGGCCGATGTGGCCAGGCGCAAACGCTGGCGTAACCGCTTGATCGTGGCGGCCTTGGCGCTGGCGGCTATCATGATAGTGCTGGTGCACGTGTACTACATGCCACTGGATGTGCTGCTGTACAAAGTCATGTCGCGGTTCGTATAGGGAATGCAGTGATGGACAGGATCAAGCCGGCTGTTGGCAACGCTATTCATCAGGTCACACCGGGTACCCCTCAGCCGCTGTCGCCGGCCCCTGGCACGGCGCTGGCGGAGGTGCCGGGGCAGTTCGATTACGTCAACACCAAGGTGGTGCCACTGCATCCAGACCACCTGGAGCGCAACCGCATTGTGGCGTTCAACAAGAACTCGAACATGAACGGGCCGATCGACCTGTTGCGTACCCAGGTGCTGCGGCTGATGGACGAGAACGGCTGGCGCACCCTGGCCATCACCTCGCCCACGCCGGAGGCAGGCAAAACCGTGTTGGCGGTCAACCTGGCCATGAGTATTGCCCACCACACCACCAAGACCGCCTTGCTGGTGGACTTCGACCTGCGCCGGCCCAAGGTGGGGAGCACATTGGGGCTGCCGATGGAGCATGCACTGAATGAGTTCCTGAACGACAAGTCGCCACTGCAGGACTGCCTGGTCAACCCGACCTTGCCGCGCTTCGTGGTGCTGCCGACCCGGGTGCCGGTGCCGTTGTCGACCGAGGTGTTGTCATCGCCCAAGGTGAGTAACCTGATTGGCGAGTTGCGCAACCGCTACGAGTCGCGCATCTGCATTTTCGACCTGCCGCCGTTGCTGAGCTCCGACGACGCGATCACCGTCATACCCAAGTTCGATTGTGTATTGCTGGTGGTGGCCAATGGCATGAACAACAAGAAAGAAATCGAGGACTGCCTGCACCACCTGGCAGGGGTGAACCTGATTGGTACGGTGTTGAACAAGGCTGACGAACAGCCGCGTACCTATTACTGAGGCGACGCTAAGTTACCGCGGGTGAACCCGCGCCCACAAATTACTGTGGGAGCGGGCTTGCCCGCGAACACCGGCGCAGCCGGTGCCAGACAACGCG
>NZ_BLJG01000084.1 GCF_009932375.1 Pseudomonas juntendi
CCCGGGGCAACCCCGGTCTCACATGCTATGGGCCGTGCGGGTGAAGGTATGGCGAAGGATCTGCAGCGCCTGTGAGATCGAGCGCCGCCCGCGCGGCGCATCGCGAGCTGCGCTCGCTCCTTGTATGTTGTGACTGGCCTGGCGGGAGAAGTTATTCTCGTCAGGCTGAAGAAGCACTTCCGGGGAGGCCGATCGCTCCTGAAGGCAGGGTTTGCCCCTGACCTTGTACGTAGAGAGGCCCCCCGCCTCATTGCCCACCACGAAGAGTATCGAGAAGCCGACAAGTCGGACTTCGCATTACAAGGTTGCAGCGGCATGAAGTTCGAGGTCGGGGAACCGGAGGCCATTGTTACCTAATTCGCTTGGGAGAGGGAAGAATGAGTGTCTGGGTTGGCCTCGATATCGGCTCACGGACTTCGGTCGTTGGGGTGCGTAAAGATGGGCGCACTGCCGGTCAGTGGGATATCGCTCAAACCCCTGCCGGTCGCAAGGCTGCGGTGAAAAAGCTGCAGGCGCTCAAGCCTACGTCGATCGTGATGGAGGCGACCGGGATCTATTACCTGGACTTGGCCATTGAGCTGCACGCTGCCGACCTACCTGTTTCCGTGATCAACCCCAAGAGCTTCCACAACTTCGCCAAACTGATGCTGGTGAACAGCAAGACTGACGCAATAGATGCTCAGCTGCTGTCCGAGTACGGGGAGCGTATGACCCCGCGTTTGTGGACACCTCCAAGCACTGTACAGCTTGAACTCAGAGGCCTTGGCCGGCACATCAATCGTTTGGTGGGACACCGTATCAGGGCGAAGAATGAGCTGCATGCATTGCAGGCGACCGCCACAACTGCCTCAATGTTGATCGAGGATCAAGAAGAAGAGATTGCTTCACTAAGTAATCGAATCGAGCGCTTTCGTAAGGCAGGGCGCGAGTTAATCGCCCAGTGTCCAAGGCTAACTCGACAGTACGAGCAACTCCTCGCAGGCCCTGGGATTGGAGAGGTCTCGGCGCTGGCCGCCCTGGCTGAGCTGACCACGTTGCCCGAAACGCTCAAGTCCTCTCAGGTCGCTCGTCATGCTGGCCTTGATGTTCGACAGACACAGTCTGGAACAAGCATTGATAAACCTGGTCGGCTCGGCAAAAGCGGGAATGCCTATTTACGGGCAGCCATGTACATGCCTGCGCTGACGGCGGTGCGCTGCGATCCTTATGCGAAGGCTTTTTATGAGTCGCTGATCAGCAGGGGCAAGAAAAAAATGCAAGCGATCGCCGCTGTCATGCGCAAGTACCTGACAGGCATCTGGGCGTGCATGAGCGGAGATGAGCCATTTGATACGGCCAAGCTTTTCAGCTCTGAACACCTCAGAAAAGCTTGACCGCCAACAGAGTATCTACGTTTGTTTCGGGCCAATTATTCCTGTGGGATTTGCGCGCGAACGCCTTGGTGCATGCCTCAATATCGCGCCGTACAAACAAGGCGGCCGCGCGCGCCTGTCACAGGCGTTACTGGCCCGAAACAAACGTAGGAGCGAGCGCAGCTCGCGATGCGCCGCGCGGGCGGCGCTCGGTCTCACGGGCACCAAAAAATCCTGCGCTGACATTTATCTCAAAGCTTCTGATCAAAAGTTGGTCAAATCCTGAGCAATTTCCGATATAATTCGCGCCCCTCATTTTCGGCAGGCCCTGCGCGCGCTGTTAACCAATGAAACCCATCGTCAAAGTCTTCCCAGAAATCACCATCAAGAGCCGGCCGGGTGGCAAGCGCTTCATCCGCCAGCCCG
>NZ_BLJG01000085.1 GCF_009932375.1 Pseudomonas juntendi
GCGAGACGGCCAGCCGCGCCTGACCCCGCCACCGGACCTGACCCAGGCGCTGCTGAATCTGTTGAACAATGCGGCCGATGCCTGCCCCGATGACCTTGAAGTGCGCCTTGACTGGGACGCTCAGGATATCGTGATCAGCATCCGCGACCATGGCCCTGGCGTGCCGCCGGCCATTGCCGAAGCCATCGGCAAACCCTTCATTACCACCAAGGGCAAAGGTTTCGGCCTGGGCCTGTTCTTGAGCAAGGCCAGCGTGACCCGTGCGGGCGGTTCGGTAAAACTTTATAGTCATGAGCAGGGTGGCACCCTGACCGAACTGCGCCTGCCCTATGGCAAGCGAGGAGATGAATGATGAGCGATGAAAACCAGGTCGAGAGCGAAGAGCTGCCGCACCTGCTGCTGGTGGATGACGATGCCACCTTCACCCGGGTCATGGCGCGCGCCATGGGCCGTCGCGGGTTCCGCGTGAGCATTGCCGGTTCCGCCGAAGAGGGCTTGATCCTGGCCCAGCAGGACCTGCCGGACTACGCCACGCTGGACTTGAAGATGGACGGCGACTCCGGCCTGGTGCTGCTGCCCAAGCTGCTGGAGCTGGACCCGGAAATGCGCGTGGTGATCCTGACCGGTTATTCGAGCATTGCCACAGCGGTGGAGGCGGTCAAGCGCGGCGCCTGCAACTACCTGTGCAAACCGGCTGATGCCGACGACGTGCTGGCGGCGTTGCTGTCGGAGCACACCGACCTGGACGCGTTGGTGCCGGAAAACCCGATGTCGGTCGACCGCCTGCAGTGGGAGCATATCCAGCGTGTGCTGACCGAGCACGATGGCAATATTTCGGCCACCGCACGGGCGCTGGGCATGCACCGGCGGACCTTGCAGCGCAAACTGCAGAAGCGTCCGGTTCGGCGCTGATTCATATTGCCTGTACCGGCCTCATCGCTGGCAAGCTGGCGATAGGGCCGGTGTGGACAGAAATTCATCTGTAACACCCCGCGATCCCCGCAAATCCCGGCTGTTGGCGTATCATTGCCACCTGACGGCAACCCCTCCAGGATCGCTAGCGCATGCTCGCCCTTCTCATCCAGACGCTGAATATCACGGCACCGGTTTTCGCCATGCTGTTCATGGGCGTGCTGCTCAAACGCATTCGCCTGATCGACGACAACTTTAACCAGGTCGCTTCGCAGCTGGTGTTCAACGTGTGCATGCCGGCCCTGCTGTTCCTGGGCATCTACCACGCTGACCTGGCTACGGCGGTCCAGCCCGGGGTCATCCTGTACTTCATCGCAGCGACCCTGATCGGCTTCGCCCTTGCCTGGGGCATGGCTATCTGGCGCAGCCCCATGGCCGATCGCGGTATCTATGCCCAAGGCGCCTTTCGCGGCAACAACGGCGTCATTGGCCTGGCCTTGGCCGCCAGCCTGTACGGGGACTATGGTATTTCCCTGGGGGCGGTACTCGCCGGCGTGGTCATCCTCATGTACAACTCGCTGTCCGCGGTGGTGCTGGCGGTGTACAGCCCGGACCTCAAGTCCGACCCCTGGAGCATCTGCAAGAGCATTTTCAGCAACCCGCTGATCATCAGCGTATTGGTGGCCACCCCGATGGCCTACGGCCAGGTGCCGCTGCCCAACTGGCTGCTCACTTCAAGCGACTACCTGGCGCAGATGACCCTGCCACTGGCGCTTATCTGTATCGGCGGCACCCTGTCGCTGGCGGCTCTGCGCGACAGCGGCCGCCTGGCCATCGATGCCAGCCTGGTGAAGATGGTGTGGTTACCGCTGCTCGGCACCCTGGGTGCCTGGCTGTGTGGTTTTCGCGGTGCCGAGCTGGGCATCCTGTTCCTGTACATCGGTAGCCCGACGGCGGCCGCCAGCTACGTGATGGCGCGCGCGGCCAACGGCAACCACCAATTGGCGGCGTCGATCATCGTGATCACCACGTTGATGGCAGCAATCACCACCAACATTGGTATTTTCATCTTGCAGTGGGGCGGATGGATCTAGATCCTTGACTGCAAACAACAGCAACAACACTGCCTCACTGAGCTAAAGGACACTTCATGCAAGACCAGAGCACGCCCGAGCGGTTACAGCGCGGGCTGAAGAATCGCCACATCCAGCTGATTGCGCTGGGTGGGGCCATCGGTACCGGGCTGTTCCTGGGCATCGCCCAGACCATCCAGCTGGCTGGCCCATCGGTACTGCTGGGTTACGCCATCGCCGGCCTGATGGCCTTCCTGATCATGCGCCAGCTGGGTGAAATGGTGGTGGAAGAGCCGGTTGCCGGTAGCTTCAGCCATTTTGCCCACCAGTACTGGAGCGAGTTCGCCGGTTTCGTCTCGGGCTGGAACTACTGGGTGGTGTACGTGCTGGTCGGCATGGCCGAGCTCACGGCTGTTGGTATCTACGTGCAGTACTGGTGGCCGGAATTCCCGACCTGGGCCACTGCGGCGATCTTTTTCGTGGTGATCAACCTGATCAACCTTACCCAGGTAAAGGTCTATGGCGAAATGGAGTTCTGGTTCGCCTTGGTCAAGGTGGTGGCCATTGTCAGCATGATCGGCTTCGGTGCCTGGTTGCTGAGCAGCGGGCAGGGCGGCGCCGATGCCAGCGTAGCCAACCTGTGGCAGTACGGCGGGTTCTTCCCCAATGGCGTCAGCGGCCTGGTGATGGCGTTGGCGGTGATCATGTTCTCGTTCGGCGGCCTGGAGCTGGTGGGCATTACCGCTGCCGAGGCCGACAACCCGCGCCAGAGCATTCCCAAGGCCACCAACCAGGTGGTGTACCGTATCCTCATTTTCTACATCGGCGCGCTGGCCGTGCTGCTGTCGTTGTACCCGTGGCAGAAGGTGGTGCAAGGCGGTAGCCCGTTCGTGATGATCTTCCACGAACTGGACAGCGACCTGGTGGCCACCATTCTCAACATTGTGGTGCTTACCGCGGCGCTGTCGGTGTACAACAGCTGCGTGTATGCCAACAGCCGCATGCTGTTCGGCCTGGCCAGCCAGGGCGATGCGCCGCGCCAGTTGCTGAAGGTCAGCCGCAGCGGCGTGCCCCTGACCGCACTGGGGGTATCGGCGTTCGCCACCGGCTTGTGCGTAGTGATCAATTACCTGATGCCGGGTGAGGCCTTTGGCTTGTTGATGGCCCTGGCGGTATCGGCGCTGGTGATCAACTGGGCGAGCATCAGCATCACCCACCTGAAGTTCCGCAAAGCCAAGCTGGCCGCGGGCATCACCCCGTTCTACAAGAGCCTGGGGCACCCGCTGACCAACTACCTGTGCCTGGCATTCATCGTGTTGATCCTGGTGGTGATGTACCTGACCCCGCCGATTCGCATTTCAGTGATGCTGATACCGGCATGGATTGCCGCGCTGTGGGTGGCCTTCAAGCTGAAGAAGGCTCGCCAGGCGAAGTACTGAGTCAGGCTTGTGCGTGAGGGGCAGGCCGCCAGCCTTTCGCCGCCTGGTGGCCCTGGCGCGTCGCCTATCCATGCCCCTCAATGCTGCCGCCGCCAGGCGCGCACGGTGGTGTACAGCAGCACCAGGGCCAGTACCGGCAGCACGTAGAACAGCATCAGCCGCTCAAGGCGGCCGGCCAGTGGCAGCCCCATGGTGAAGGCCGCGACGTGCAGGCCATAAGCCAGGTACAGGCACAGGAAAACCAGCCCTTCGGCGCGGGTAATGCGGTAGCCGGAATAGAACACCGGCATACTCAGTACGGCAACGCCGAGCATCACGGGCAGGTCGAACGACAGTGCATTGGGTGAAATCGACAGCGGCTGTGGGGTCACCAGTGCGGTCAGGCCCAGCACCGCCAGCAGGTTGAACAGGTTGCTGCCAATGACCGTGCCCACGGCGATCTCCCGCTCGCCCCGCAGGGCCGCAATCAAGGCGGCGGCCAATTCCGGCAGGGAGGTGCACACAGCGACCACGGTCAGCCCGATGACGCGCTCGGACAGGCCCAGGTCGGTGGCCACCTCGACGGCGGCTTCAAGCAGCAAGTGGCCTGCCAGGGTCAACAGGCCCAGGCCGAACAGCACCTGCAGCACGGTGGCTGGCCAGAAGCGCCCGGCGCAGGCCTGGGCGGCATCGGGGGCAGGGTAGGTGCGTGCGTAATGGCGCGACTGGTGCCAGAGCATGGCCAGGTAGCCGGCCAGGCCCAGCAACAGCAACCCACCTTCGAACCGGCCCAGCTGGCCGTTGGCGCACAGTGCGTAGACCAGGCCGCTGGCGAGGATCATCAGCGGTATGTCCAGGCGTACCAACTGGCGCGAAACCCGCAGTGGAATGATCAATGCGGCCAGGCCGAGCACTACCAGCACATTGAAGATATTGCTGCCGACCACGCTGCCGACCGCCACGTCCGGCGCGCCCTGGTAGGCCGCCTGCAGGCTGACGGTCAACTGTGGTGCGGTGCTGCCGAAGGCGACCAGGCTCAGGCCGATGATCAGCGGGCGCACATGCAGGCGCTGCGCCAGGCGCAGGGCTGCGCGCACCAGCAGTTCGGCGCCGCCTACCAGCAACAGCAGGGCTGTGCCCAGTTGCAGCAGGCTGAAGGTGGGAAGGGTGGCCAAGTCGAAAATGGTCGAACTCCTGTCGCGTCAGTCGCTAAGCCCTTGTACCCGCACCCGCGCTGTGCCGCTACGCAGCATGCCGATTTTTTCGGCGGCGGCGCGTGACAGGTCGATCAGCCGGCCGCGGGTATGCGGGCCACGGTCGTTGATGCGTACCACCACACTGCGCTGGTTGGCCATGTTGGTCACCAGAACGCGGCTGCCAAACGGCAGGCTGCGGTGGGCGGCGGTAAGGCCGTGCTGGTTGAACGGTTCGCCGCTGGCGGTGCGTTTGCCGTGGTGGCGCGAGCCGTAATAGGAAGCGGTGCCGGTCTGGTCGTAACCGCGTGGGTCGATGTCATGGCTGGCGCAGCCGGCCAGGAACGAAAACAGGGCGAGGGTGCCGAGGGATCGTTTTAGCAAGTCAGGTGCTCTCCTAGTGCGACGCTCCCACAGGTCGGCGCTGTACCTGTGGGAGCGGGCATGCCCGCGAACGAGGGCGAAGCCCTCGCAGGACTACAGGGATAAAACAATCACCCTTCGAGCTTGGCCTTGAGCATTTGGTTCACCTGCCCCGGGTTGGCCTTGCCTTTGGAGGCTTTCATGGCCTGGCCGACGAAGAAGCCGAACATCTTGCCACGCTTGGCTTCATCGGCCGCGCGGTACTGTTCCACCTGCTCGGCATTGGCGGCCAGCATTTCGTCGAGCATCTTCTCGATTGCGCCGGTGTCGGTGACCTGCTTCAGGCCTTTGCTTTCGATGATGCTGTCGGCATCGCCTTCACCGCCAGCCATGGCTTCGAACACGGTCTTGGCGATCTTGCCGCTGATGGTGTTATCGCGGATGCGCAGCAGCATGCCACCCAGTTGCGCAGCGCTGACCGGTGCCTGGTCGATCTCCACGCCCAGCTTGTTCAGCAGGCTCCCCAGTTCGACCATGACCCAGTTGGCGGCCAGCTTGGCGTCACCGCCAATTTTCACCACTTCTTCGAAATAGTCTGCCTGTTCGCGGCTGGAGGCCAGCACGTTGGCATCGTAGGCCGACAGGCCATACTGGCGCTGGAAGCGCTCGACCTTCTGCGGCGGCAGCTCGGGCAGGGCAGCGCGGATGCTGTCGAGGTAGCTGTCTTCGATAACGACCGGCAGCAGGTCCGGGTCGGGGAAGTAACGGTAGTCGTTGGCTTCCTCTTTGCTGCGCATGGAACGGGTTTCATCTTTGTTCGGGTCGTACAGGCGGGTTTCCTGCACCACCTTGCCGCCATCCTCGATCAGGTCGATCTGGCGTTGGATTTCGCTGTTGATGGCACGTTCGATGAAGCGGAACGAGTTGACGTTCTTGATCTCGCAGCGGGTACCGAATTCGGCCTGGCCTTTCGGACGGATCGACACGTTGCAGTCGCAACGCAGCGAGCCCTCGGCCATGTTGCCGTCGCAGATGCCCAGGTAGCGCACCAGTGCGTGGATCGCCTTGACGTACGCCACGGCCTCCTTGGCGCTGCGCATGTCAGGCTCGGACACGATCTCCAGCAGCGGTGTGCCGGCGCGGTTCAGGTCAATGCCGGTAGAGCCGCTGAAGTCTTCGTGCAGGCTTTTGCCTGCGTCTTCTTCCAGGTGCGCGCGGGTGACCCCGATGCGCTTGATGGTGCCGTCTTCCAGGGCGATGTCCAGGTGGCCCTTGCCGACGATCGGCAGGTCCATCTGGCTGATCTGGTAGCCCTTGGGCAGGTCCGGGTAGAAGTAGTTCTTGCGCGCGAACACGTTGCGCTTGCCGATCTCGGCATCGATGGCCAGGCCGAACATGCAGGCCATGCGCACGGCTTCCTGGTTCAGCACCGGCAAAACGCCCGGCATGCCCAGGTCAACCAGGCTGGCCTGGGTATTCGGCTCGGAGCCGAAGGTGGTAGCGCTGCCGGAGAAGATCTTCGACTGGGTGGCGAGCTGAGTGTGGATTTCCAGCCCGATCACAACTTCCCATTGCATGTGTGAACTCCTCAGAAGCCGTTGGGGGCACGGGTGTGCCAGTCGGTCACTTGCTGGTAGCGGTGCGCGACGTTGAGCAACCGGCCTTCCTGGAAGTACGGCGCCAGCAGCTGTACGCCGACCGGCAGGCCGTCGACGAAGCCCGCGGGCATCGACAGGCCCGGCAGGCCCGCCAGGTTGGCGGTGATGGTGTAGATGTCTTCGAGGTAGGCGGCGACCGGGTCGCTGCTCTTGGCGCCCAGCTTCCAGGCCGGGTTAGGCGTGGTCGGGCCAAGGATCAGGTCAACCTCGTTGAAGGCGGCCATGAAGTCGTTCTTGATCAGGCGGCGGATCTGTTGCGCCTTCACGTAGTACGCGTCGTAGTAGCCGGCCGACAGGGCGTAGGTGCCGACCATGATGCGGCGCTGGACTTCAACGCCGAAACCTTCGCCACGCGAACGCTTGTACAGGTCGGTCAGGTCTTTGGGCGCCTCGCAGCGGTAGCCGAAGCGCACACCGTCGAAACGCGACAGGTTGGACGAGGCCTCGGCAGGTGCGATCACGTAGTACGCGGCAATGGCGTGCTGCATGTTCGGCAGGCTGATTTCCTTGACCACGGCACCGAGCTTTTCCAGCTCCTTGACGCTGGCCTGCACCAGGTCGGCAATGCGTGGGTCCAGGCCTGCACCGAAGTACTCCTTGGGCAGGCCGATGCGCAGGCCCTGCAAGGAGGCGCCGAGGTTGGCGCTGTAGTCCGGCACCGGCTCCTCGATGCTGGTGGAGTCCTTGGCGTCGAAGCCGGCCATGCCTTGCAGCAGCAAGGCGCAGTCTTCGGCGGTGCGCGCCAGTGGGCCACCCTGGTCGAGGCTGGAAGCGTAGGCGATCATGCCCCAGCGCGAAACACGACCGTACGTCGGTTTCAGGCCGGTGAGGTTGGTCAGCGCCGCCGGCTGGCGGATCGACCCGCCGGTGTCGGTGCCGGTGGTGGCTGGCAGCAGGCGCGCCGCCACGGCCGCGGCAGAGCCGCCGGACGAGCCGCCTGGCACGTGTTCCAGGTTCCAGGGGTTCTTCACCGCGCCGTAGTGGCTGGATTCGTTGGCCGAACCCATGGCGAACTCGTCCATGTTGGTCTTGCCCAGGGTGACCATGCCGGCTTCGGCCAGCTTGGCGACCACGGTGGCGTCATACGGCGCCTTGAAGTTGTCGAGCATCTTCGAGCCGCAGCTGGTGCGCACGCCGTTGGTGCAGAACAGGTCCTTGTGGGCGATGGGCGCACCCAGCAGCGCGCCGGTCTCGCCAGCGGCGCGACGGGCGTCGGCGGCACGCGCCTGGCCCAGGGCCAGTTCGTCGGTGACGCTGATGAAGCTGTTGAGCTGTGGGTCGAGCTGCTTGATGCGCGCCAGCAGCGCGCCGGTCAGCTCTTCGGAAGAAAACGACTTGTCGGCGAGTCCGCGGGCGATCTCGGCCAGGGTCAATTGGTGCATGGCAGGCTCTATCCCTTACTCGATGACTTTGGGAACCAGGTACAGACCGCTTTCGGTCGATGGCGCGATGGCCTGGTAGGCGTCGCGCTGGTTGCTTTCGGTGACCTGGTCGGGACGCAGGCGCTGGCTGGCCTCCAGCGGGTGAGCCAGAGGCTCGATGCCAGTGGTGTCGACAGCTTGCATCTGGTCGACCAGCCCAAGAATGCTGTTGAGGGCGTCGGTAATGCGTGGCAGTTCGCCATCATTCAGGCCCAAGCGGGCCAGATGGGCGATCTTTTCCACGTCGCAGCGTTCAAGCGCCATGGGGATCTCCAAGGGAAACAAAGAACGGAATTTAGGTCCGCAGTGAGGAACATGTCAGCTTTTTGGCGGTCTAACAGCCGCGAATTTCTGCTGGCGTGCTCGGAAAAACAGCCAATTTAACATATTGGCTCCTTGCCCAAAATCCCTGCCATTGTTAGAGTTTGCCGCACTTTTTTACCCACGCTTTCCCCAGGGTCACTTTCCCATGTTCAAGAAACTGCGTGGCATGTTTTCCAGCGATCTTTCCATCGACCTGGGTACTGCCAACACCCTTATTTACGTGCGTGAGCGCGGTATCGTCCTGAATGAGCCCTCGGTTGTTGCCATCCGTACCCATGGCAACCAGAAAAGCGTCGTCGCCGTCGGTACCGAAGCCAAACGCATGCTGGGCCGTACGCCTGGCAACATTGCAGCCATTCGTCCGATGAAGGACGGCGTGATCGCCGACTTCAGCGTTTGCGAAAAAATGTTGCAATATTTCATCAACAAGGTTCACGAGAACAGCTTCCTGCAGCCAAGCCCGCGCGTGCTGATCTGCGTACCGTGCAAATCGACCCAGGTAGAGCGCCGCGCCATTCGCGAGTCGGCCCTGGGTGCCGGCGCCCGGGAAGTGTTCCTGATCGAAGAGCCAATGGCTGCCGCCATCGGTGCCGGCCTGCCGGTAGAAGAGGCCCGCGGTTCGATGGTCGTCGATATCGGTGGCGGCACCACCGAAATCGCCCTGATCTCGCTCAACGGTGTGGTCTACGCCGAGTCCGTGCGTGTTGGCGGTGACCGCTTCGACGAAGCCATCGTGACCTACGTGCGCCGCAACTACGGCAGCCTGATCGGCGAGTCCACCGCCGAGCGCATCAAGCAGGAAATCGGCACTGCCTACCCGGGCGGTGAAGTGCGCGAAGTCGACGTGCGTGGCCGTAACCTGGCCGAAGGCGTGCCGCGTGCCTTCACCCTGAACTCCAACGAAGTGCTCGAAGCGCTGCAGGAGTCGCTGGCGACCATCGTTCAGGCAGTGAAGAGCGCCCTCGAGCAATCGCCGCCCGAGCTGGCCTCCGACATCGCCGAGCGTGGCCTGGTGTTGACCGGTGGTGGTGCGCTGCTGCGTGACCTCGACAAGCTGCTGGCCCAGGAAACCGGCCTGCCGGTGATCGTCGCCGAAGACCCGCTGACCTGTGTCGCCCGTGGCGGTGGTCGCGCCCTGGAGATGATGGACAAGCACGCGATGGACCTGCTCTCCAGCGAGTGATCCTGCTCGCGGTTCATGAGCGCCCGGTTTACAGGTAGTACGCACAGTGCTACCTGTATGTGCTGGGCTGGCGCCCACACGGGCGCCGTATCCGTCAACCCGCAACCAGGCTGGTGCGTTGTCCCATGTCCAATGACCTCCTGAGTCGTCCACGAGGAACGGCCCATTAAACCGCTTTTCTCCAAGGGCCCTTCGCTGGGCGTTCGCCTGCTCGTTCTGGTGGTGCTGTCAGTCGCGTTGATGGTTGTCGACGCGCGCTTCGACGTGCTCAAACCGGTGCGCAGCCAGATGGGCCTGGTGCTGATGGAGTCGTACTGGATCACCGACTTGCCGCAGCGTGCCTGGCAGGGCGTGGCGGGCCAGTTCGGTAGCCGCACCGAACTGATTGCCGAAAACGAGAAGCTCAAGACCGAGGCCCTGCTGCTGCAGGGGCGCCTGCAGAAGCTGGCGGCCCTGACTGAGCAGAACGTGCGCCTGCGCGAACTGCTCAACTCCTCGGCGCTGGTCAACGAAAAGGTCGAAGTGGCCGAGCTGATCGGGGTCGACCCCAACCCCTTCACGCACCGTATCCTGATCAACAAGGGCGAGCGTGACGGCGTGTTCCTTGGCCAGCCGGTGCTCGATGCCCGGGGCCTGATGGGGCAGGTGGTCGAGTTGATGCCCTATACCTCGCGGGTTCTGCTGCTGACCGACACCACCCACAGCATTCCGGTGCAGGTCAACCGCAATGGCTTGCGCGCGATCGCCAGCGGTACCGGTAACCCCGAGCGCCTGGAATTGCGCCATGTGGCCGATACCGCCGACATCAAGGAAGGCGACCTGCTGGTCAGTTCCGGCATGGGCCAGCGCTTCCCGGCCGGCTACCCGGTGGCCACCGTCAATGAAGTGATCCACGACTCCGGCCAGCCGTTCGCTATCGTGCGTGCCATCCCCACCGCCGCGCTCAACCGCAGCCGCTACATGCTGCTGGTGTTCAGTGACCGGCGCACCCCAGAGCAGCGTGCCACCGATGCTGCCATGGCCCAGGAAGAAGCCGACCGCAAGGGCACCGCGCCCGCCGGCCAGCCAGCCACAACCGGCGAGCAGGCCGCACCGGCCACGGGTACCCCTGCAGCGCCGGCCAGCCCGGCCACGCCAACGGCCCCGGCCGCGCAGCCTGCGGCCCCAAGTGCTGCCCCGGCGGCAGCGCCGGCTGCCCCCGCCCACACCCGGAGACAATGATGGCTGCATCGCGCCGCAACAACGGCTGGGTGATCTGGCTGACTTTCGCCATCGGCCTGCTGCTCAGCGTCTCGCCCATGCCGCAGTTCATGGAAGTGTTCCGGCCTATGTGGCTGGCCTTGCTGGTTTCGTTCTGGACCCTGGCCATGCCGCACAAGGTGGGCATGACCACAGCGTTCGTGCTGGGCCTGGCCGAGGATGTGCTGTACGGCACCTTGCTGGGGCAGAACGCACTAATCCTTACCCTGATCACCTTCCTGGTGCTGTCCTTGCAGCAGCGCCTGCGCATGTTCCCCATGTGGCAGCAAAGCCTGGTCATTCTGGTGATCTTCGGCATTGCCCAGCTGATCCAGCTGTGGCTTAGCGCCCTGACCGGCAACCGTCTGCCCACCCTGGCATTGGTCTGGTCGGCGGTGATCAGCGCCTTGCTCTGGCCGTGGATCAGTTTCGCCCTGCGCGACCTGCGTCGCCGCTTGCGTATCAACTGACGGCGATGCGCCGCTGACAGGGAGATGTCTGCATGAACCCGCTTTACCTGGCCTCCGGCTCGCCTCGCCGCCGTGAATTGCTGACCCAGATCGGCGTGCCGTTCAGCGTCATCAGCGCCCCCATCGACGAAACCCCGCTGGCCGATGAAAGCGCCCAGGCTTACGTCGAGCGTCTGGCCCGGGCCAAGGCTGCCGCCGGCCTGGCCTGCCTCGCCCACCCCGACAACGCCACGGCCCCCGAGCGCCGTGCTGTGGTGCTTGGTGCAGACACGGCAGTGGTGCTCGAGGGGCGTATTCTGGGTAAACCGCAAAGCCGCGACGATGCCTTGGCCATGCTGGCTGATCTGGCTGGCCGCGAGCACCAGGTGCTGACCGCCGTCGCTTTGACCGATGGCCTGCGCGTGCGCAGCCTGTGCGTGGCCAGCAGCGTGCATTTTCGCCCGATCGGTGCCGACGAAGCGCAACGTTACTGGGCCAGCGGCGAGCCGGCGGACAAGGCAGGCGGTTATGCCATCCAGGGCCTGGGTGCGGTGTTCGTCACCGGCCTGGCCGGCAGCTATTCGGCAGTGGTCGGTTTGCCGCTGTGTGAAACCGCAGAATTGCTCGGCCAGTTTGGCATTGCCTGCTGGCAGCCGCTCGTGCCTGCAACAGAGGTAACAAACCCGCGGTAGCCAGCTCTGCCTTCGCCATCCATCATTACAAGAAACTTTTGACGAGAGCCTGCCATGAGTGAAGAGATCCTGATCAACATCACCCCGATGGAGTCACGCGTGGCGGTGGTGGAAAACGGGGTGCTGCAGGAAGTGCACGTCGAGCGCACTCAGCGCCGTGGCATCGTCGGCAATATCTACAAGGGCAAGGTGGTGCGTGTGCTGCCAGGCATGCAGGCCGCCTTCGTCGACATTGGCCTGGAACGCGCGGCGTTCATCCATGCTTCGGAAATTTCCCAGCGCGAAGGCTCGGCGGTCGAGAACATCACGGCGCTGGTGCACGAGGGCCAGGCGCTGGTGGTACAAGTGACCAAGGACCCGATTGGCACCAAAGGCGCGCGCCTGACCACGCAGTTGTCGATCCCTTCGCGTTATCTGGTGTACATGCCGCGCAGCAGCCACGTTGGCATTTCCCTGAAGATCGAAGATGAAGCCGAGCGTGAGCGCCTCAAGCAGGTGGTCAGCAACTGCATGGAGAGCGAGAACATCAAGGATGCCGGCGGGTTCATCCTGCGCACTGCCGCCGAAGGCGCACGGGCCGAGGAAATCCTGCAGGACATCCGCTACCTGCGCCGCCTGTGGGAGCAAATCGGCAGCCAGATCAAGACCTGCGGTGCACCGACGGTCATCTACGAAGACCTGGGCCTGGCCCTGCGAACCCTGCGGGACCTGGTCAACCCGAAGATCGAGAAGATCCGCATCGACTCGCGGGAAACCTTCCAGAAAACCATGCAGTTCGTGAGCGAACTCATGCCGGAAATCGCCGACCGCCTCGAGCACTACCCTGGCGAGCGGCCGATCTTCGATCTGTACGGCGTCGAGGACGAAATACAGCGTGCGCTGGAGCGCAAGGTGCCGCTCAAGTCGGGTGGCTATCTGGTGGTGGACCCGGCCGAGGCGATGACCACCATCGACGTCAACACCGGGGCTTTCGTCGGGCATCGCAACCTTGAAGAAACCATCTTCAAGACCAACCTCGAGGCCGCTACCGCCATCGCCCGGCAGCTGCGCCTGCGCAACATCGGCGGCATCATCATCATCGACTTCATCGACATGGAAGATGAAGAGCACCAGCGCCAGGTTCTGCGCACCCTGGAAAAACAGCTGGAACGCGACCATGCCAAGACCAACATCATCGGCATCACTGAGCTGGGCCTGGTGCAGATGACCCGCAAGCGCACGCGCGAAAGCCTGGAGCAGGTGCTGTGCGAGCCCTGCCTGGCTTGCCAGGGGCGTGGCAAGCTGAAAACCCCCGAGACCATCTGTTACGAAATTTTCCGCGAGATCCTGCGTGAGGCCCGTGCTTACCAGGCCGAAGGCTACCGTGTGCTGGCCAACCAGAAGGTGGTTGACCGCCTGCTGGACGAAGAGTCGGGCAACGTTGCCGAACTGGAAGCCTTCATCGGTAGAACCATTCGCTTCCAGGTCGAGTCGATGTATTCGCAGGAACAATACGACGTGGTGCTGCTCTGAGGCCCTCAGCAACACGTCGCTGCCTCGTCGCGCTGGCGAAACCCGTGCGACGGGCCATCATGGATAAACGACTTGGAGGGCCACGGCCATGGGACGTCTGACCCGCGTTCTTGTTGCCTTGACCCGCTGGGGGCTGGGCATATGCGCCTTGTTGGCGATATTGGTGGCGCTGTATGTCAGCCTCGGCCGTGCATTGATACCCCTGGTAGCCGAGTACCGTGCCGACGTGCAGAGCAAGGCCGAGCAAGCGCTTGGCATGCCGGTACATGTGGGCGCCCTGGAGGGGCGCTGGAGCGGCCTGGCGCCGGTATTGCGGGTGCGCGACCTGCAACTGGGCGAAGGTGCCAAGGCGTTGCGCCTGGATGAGGTCATGGTCGTGCCTGATGTATGGGCCAGCCTGCTGGCGCGTGAGGTACGCCTGTCGCGTATCCAGCTCGGTGGCCTGCAATTGATCGTGCGCGAGAACGGGCAGGGCGCCTGGAACCTCGAGGGCCTGCCGCAGCAGGACGATACGCCGCTGAACCCTGCCGAGTTGCTGCAGCGCCTGCGCCAACTGGGCCGCGTCGATGTGTTCGACAGCCAGGTCACCTTGCACCCGTGGCAGCGTGACCCGCTGACCCTGACGTATGTGAGTGCCGGCTTGCAGGCCGGCCCCTCGCGGCAGGCCCTGGACCTGCGGGCGACGCTGCCCGATGGCCAGCCCCTGGCGATGAACCTGCGCAGTCGTGTTTCTGCCGAGGCTTGGCGTGACGGCCAGGTCGAGGCCTACCTGAGCCTGCCGCAAAGCGACTGGTCGCAGTGGTTGCCGCCCAGCCTGCTGGGCCAATGGCATGCCGACGCACTGCGTGCAGGCGGCGAGTTCTGGGTCGATTGGGGCAAGGGGCAGTTGCAGAAGGCCGTGGTGCGGCTCAATGCCCCTGAGCTCAAAGGCGCCTACAGCGGGCGCAAGGCCGCCATGTTGAGCAACCTGGCCATGGGCGCCTGGTTCCAGCGCCGGGACCAGGGCTTCGACGTTGTGGTCGACTCGCTGGCCATGGACCTCGGTAAAAGCCGTTGGGAGACGCACCTGCAGGTGCAGCAGCGCCCCGGTGAGCAGTCGGCCGATGAGAGCTGGCAGGTGCAGGCCGATCGGCTCGACCTCACGCCCCTGACCCCGCTGATCGAGGCCCTGGCACCGCTACCCGACGCGGCCATGGCGGCGGTCACTGGCCTGAAGGTGACCGGTGGTCTGCGCAACGTGCGGCTGCAGGCCCGGCCCAAGGCCGAAGGCGACCAGCGCCTGCAGTTCGAGGCCAACCTGGACAAGGTCGGTTTCAATGCTTATCACAGTGCCCCGGCTGCGGGTAACGTCAGCGGCAGTATCAGTGGCGACCTGGGCCACGGCGAGCTGCGCCTGGACACTGAAGCCTTCATGCTGCACTTGTACCCGATCTTCGCCAAACCCTGGCACTACCAGAAGGCCAACGCGCGCTTGACCTGGGTGCTGGACAAGCAGGGCTTCACCCTTGTCGCGCCCTACCTGAAGGTGCTGGGCGAAGAAGGCAAGATTGCCGGCGATTTCCTGATTCGCCTGCTGTTCGAGGAAGGCCGCGAGGACTACATGGACCTGCGCGTCGGCCTGACCGACGGCGATGGCCGGTATACCGCCAAGTATCTGCCCGAAGTGCTCAGCCCGGCCCTCGACGAGTGGCTGCGCAGCGCCATCGTCAAGGGCGCGGTGGACGAAGGCTATTTCCAGTACCAGGGCTCGCTGAACCATGGCGCGGCGCCAGAGGCACGCAGTATCAGCCTGTTCTTCAAGGTGCATGACGCCGCACTGGACTTCCAGCCGGGCTGGCCGCAAGTCCAGCATGTGGATGGCGACGTCTTCATCGAGGACAGCGGCGTGCGGGTCAAGGCCCGGCGGGGGGTGCTGCTGGACACCCAGGTCAGTGACGTCGACGTCGACATCCCGCATGTCGACGAGGGCCAGCAGAGCCACCTGTTCCTGACGGGCAATTTCGATGGCAGCCTGGGTGATGGCCTGAAGATCCTCAAGCAAGCGCCTATCGGCACCGGTGAGATCTTCGCCGATTGGGAGGGTGAAGGGCCGCTGAAGGGTAAGCTCAAGCTCGATATCCCGCTGGCTCACGGGCAGCGGCCCAAAGTGCAGGTAGACTTCGCCACCCATGACGCGCGCCTGAAGGTCGCCCCGCCCACCCTTGAGCTGAGCCGCTTGAAAGGTGACTTCAGCTTCGATTTCGACAAAGGCCTCAGCGGCAAGGGCATCAGCCTGCAGGCCTTCGGCAAGCCCGTCACGGCGCAGATAACGGCCGAGGGCCAACCCGGGCAGATGCAGACCCGCATCGATGCCAATGGCCAGGTAGCGCTCAAGGCGTTGACCGACTGGCTGCAGTTCAAGCAAGCCCTGCCGGCTTCCGGCGACCTGCCTTACCAGTTGCAACTGAGCCTGGGCAGCCGGGACAATCGTTTGAGCGTCAACTCCAGCCTCAAGGGGCTGGCGGTCGACTTGCCAGCGCCATTCGGCAAGGCGGCCGCGGAAACCCGCGACAGCCGCTTCAGCATGACGCTACAGGGCCCGGAGCGGCGTTTCGACGCCGGCTACGGTGACCTTGCCCGTGCTGCCTACGCCGCGCCGGCCGACAAGCTCGGCCAAGGCCGGGGCGAGTTGTTGCTGGGCACCGGTGACGCCCAATTGCCTGCTGCACAGGGCCTGCGCGTGCGTGGGCGCCTGGAAACGCTGGACCTGGCCCCTTGGCAAGAGCAGGCCTCACGGCTGGGCGGAGACGACCCAGGTGGCAGTGCGCGGCAGATGCTGCAAAGCGTGGACCTGAGCATTGGCCAGCTCAAGGCGTTTGGCACCGAGCTGAACCAGGCCCTGGTACGGTTGAGCCGAGGCGGCCCCGCCTGGGACCTGCGCCTCGACAGCCAGGAAGTCATCGGCGATGCCCGCGTGCCGGATGCCAAGGGTGCGCCGATGGTCGTGCGCCTGCAGACGCTGCGGCTTCCAGCGCCCAGCCCTGCGGAAAAACAAGCCCAGGAGCGCGCCGAAGATGGGCCGGACCCGCTTGCCACCTTCGACCCACGCAAAGTCCCGGCGCTGGACCTGAGCATCGACAAGCTGTACCGCGGTGACGACCTGTTCGGCAGCGCCTCGATCAAGCTGCGGCCTACTGCACGCGGGGTGGCCGCCAGCGATATCGCTCTTGACTTCAAGGGCCTGCGCATTGGCGGTGGTGGTGGCTGGGAAGGCGAAACGGGCAAGACCAGCAGCTGGTACAAAGGCCGCCTGCAAGGCAAGAACCTGGGCGACGTGCT
The DNA here is from genome assembly GCF_009932375.1 of Pseudomonas juntendi. Taxonomy (GTDB): domain Bacteria; phylum Pseudomonadota; class Gammaproteobacteria; order Pseudomonadales; family Pseudomonadaceae; genus Aquipseudomonas; species Aquipseudomonas juntendi. Next base: position 16,756 of record NZ_BLJG01000085.1, read on the forward strand.
CAAGGCCTGGGGCTTTGCCCCGACCGTCACCAGCCGCGACTTCCGCCTGGACGTGGACGGCCGCTGGCCAGGCTCGCCGGCTGCCGTCAGCCTGACGCGCTTCTCGGGCAGCATGGACGCGGCGTTGCGGTCTGGCCAGTTCGTCGAGGTCGATGGCAGTGCCCAGGCGTTGCGGGTCTTTGGCCTGCTCAACTTCAATTCGATTGGCCGACGCCTGCGGTTGGACTTCTCCGACCTGTTCGACAAAGGCCTGGCCTATGACCGGGTCAAAGGCCTGCTGGCGGCCAGCAATGGCGTGTACGTGACCCGCGAACCGATCACCATGACCGGCCCGTCGAGCAGCTTCGAGCTGGAGGGCACATTGGACCTGGTACGTGACCAGGTCAATGCCAACCTGCAGGTGAGCCTGCCGGTGACCAACAACCTGCCGCTGGCCGCGTTGATCGTGGGAGCGCCAGCCGTGGGCGGGGCGTTGTTCCTGGTCGACCGGCTGATCGGCGACCGCGTCTCGCGTTTTGCCAGCGTGCATTACCGTGTCGAAGGGCCGTGGAAAGAGCCTAGAATCACCTTTGTGAAACCCTTCGAGAAATAGTGCCAGGAGTGCCCATGAAGGCAGCGGTGATCCAGATGGTCAGCCAGGACGACGTGCTGGCCAACCTGCAGCGTGCCGGTGCCTTGCTGGAGCAGGCTGCACAGGGTGGTGCGCGGCTGGCGGTGCTGCCGGAAAACTTCGCTGCCATGGGTCGCAAGGACGCCGCTGCCATCGGCCGAGCCGAGGCATCGGGGAACGGGCCTATCCTGCCATGGTTGAAACGTACCGCCCGCGACCTCAGGTTATGGATAGTCGCCGGTACCATGCCCTTGCCACCGGTCGGCCAGCCCGACGCAAAGGCACACGCCTGCTCGCTGCTGATCGATGAGCACGGTGAAGTGGCTGCGCGCTATGACAAGCTGCACTTGTTCGACGTGGACGTTGCCGATAACCGCGGCCGCTACCGTGAATCGGATGATTTTGCCCATGGCGCACACGTGGTGGTAGCGGACACGCCGGTCGGCCGGCTGGGGTTGAGCGTATGTTACGACTTGCGCTTCCCAGAGTTGTACAGCGCGTTGCGTGCCGCTGGCGCGGAACTGATCAGCGCACCGGCGGCCTTCACTGCGGTAACCGGCGCAGCACACTGGGACGTGCTGGTGCGCGCCCGGGCCATCGAGACCCAGTGCTACCTGTTGGCGGCAGCGCAGGGCGGTACCCACCCAGGCCCACGGGAAACCCATGGCCATGCGGCGATCGTCGACCCTTGGGGGCGGATCGTGGCACAACAGGCGCAAGGCGAAGCGGTATTGCTTGCCAAGCGCGACATTGAAGAACAGGCGTCCATCCGGGCGCGCATGCCGGTGGTATCGCACCGGCGCTTTTTTTCGCAGGACGCATTGCGGCCTGCGCCCACCTTGGAGTGACTATGAGCCAGATGTTATCCACCGTCAGTGAGCAGCTCCTGGCCCCAGGCGGCTTGACCCTGGACAGCCTGCAAAGCGTGCTCGGTGAATTGGCCGGCCCCGGCATCGACGCTGCCGACCTGTATTTCCAGGGCCAGATTTCGGAAACCTGGGCGCTGGAAGACGGCATCGTCAAAGAGGGCAGCTTCAACCTGGACCAAGGCGTGGGCGTGCGTGCCCAGTCCGGTGAAAAGACCGGCTTCGCCTACAGCAATGCCATCAACCTTGAAGCGCTGACGTCGGCTGCGCGCGCCGCCCGTTCGATTTCCCGCGCCGGGCAGAACGGCACCGTGCAGGCCTTCCGCAGCCCGTCGGTGACCGCGCTGTATGCGGCGGACAACCCGCTCGATGTACTCAGCCGTGCCGAAAAGGTCGAGTTGCTGAAGCGTGTCGATGCCGCGACCCGCGCGCTTGACCCGCGTATCCAGCAGGTCAGCGTGAGCATGGCCGGGGTCTGGGAGCGCATCCTCATCGCTGCAGCGGACGGTAGCCTGGCTGCAGATGTGCGGCCGCTGGTGCGTTTCAATGTGAGCGTCATCGTTGAGCAGAACGGCCGTCGCGAACGCGGCGGGCAGGGGGGTGGCGGGCGTACCGACTACCGTTTCTTCACCGAAGAGCGGGTCATGGGCTACGCCCGTGAGGCGCTGCGCCAGGCCCTGGTGAACCTCGAAGCGATCCCCGCGCCGGCCGGTACCTTGCCAGTGGTGCTGGGCTCGGGATGGTCGGGCGTGCTGCTGCACGAGGCGGTCGGTCATGGCCTGGAAGGTGACTTCAACCGCAAGGGCAGCTCGGCGTTCAGTGGCCGGGTTGGCGAGAAAGTGGCGTCGAGCCTGTGCACCATCGTCGATGACGGCACCCTGGAAGGCCGCCGCGGTTCGCTGAGCGTGGATGACGAAGGTACGCCGACCGAGTGCACCACCCTGATCGAGAACGGTGTGCTCAAGGGCTACATGCAGGACAAGCTGAACGCGCGGCTGATGGGCATGGCAGTGACCGGCAATGGTCGCCGCGAATCCTACGCTCACCTGCCAATGCCACGCATGACCAACACCTACATGCGTGCCGGCGAAAGCGACCCGCAGGAAATCATCGCCTCGGTGAAGAAGGGCATCTACTGCGCCAACCTCGGGGGTGGCCAGGTGGACATCACCAGCGGCAAGTTCGTGTTTTCGACCAGCGAGGCCTATCTGATCGAAGACGGCAAGATTACCGCACCGGTGAAGGGCGCGACCTTGATTGGCAATGGTCCGGAGGCGATGAGCCGGGTGTCGATGGTCGGCAACGACCTGGCGCTGGACAGCGGGGTAGGGACGTGCGGCAAGGACGGGCAATCGGTGCCGGTCGGGGTTGGGCAGCCGACCCTGAAGCTGGATGCGATCACCGTGGGCGGTACCGGCGCGTGATGGCATTTGGGGCCATTGTGGGGGCGGGCTTGCCCGCGAACACCGGCGAAGCCGGTGCCGGGCACTGCGTCGCCTGCTTCGCGGGCACGCCCGCTCCCGCAGGGCCTCAGCCTGTCAGCGCAGCCCGCGCTGCAACTCGTCGAGGTCGCGGATGTACTTGAACACTTTGCGCGCGGCGGCCGGCGGTTTGTTCCGCGCCTTCTCGTGCTGGGCATGGCGCACCAGCGAACGCAGTTGCTGGCGATCGGTGTCGGGGTATTCGTTGACGAAGCGTTCAAGGTCTTCGTCGTTACCGTCGATCAACCGATCGCGCCAGCGCTCCAGGCCGTGGAAGCGTTCGTTGTACTGGCGAGTCGAGCTGTCCATCTGCTCGAGCAGGGCATGGATGGCATCCAGGTCCTGCACGCGCATCAGCTTGCCGACGAACGACATGTGGCGTTTACGCGCACCATGAGCAGTGTGCTTGCTGGCCTCGGCAAGGGCCTTGCGCAGCTCGTCGGTCAACGGCAGGCGGGCCAGGGTATCGGCCTTGAGCGTAGTCAGGCGCTCGCCGAGTTCGACCAGCGCATGCAGCTCGCGCTTGATCTGGGTTTTGCTTTTTTCGCCGTCGAAGGCGTCGTCGTTTGAATCAACCATGGTGGCAGTCCGCTAGAAATCGCCGCCATGATAACCAGTCGGGGGCCGCTTGTCCGGCCCGGTCGTAGAATGACCCTCGCCGAACGCAGAATTTGAGTGGAGAGAACCATGAGTGCAGTCCAGAGCGTAGGTCCGAAAGACCTGCCAGCATTGCAAGAGCAGGTCGAGGCGATCATCGCCGAAGCGCGCCGCCAAGGGGCCAGTGCCTGCGAAGTGGCCGTGTCGCTGGAGCAGGGCCTGTCCACCACGGTACGTCAGCGCGAGGTCGAAACGGTTGAATTCAACCGCGACCAGGGCTTTGGCATCACCCTCTATGTTGGCCAGCGCAAAGGCTCGGCCAGTACCTCGGCCAGTGGCCCGGAGGCGATCCGGGAAACCGTCGCGGCAGCGCTGGCCATTGCCAGGCACACCTCCGAGGACGACTGTTCGGGCCTGGCGGACGCGGCGTTGATGGCCCGGGAAATTCCGGACCTGGACCTGTATCACGACTGGGCTCTCGAGCCCGAGAAAGCCATTGAGATGGCCTTGGCGTGCGAAGCGGCGGCGTTTGATGCCGACCCGCGCATCCTCAATGCCGATGGCACCACCCTCAACACCCACCAGGGCTGCCGCGTGTATGGCAACAGCCACGGGTTCATCGGTGCTTACGCCTCGACCCGGCACAGCCTGAGCTGCGTGATGATCGCTGAAGGCGACGGGCAGATGCAGCGCGATTACTGGTATGACGTCAACCGCCAGGGCAACCTGCTGGCCGACCCGCGCAGCATTGGTGTGCGTGCCGCGCAGCGGGCCGCCAGCCGGCTCGGCGCGCGCCCGGTGCCAACCTGCGAAGTGCCGGTGCTGTTTTCCGCAGAACTGGCAGGCGGTTTGTTCGGCAGCTTTCTGTCGGCGATTTCCGGCGGCAATCTGTACCGCAAGTCGTCGTTCCTCGAAGGCAGCATTGGCCAGCGCCTGTTCCCGTCCTGGCTGACCCTCGACGAGCGGCCGCACATTCCGCGCGCGCTGGCCAGTGCAGCGTTCGACGCCGACGGCCTGGCGACCTATGCCAAACCGTTCGTCGACAAAGGCGAGCTGGTGTCGTATCTGCTGGGTACCTACTCGGGGCGCAAGCTGGGCTTGCCCAGCACGGCCAACGCCGGCGGTGTACACAACCTGTTCGTCAGCCACGGCGTCGAGGACCAGGCTGCACTGATCCGGCGTATGGGGCGTGGGCTGTTGGTGACCGAGCTGATGGGCCATGGCCTGAACATGGTGACGGGTGATTACTCCCGTGGGGCAGCGGGTTTCTGGGTCGAGAATGGTGAAATCCAGCATGCGGTGCAGGAAGTGACGATTGCCGGCAACATGAAGGATATGTTCCAGCAGATTGTCGCGATTGGCAGCGATCTTGAAACACGCAGCAATATCCACACCGGGTCGGTGCTGATCGAGCGGATGACTGTGGCAGGTAGCTGATTCATTGCCTGTACCGGCCCATTCGCGGGCTCGCCCGCTCCCACAGCTTGAAGCCTATGCAATCCCCTGTGGGAGCGGGCAAGCCCGCGAAGAGGCCGGTACAGGCAATAAAGAATTTCAGTGGAATACAAGACCCGGCCCTCGCGCCGGGTTTTTTCTTTCATCAGCTCCCCTTGAAGTGATTCTATTTATCAATTAATAATGAATATCATTATCCAGTAACTCGGCGATGATGTTCATGAATTCCGTCCTCCGCGAACTGCCCTACCTGGAAAACTGGCGCTGGCTCAGCCGCCGGATCCGCTGCGCGCTCGAACCTGACGAGCCGCGCCTGATCGAGCACTACCTGGCCGAAGGCCGTTACCTGGTGTGTTGTACCGAAACCTCGCCATGGACGGTGGCGTTGACTTCCTTCCGCCTGCTGCTCGACACCGCCTGCGACCGCATGTTGCCCTGGCACTGGCGCTGCCTGTGCCTGGACCAGGCCTGGCGGCCGCTGCTGGACCTGCGCAACCTCGACCGCCAGGCCCAGAACCAGCGTTGGCAGCCCTACGCCATTCAGTTGGCCAACTGCAGCCTGCTGCCGTCGATTTCTCCCGATGAACTGATGCAAGGATTTGATGATGAGTGATACCCGTATCGAGCGTGACAGCATGGGTGAACTGCAGGTGCCGGCCCAAGCCCTGTATGGCGCCCAGACCCAGCGCGCGGTCGACAACTTCCCGATCAGCGGCCAGCGCATGCCGGCCCAGTTCATTCGTGCCTTGCTGCTGGCCAAAGCGGCTGCGGCCAAGGCCAACGTAGAGCTGGAGCAACTGTCCGCCGCCCAGGGGCAGGCCATCGTCAAGGCGGTGGAACAACTGCTGGCACAAGACTACATCCAGCACTTCCCGGTCGACGTGTTTCAGACAGGCTCGGGCACCAGCTCGAACATGAACGCGAACGAGGTGATCGCCACCCTGGCCAGCCGTGTGCTCGGCGAGCCGGTCAATGCCAACGATCACGTCAATTGCGGCCAGAGCAGCAACGACATCATTCCCACCACCATTCACGTCAGCGCTGCCCTCGCCGTGCATGAGCAGCTGTTACCTGCCCTGGCGCACCTGGTGCAGGTGATCAAGGCCAAGTCCAGGCAGGTGCATCAGTACGTGAAAACCGGCCGTACCCACCTGATGGATGCAATGCCCGTGCGCCTGAGCCAGGTGCTGGACGGTTGGGCAGCGCAGATCGAAGGTGCCAAGGCGCACATCGAAGCCACCCTGCCAAGCCTGCAGGCGCTGGCCCAGGGCGGCACCGCAGTGGGCACCGGCATCAATGCCCACCCGCAGTTCGCTACCGCTTTCGCGCGCCAGCTCAGCGGCCTGACCCAGGTCCAGTTCACGCCGGGGCACAACCTGTTTGCCCTGATCGGTTCGCAGGATACCGCGGTAGCCCTGTCCGGCCAGCTCAAGACCACAGCGGTGGCACTGATGAAGATTGCCAACGACCTGCGCTGGATGAACTCGGGCCCTCTGGCCGGCCTTGGGGAAATCGAACTGCAGGGTCTGCAGCCGGGCTCTTCGATCATGCCAGGCAAGGTCAACCCGGTGATCCCGGAGGCTACGGCCATGGTCGCCGCGCAGGTCATCGGCAACGACGCCACCATCGCCGTGGCTGGGCAGTCGGGCAACTTCGAACTGAACGTGATGTTGCCGCTGATCGCACGCAACCTGCTGGAGAGCATCGAGTTGATGGCCAACGTCAGCCGCCTGCTGGCCGACAAAGCCATTGCCAGCTTCAAGGTCAACGAGGCCAAGCTGAAGGAGGCGCTGGCGCGCAACCCGATCCTGGTCACTGCACTGAACCCGATCATCGGCTACCTGAAGGCCGCTGAAATTGCCAAGACCGCCTACCAGCAAGGTCGCCCGATCATTGATGTCGCCCTGGAGCATACCGACCTGTCGCGGGACCAGCTGGAAACGCTGCTGGACCCGGAAAAACTCACCGCTGGCGGCATCTGACACTGCCTTACCGCCGAGGAAACAGACATGCAGCACTGGAAACGCACCATGGAACTGGCCAACCGCCTGTTCGAACAAGGCGAGCTGGTCGATGCCCGGGAACATTACCTGCAAGCCCTGGCCCTGGCCCAGGTGCTGTTCGAGCGCTGGCATGACGTCGACGAAGCGGTGGCTGCCCTGGTCGTCGCTCACCATAACCTGGCCGACCTGCACCTGCGCCTGAACCAGCCGCATGAAAGTGCCGATTACCTCTGTGCCGCGCACCAGTGGCTGCTGCAGGCCAGCCAGCAAGCCCGCTTGCCACAGGCGCTGCGGGACGCAGCCCTGCGCCACAGTGGGCGTACCTACACCGAACTGCTCGGTTTCATCGCGGAGTACGGCCAGTACCCGCGTACCGAACGCCTGCTCAACCGCCACAACATCGGCGCCAGCGAACTCGCTGCCCCGGCCGGCGTGGTACCCAGTACTCAAGCCTACGGAATTCACTGACATGCCCCATACCTTGCCTGCTTTGCCTTACGCCTACGACGCGCTGGAGCCGCACATCGACGCGCAGACCATGGAGATCCACCACACCAGGCACCACCAGACTTATGTCAATGGCCTCAACGCCGCCGTCGAAGGCACCGAGTGGGCTGAGTGGCCAGTCGAAAAACTGGTCGCTGCGGTCGGGCACTTGCCGGAGCAGCTGCGTGGCGCCGTGACCAACCACGGTGGCGGTCACGCCAACCACAGCCTGTTCTGGACCGTGATGTCGCCGCAGGGCGGGGGTGAGCCTACGGGCGAGCTGGCACAAGCCATCACCACGCAACTGGGCGGTTTCGACGCGTTCAAGGAAGCCTTCACCAAGGCCGCCCTGACCCGCTTCGGCAGCGGCTGGGCCTGGCTCAGCGTAACGCCGCAGAAAACCTTGGTCGTGGAAAGCAGCGGCAACCAGGACAGCCCACTGATGCATGGCAACACGCCGATTCTCGGGTTGGACGTGTGGGAGCATGCGTATTACCTGAAATACCAGAACCGCCGCCCGGAATACATTGGTGCCTTCTACAACGTCATCGACTGGGCGCAAGTGCAACACCGCTATCTCGAAGCCCTGAAGTGAGTCGGACCGGTATGCGCTCAGAGGTCATGTCGGTCAGCAGTGTGCGCCTGTTTCGCCAGGCGCTGGGTGCCTTGCTGTTGCTGGCGGGTACCGCGCTGCTGGCGGCGCGCGGTCTTGCCTGGCTGGACTTGGCGCCGCGCATGCTGCGCGCCCTGGAGGGCGGCGCTTTGTGTGCGCTGGGCACGGCGCTGGGCGCAGTACCGGTGCTGGTCATTCGTAACATGCCGGTGGCGTTGGCCGACACCTTGCTGGGCTTCGGCGCCGGGGTCATGCTGGCGGCTACGGCATTTTCATTGATCATGCCCGGGCTGGATGCGGCCCAGGCCATCGGCTTCAGCCCATGGGGTGCGGGTGGCTTGATCAGCTTCGGCTTGATGTTCGGCGCGTTGTGCCTGTTCCTTATCGACCTCAAGGTCTCCAACGCCTCGCCGCAAGCACTGGTTGGCAGTGCGCAGCAGCCGGTGATCGCCGCGCGAATCTGGCTTTTCGTCATTGCCATCATTGCCCACAACATTCCCGAAGGCATGGCGATTGGTGTGTCAGCCGGGGGTGGCATGGCCGACGCAGACAGCCTGGCCATGGGCATCGCCTTGCAGGATGTGCCCGAGGGGCTGGTGATTGCCCTGGTGTTGGCAGGGGCGGGCATGCCGCGCTTCAAGGCGTTCATGATCGGCGCGGCTTCGGGCTTGGTCGAGCCTGTGGCTGCGGTGATCTGTGCCTGGCTGGTGAATGTCGCCGAATTGCTGCTGCCCCTGGGGCTCGCCTGCGCAGCCGGCGCGATGCTGCTGGTGGTAACCCAGGAAGTCATCCCCGAATCGCGCAGCAACGGCCATCACCGCCTGGCCAGCCTGGGGCTGTGCATCGGCTTCTGCCTGATGATGGTGATGGATACCGCGCTGTCCTGATCTTTGGTCAGGTCGAAGGGGTGCACACTGTGGGCGCGGTGCAGGGCTTGGAGGCTTACTCGCCTTCGTCGAAGTAGTTGTTGATCAACTCGACCAGCGCGTCCATGGCATCGTTGTCCTGCTCACCCTCGGTATGCAGGTGCACCTGGGTACCCTTGCCAGCCGCCAGCATCATCACCGCCATGATGCTTTTGCCGTCTACCAGTTTGTCCGGCGCGCGGCCGACCCGCACCTGGCAGGGAAAGCGGCCGGCCACGCCGACGAACTTCGCTGCCGCCCGGGCATGCAGGCCCAGCTTGTTGATGATGGTGATTTCGCGGGCGGGCATCGTGGGGCGGATCCTTGGGCTAGAGGTCGCGGTGGCGGACCTGGACGTTTTTCAGGGACTGTTGCAGCAACTGGCCGAGGCGTTCGGTGATGTACACCGAACGATGGTGGCCGCCGGTGCAGCCAATGGCAATGGTCACGTAGGCACGGTTACTGGCTGCGAAGCGGGGTAGCCACTTGAGCAGGTAGCTGGAAATATCGTTGAACATGTCCTCGACGTCTGGCTGCGCGGCCAGGTAGTCGATCACTGGCTGTTCCAGGCCGGAGTGCTCACGCAATTCGGGCTTCCAATAGGGGTTGGGCAGGCAGCGTACGTCGAACACCAGATCGGCATCGACCGGCATACCGCGTTTGAAGCCGAATGACTCGACCAGGAATGCGGTACCAGGCTCGGGCTTGTTGAGCAGGCGCAACTTGATCGTGTCACGCAACTGGTAGAGGTTCAGGCTGGTGGTGTCGATCTTCAGGTCGGCCAGGTCGGCAATCGGCCCCAGCAGTTCGCTCTCCACGCGGATGGCCTCTGCCAGCGAGCGGTCGGCGTTGGTCAGCGGGTGGCGGCGGCGGGTTTCTGAAAACCGCTTGAGCAGGGTATCTTCATCGGCATCCAGGTACAGCACATCGCACTGGATGTGGCGGGCACGGGCGTCGGCTAGCAGCTCGGGGAAGCGCGACAGGTGGCTGGGCAGGTTGCGGGCGTCGATCGACACTGCCACTTTCGGCTGCAGCAGTTCGGTGTTGATCAGTGCATTTTCCGCGAGCTGCGGCAGCAGCCCGGCGGGCAGGTTGTCAATGCAATAGAAACCGTTGTCTTCCAGGACATCGAGGGCGGTGCTCTTGCCGGAGCCAGACCGGCCGCTGACGATGATCAGGCGCATGTTCAGTGCTCGTTCTGTACGTCCAGGACAACCTGGTACAAGGCCTCGTTGCTGGTGGCCGAACGCAAGCGATCACGCACGTCCTTGCGGTCGAGCATGCTGGCGATCTGGCGCAGCAGTTCCAGGTGGGCATCGGTGGCGGCTTCAGGGACCAGCAGGACGAACAGCAAGTCTACCGGCGCGCCATCGATGGCATCGTAATCGATGGGTGCTTCCAGGTGCAGCAGGGCGCTGACTGGCGCGGAGCAGCCTTCAAGCCGGCAGTGCGGAATGGCGATGCCATTGCCGAAACCGGTTGAACCGAGTTTTTCCCGGGCGACCAGCTTTTCGAAGACGACTTGCATCTCCAGTTCCGGCACCTGTTCGGCGATGATGGTGGCGACCTTTTCCAGGGCGCGCTTCTTACTGCCGCCCGGCACGTTCACGAGGGAACGGCCGGGGGTCAGGATGGTTTCAAGTCGGATCATGGATGAGGGGGATCAGCGGGCAGCTGCACCTTGCAGCAGGCTTTGCTGTTTTTCCTTGTGTTTTTTCAGTTGGCGGTCGAGCTTGTCGGCCAAGGCATCGATCGCTGCATACATATCTTCGTGTTCGGCGTTTGCTACCACTTCGCCGCCGGGAATCTGCAGGGTCGCCTCGACCTTCTGCTGCAGCTTCTCGACCTTCATGATGACCTGCACGTTGGTGATCTTGTCGAAGTGACTTTCCACGCGGGCGAGCTTTTCGAGCACGTAATCGCGCAGTGGCTGGGTGACTTCTACATGCTGTCCACTGATATTGACTTGCATACAGCTTCTCCTGTGTTGCCCGTGCATAAAGAGGCAGGTCTTGCACCTGCCCCGCAAACGCTATGGCAGATCTCAGGGGCTACATCAGTCGCTTGCGCTCACTCGACGGTGCGATGCCGAGAGACTCGCGGTACTTGGCGACGGTGCGACGGGCCACCTGGATGCCTTGTGCCTCCAGTAAACCAGCGATCTTGCTGTCACTCAATGGCTTTTTCTGATTTTCCGCTGCAACCAGTTTCTTGATGATCGCGCGGATCGCTGTAGACGAGCATTCTCCGCCTTCGGAGGTGCTGACGTGGCTGGAGAAAAAGTATTTCAGTTCGTAGATGCCGCGGGGCGTGTGCATGTATTTCTGCGTGGTCACCCGGGAAATGGTCGACTCGTGCATGCCCACCGCTTCGGCAATGTCATGCAGCACCAGCGGTTTCATCGCTTCGTCGCCATGATCGAGGAAGCCGCGCTGATGCTCGACGATCTGCGTGGCGACTTTCATCAGGGTTTCGTTGCGGCTTTGCAGGCTCTTGATGAACCAGCGCGCCTCCTGCAGCTGGTTGCGCATGAAGGTGTTGTCGGCACTGGTGTCGGCGCGGCGCACGAAGCCGGCGTATTGAGCGTTCACGCGCAGGCGCGGGATGGCTTCCTGGTTCAGTTCCACCAGCCAGCGGTCGCTGTCCTTGCGCACGATCACGTCCGGTACCACGTACTCGGGCTCGCTGGACTCGATCTGCGAACCCGGGCGCGGGTTGAGGCTTTGCACCAGTTCGATCACCTGGCGCAGTTCGTCTTCCTTGATTTTCATGCGGCGCATGAGCTGGCTGTAGTCGCGGCTGCCGAGCAAGTCGATGAAATCGCTGACCAGCCGTTTCGCCTCGTTCAGCCACGGCGTGCTGGCAGGCAGCTGGCGCAGTTGCAGCAACAGGCACTCGCCAAGGGTGCGTGCCGCGACGCCTGCCGGTTCGAACTGCTGAATGCGGTGCAGCACCGCTTCGACTTCGTCCAGCTCGATATCCAGCTCCGGGTCGAAGCCAGCGCAGATTTCTTCGAGGGTGTCTTCCAAGTACCCTTGGCCGTTGATGCTGTCGATCAGGGTCACGGCGATCAGGCGGTCGGTATCCGACATCGGCGCCAGGTTCAGTTGCCACAGCAGGTGGCTTTGCAGGCTTTCGCCGGCCGATGTCCGCGTGGTGAAGTCCCACTCGTCGTCATCGTTGCTCGGCAGGCTGCTGGCGCTGGTCTGGTAGATGTCTTCCCAGGCGGTGTCGACCGGCAGCTCGTTGGGGATGCGCTCGCTCCATTCACCGTCTTCGAGGTTGTCGGCACTGACCGTGCTTTCCTGGAAGCTGTTGTCCTGAACGTCGGCGGCCGGCTTGTTCTCGGCGTTGTCGGCCATCGGGTCGCTGTTGTCGAAGTCGTCGCCGTCTTCCTGGCGTTCGAGCATCGGGTTCGACTCCAGCGCCTCCTGGATTTCCTGTTGGAGGTCCAGGGTGGAAAGCTGGAGCAGGCGGATGGCCTGTTGCAACTGCGGTGTCATCGTCAGTTGCTGGCCCATTTTTAGGACGAGCGATGGTTTCATGGCTGGGGCTTAATACCTTGTTCGCCGGCGCGCATGCGCCATCCACTACACGAGGGCGCCGGGGCGCCAGATCAAGCAAGTTTTATGCCTTAAATTGTAGCGTTTGCCTAGAGTACGTAACAATTTTAACCCTGAGTACAGGGCAGGTTGCAGTACTCCAGGCAGGAGTGGGTCAGAGCCGGAACTCGTGGCCCAGGTAAACCTCTTTGACCAGTTCGTTGGCCAGGATGGTTTCGGCGTCGCCTTCGGCGATCAGCCGGCCATCGTTGACGATGTAGGCGGTCTCGCAGATATCCAGGGTTTCGCGCACGTTGTGGTCCGTGATCAGCACACCGATACCCTTGGCCTTGAGGTGGTGGATGATCTGCTTGATGTCGCCGACCGAGATCGGGTCCACGCCGGCGAAGGGTTCGTCCAGCAGGATGAACTTGGGCGCGGTCGCCAGGGCGCGGGCGATCTCGACACGGCGGCGTTCGCCACCGGACAGGCTCATGCCGAGGTTGTCGCGGATGTGGCTGATGTGGAACTCCTGCAGCAGGCTTTCCAGTTCCTTGCGCCGGCCATCGCGGTCGAGGTCCTTGCGGGTCTCGAGGATGGCCATGATGTTGTCGGCCACCGAAAGCTTGCGGAAGATCGAGGCTTCCTGCGGCAGGTAGCCGATGCCGGCGCGCGCGCGGCCGTGCATGGGCTGGTGACTGACATCGAGGTTGTCGATCAGTACACGACCCTGCTCGGCCTGGACCAGGCCGACGATCATGTAGAAGCAGGTGGTCTTGCCGGCACCGTTCGGGCCGAGCAATCCGACGATCTGGCCGCTGTCGATCGACAGGCTGACATCACGTACGACCTGGCGCCCCTTGTAGCTTTTGGCCAGGTGCTGGGCTTTTAGGGTTGCCATTTACTCGGCCTTCTTCTTGGGCTGGATCACCATGTCGATGCGCTGACGTGGCTGGGTCACGTTACCGCCACGGCCGGCGGTAGCCACCTGCGACTTGGTGTTGTAGACGATCTTCTCGCCCTCGGTGGTGTTGCCCTCGTTCTCGACCTTGGCGCGGTCGGTGAGGATCACGGTGTCTTTTTGCGCCTGGTACTGGATGGTCACTGCCCAGCCCTTCATCTTGTCGGGCTTGGCGGCGCTCTGCTGCTGCTCGAAGTAGGCCAGGTTGCCAACCGAAGTGACCACGTCGATGTCGCCGTTGGCGGCGCGGGTCATGGTCACGGTATTGCCTTTGATCATCATCGAGCCTTGAGTGATGATCACGTCACCGGTGTACGTCGCGACACCCTGCTTGTCGTCCAGATGCGCGTTGTCGGCCTGGATGCGGATTGGCTGGTCACGGTCATTCGGCAGGGCGAAGGCGCTCGCGCTTCCCAGTGCTGCGCTCAGGCTGAGCAAAAGGGGGAGGGTTTTAACGAGCCTCATACTGTCCTCTTACGTTAGAGAGCAAGTCCATCTTGCCTTCTTTCAAATACGCTTTCATGCCCTTGCCCGTGGTTGTGCCACCGGCGCCGTCGATTCTAACGGCTTGCTCGGTCTGCGCATATTGCTTCTGCGGGAATACGGTCATGCGTGAGCTGGTGATGATGGTGTCGCGTTGCTTTTCGTCGGTGCGGGCAACGCGGACCTTGTTGATCAGTTCGACCTCGTTGCCGTCCGGGCTGACCTCGGCGCGCTCGCTCTGAACATGCCACGGGTATTCGGTGCCGCGGTAAAGGCGCAGGTCGGGCGTGGTCACCAGGGTAACTTCGGTCGCCTTGACGTGCTCGACCTTGTCGGCGGTCATTTCGTACTGCAATTTGCCGTCCGGCAAGAACTGCACACTATGGGCGTTGATCGCATAGTAGTCGATGGCGCTCTCGTCGACCTGGGCCACAGGCTGGTCGAGGAAGCTTTCAGGGCTGACATTCCAGTAGCCAATGGCAGCGAGCACGGCAGCAATCACCGCCAGCAGCGCAATATTGCGAACCTTCTTGCTGAACATGGGCGGCCTTACAAGTAGTTGGCGTTGGCAGCGTCCAGGGTGCCCTGGGCCTGCATGATCAGTTCGCAGAACTCGCGGGCAGCGCCTTCGCCGCCGCGCGCCTGGGTCACGCCGTGGGCATGCTGGCGAACGAAGGGCGCGGCGTTGGCCACTGCCATACCCAGACCGACGCGGCGAATCACCGGCAGGTCGGGCAGGTCGTCGCCCAGGTAGGCGACCTGTTCATAGCTTAGGCCGAGTTCGGCAAGCAGCCCGTCAAGAACCACCAATTTGTCTTCGCGGCCCTGAAACAGGTGCGCGATACCCAGGTTCGCAGCCCGCCGCTCGACCACCGGGGTCTTGCGCCCGCTGATGATGGCCGTGGTCACGCCCGACGCCATGAGCATCTTGATGCCCTGGCCGTCGAGGGTATTGAAGGTCTTGAATTCGCTGCCGTCTTCGAGAAAGTACAGTCGCCCATCGGTCAGTACGCCGTCGACATCGAACACGGCCAGCTTGATGGCCTGGCCACGTTGCATGAGATTCTGGCTCATCACATAACTCCTGCACGCAACAGGTCGTGCATGTTCAGGGCACCTGTCGGCCGGTCGTCCTGGTCGACGACCACCAGTGCGTTGATTTTGTTGTCTTCCATGATTTTAAGGGCCTCGGCGGCGAGCATTTCGGCCCGTGCAGTTTTGCCATGCACGGTCATGACGTGGTCGATCAACGTGGTATGCACGTCGATATTGCGGTCCAGGCTGCGGCGCAAGTCGCCATCGGTGAAGATACCGGCCAGCTTGCCGTCTGCCTCGAGCACAGCGGTCATGCCCAGCCCTTTGCGCGACATTTCCAGCAGGGCATCCTTGAGCAACGTGCCACGCAGCACCTTGGGCAACTGGTCACCGCTGTGCATCACATGCTCGACCTTCAGCAGCAGCCGCCGCCCCAAGGCGCCGCCAGGGTGCGAAAAGGCGAAGTCCTCGGCAGTGAACCCGCGCGCTTCGAGCAGGGCAATGGCCAGCGCGTCACCCAGCACCAGTGCCGCAGTGGTCGAGGAGGTAGGGGCAAGGTTCAGCGGGCAGGCCTCCTGTGCGACCCGGGCATCCAGGTTCACCTCTGCTGCCTG
Source organism: Pseudomonas juntendi (assembly GCF_009932375.1). Taxonomy (GTDB): domain Bacteria; phylum Pseudomonadota; class Gammaproteobacteria; order Pseudomonadales; family Pseudomonadaceae; genus Aquipseudomonas; species Aquipseudomonas juntendi. The sequence goes on from NZ_BLJG01000085.1 coordinate 32,407, forward strand.
GGCCAGGGTGGAATCCGGGTTGCCGGTAAGGCTGATGAGGGTGATGCCCAGGCGCTTGACCAGCGGCAGCAACGTGACGATCTCGGCCGTGCTGCCTGAGTTGGACAGCGCCAGGATGATATCGTTGCCGGTGATCATGCCCATGTCGCCATGGCTGGCTTCGGCCGGGTGCACGAAAAACGCGGGGGTGCCGGTGCTGGCGAGGGTCGCGGCAATTTTGTTGCCGATATGCCCGGACTTGCCCATGCCAAGCACCACGACGCGGCCCTGGCTGGCCAGGATCAGTTCGCAGGCTTTGACGAAATGCTCGTCGATGCGCGCCAGCAGGCCCTCTACGGCCTCGAGTTCCAGGCGCACGGTGCGCTGTGCGGATTGAATCAGCTCGCTGGATTGGCTCATGTCGATAAAGCACTGCCTGATGAAAAGTCGGCGATTATAGCCGCAATCGACGAAACCCTCACCTTTTCCATCTGCCTGGTCGGGGCGCCCCAGCCTGTCTCGTAGCTGAACGGGGCATGCATGACCTTGGGGGCGCGCGAGCAGCGGTGCTATAGTTCGCCGCTATTCGGCCTGCCAAGGGCGCGTGTGCCTTCTGCAGGGAGGCTGGCGTCCATAAGGACGAGGCTGCATCAGCAAGGAGTCTAGATGAGTGTGGATAGCGCCTACGCGGTGGAATTGAAGGGTGTTACCTTCAAGCGCGGTTCGCGTAGCATTTTCAGCAACGTCGATATTCGCATCCCGCGCGGCAAGGTCACCGGCATCATGGGGCCATCGGGTTGCGGCAAGACCACGTTGCTTCGCCTGATGGGCGCGCAGCTGCGCCCCGCCAGTGGTGAGGTATGGGTCGCCGGGCAGAATCTGCCGACGCTGTCGCGCAGCGACCTGTTCGACGCCCGCAAGCAGATGGGCGTGCTGTTTCAGAGCGGCGCGCTGTTCACCGACCTCGATGTGTTCGAGAACGTCGCATTTCCGCTGCGCGTGCATACCCAGCTTGCAGACGACATGATCCGTGACATCGTGTTGATGAAACTGCAGGCCGTGGGGCTTCGTGGGGCCATCGACCTGATGCCCGATGAGCTGTCCGGTGGCATGAAGCGCCGCGTGGCGCTGGCCCGGGCAATCGCCCTGGACCCGCAGATCCTCATGTACGACGAGCCGTTCGTCGGGCAGGACCCTATTGCCATGGGGGTACTGGTGCGCTTGATCCGCCTGCTCAACGATGCCTTGGGCATTACCAGCATCGTGGTGTCCCATGACCTCGCAGAAACCGCCAGCATCGCCGACTACATCTATGTGGTGGGCGACGGTCAGGTGCTGGGGCAGGGTACCCCCGATGAGCTGATGGGCTCGGACAACCCGCGGATCCGCCAGTTCATGAAAGGCGACCCGGATGGCCCGGTGCCGTTCCATTTCCCTGCGCCTGACTACAGCGCCGACCTGCTGGGGGCGCGTTGATGCGCAGAAAATCCTTACTCGAACGTGTCCGGCTGCTGGGCCGCTCGGCCATCGACGTGGTGGCGGTACTCGGGCGTTCCTGCCTGTTCCTGTACCATGCCCTGGTCGGGCGGGGCGGCATTGGCGGTGGCTTCCAGCTGCTGACCAGGCAGCTGTACTCGGTGGGCGTGCTGTCGCTGGCGATCGTCGTCGTGTCCGGGGTGTTCATCGGCATGGTGCTGGCGCTGCAGGGCTACAGCATCCTCACCAAGTACGGCTCCGAGCAGGCCGTGGGCCAGATGGTGGCCCTGACCCTGTTGCGCGAGCTTGGGCCGGTGGTCACGGCGTTGCTGTTCGCAGGCCGTGCCGGTTCTGCACTGACTGCCGAAATCGGCAACATGAAGTCCACCGAGCAGTTGTCCAGCCTGGAGATGATCGGCGTCGACCCGCTCAAGTACATCGTGGCGCCACGCTTGTGGGCCGGTTTCATCTCGTTGCCGCTGCTGGCGCTGATCTTCAGTGTGGTCGGTATCTGGGGGGGCTCGTGGGTCGCCGTGGACTGGCTGGGCGTATACGAGGGCTCGTTCTGGGCCAACATGCAGAACAGTGTTTCGTTCACCGACGACGTGCTCAACGGGTTGATCAAGAGCCTGGTGTTCGCATTCGTCGCGACCTGGATCGCCGTATTCCAGGGGTACGACTGTGAGCCCACTTCAGAAGGGATCAGCCGTGCAACCACCAAGACCGTGGTCTATGCCTCGTTGGCAGTGCTGGGTCTGGACTTTATTCTGACCGCCTTGATGTTTGGAGATTTCTGATGCAAAACCGCACCCTGGAAATCGGTGTCGGCCTGTTCCTGCTGGCCGGGATCCTGGCGCTGCTGCTGCTGGCCCTGCGTGTCAGCGGGCTGTCGGCCAGCCCGAGCAGCGATACCTATAAAGTTTATGCTTATTTCGACAATATCGCCGGTTTGACGGTCAGAGCCAAGGTGACCATGGCGGGCGTGACCATCGGCAAGGTCACCGCCATCGATCTGGACCGTGATTCCTATACCGGTCGGGTGACCCTGCAGCTGGACAAGTCGGTGGACAACCTGCCGACCGACTCCACTGCCTCGATCCTGACCGCCGGTCTGCTCGGCGAGAAGTACATCGGTATCAGCGTGGGCGGTGAGGAAGACGTGCTCAAGGATGGCTCGACCATTCACGACACCCAGTCTGCCCTGGTGCTGGAAGACCTGATAGGCAAGTTCCTGCTCAACTCCGTTGGCAAGGAACCGAAAGAAGCGCAACCGGCTAATTGAGGAGTTTCCATGATTTCGATCTTGCGACGTGGCCTGCTGGTGTTGCTGGCGGCTTTCCCCCTGATGACCTTGGCCGCGCAGTCGCCGCATGACGTGGTTCAGGGCACCACCACCGAGCTGCTGGGTGAACTCAAGGCCAACAAAGAGCAGTACAAGGCCAACCCACAAGCGTTCTACGACACCCTTGACCGGATTCTCGCGCCGGTGGTCGATGCCGACGGTGTTTCCCGCAGCATCATGACCGTCAAGTACTCGCGCAAGGCCACGCCCGAGCAGATGCAGCGCTTCCAGGAAAACTTCAAGCGCAGCCTGTTCCAGTTCTACGGCAATGCGTTGCTGGAGTACAACAACCAGGGCATCGTCGTCGACCCGGCCAAGGCCGATGATGGCAAGCGCGCTTCGGTGGGCATGAAGGTTACCGGCAACAATGGCGCCGTGTACCCGGTGCAGTACACCCTGGAAAACCTGGGTGGCGAGTGGAAGGTGCGTAACGTCATCGTCAACGGCATCAACATCGGCAAGCTGTTCCGTGACCAGTTCGCCGACGCCATGCAGCGCAATGGCAACAACCTGGACAAGACCATCGACGGCTGGGCCGGCGAAGTGGCCAAGGCCAAGCAGGCCGCCGACAACTCGCCAGAAAAGGCGGTGAAATGAGTGAGGCCGCGGTAAGCATGGCTGAGCCGGGCGTGCTGAGCCTGTCCGGCGTGCTGGACTACCGCAGCGGGCCGCAGCTGCGCAAGCAAGGCAAGGCGCTGATCACTGCCAGCCGGGAGGCGCAATTGGTGCTCGATTGCACGGGCGTGCTGCGCTCCACCAGTGTCGGCCTGTCGTTGCTGCTGTCGTTCATGCGCGATGCCCAGGCCACAGGCAAGGCCTGCCGGGTGCGGGGCATGCCCGACGACATGCGGGAAATTGCCGAGGTCTACGACCTCGATCAAGTGCTGGCGACCTGATGGCCCGGCACGGATGACGGCCCCTCGGTCAGCGAAGCCCTCGTTGGGCTTCGCAGGCGAGGGGCTTTTTTGTATGATGGCCGACCCGTGCGCATCGGGCGCCGATTGAGGTTGAGCATGCAGGCCGTAGAAGTTAAAAGCTTCCTTGAAGAGAAATTGCCGGGTTCCCGGGTAGAAGTTGAAGGCGAAGGCTGCAACTTCCAGTTGAACGTGATCAGCGACGAGTTGGCTGGCCTGAGCCCGGTCAAACGCCAGCAGGCTATCTATGCTCATCTGAATCCGTGGATCGCCAATGGCAGCATCCACGCGGTAACCATGAAATTTTTCAGCAGCGCAGCCTGGGCTGAGCGCACCTGAGCCAACTTGGCGGCGAGATTCCAATGGACAAACTGATTATTACTGGCGGCGCTCGTCTTGACGGCGAGATCCGTATTTCGGGTGCGAAGAACGCAGCCCTGCCGATTCTGGCGGCGACCCTGCTGGCCGATGGCCCGGTCACCGTCGGCAACCTGCCGCACCTGCACGACATCACCACCATGATCGAGCTGTTCGGCCGCATGGGCATCGAGCCTGTGATCGACGAAAAGCTGGCGGTGGAAATCGACCCCCGCACCATCAAGACCCTGGTCGCGCCGTACGAACTGGTCAAGACCATGCGCGCCTCGATCCTGGTGCTGGGCCCGATGGTCGCCCGCTTCGGCGAGGCCGAGGTGGCGCTGCCCGGCGGTTGCGCGATCGGTTCGCGCCCGGTCGACCTGCACATCCGTGGCTTGGAGGCCATGGGTGCGAAGATCGAGGTCGAAGCTGGCTACATCAAGGCCAAGGCGCCTGAGGGCGGCCTGCGCGGTGCGCATTTCTTCTTCGACACCGTCAGCGTGACCGGTACCGAAAACATCATGATGGCCGCAGCGCTGGCCAAAGGCCGCAGCGTGTTGCAGAACGCTGCGCGTGAGCCGGAGGTGGTCGACCTGGCCAACTTCATCAACGCCATGGGCGGCAAGGTGCAAGGTGCCGGTACCGACACCATCACCATCGATGGCGTCGAGCGCCTGGCGTCGGCCAGCTACCGCGTGATGCCGGACCGTATCGAGACCGGTACCTACCTGGTTGCCGCTGCCGTGACCGGTGGCCGCGTCAAGGTCAAGGATACCGACCCGACCATCCTTGAGGCCGTGCTGGAAAAGCTCAAGGAAGCCGGCGCCGAGATCACCACCGGTGAAGACTGGATCGAGCTCGACATGCAGGGCAAGCGGCCGAAAGCCGTGAACCTGCGTACTGCGCCGTACCCGGCGTTCCCGACCGACATGCAGGCGCAGTTCATCTCGCTGAACGCCATTGCCGAAGGCACCGGTGCCGTCATCGAAACCATCTTCGAAAACCGCTTCATGCACGTGTACGAAATGCACCGCATGGGGGCGCAGATCCAGGTCGAAGGCAACACCGCGATCGTTACCGGTGTACCGGCCCTCAAAGGCGCCCCGGTCATGGCCACCGACCTGCGCGCGTCGGCCAGCCTGGTGCTCTCGGCGCTGGTGGCCGAAGGTGACACGCTGATCGACCGCATCTACCACATTGACCGTGGCTACGAGTGCATCGAAGAAAAACTGCAGATGCTCGGCGCGAAAATCCGCCGCGTACCGGGCTGATCGCCCTCTGGTGCAAGGACGCACCGTTCGAATTGAAAGCGGCCAGGTCCAAGACCTGGCCAGCAGTAGCCGCTTAAGGACTGACGTTCCAATGTTGACCATCGCGCTTTCCAAAGGCCGTATTCTCGACGATACCTTGCCGTTGCTGGCCGAGGCCGGCATCGTGCCGACCGAGAACCCGGACAAGAGCCGCAAACTGATCATCCCTACCACGCAGGACGACGTACGCCTGCTGATCGTGCGTGCTACCGACGTGCCGACCTATGTCGAGCATGGTGCTGCCGACCTGGGTGTGGCCGGCAAGGACGTGCTGATGGAGTACGGCGGCCAGGGCCTGTACGAGCCACTGGACCTGCAGATTGCCCGCTGCAAGCTGATGACCGCAGGCGTGGTCGGCGCCCCTGAGCCCAAGGGCCGCCTGCGCGTGGCCACCAAGTTCGTCAACGTCGCCAAGCGTTACTACGCCGAACAGGGCCGCCAGGTCGACATCATCAAGCTGTACGGCTCGATGGAGCTGGCACCGCTGATCAACCTCGCCGACAAGATCATCGACGTGGTGGATACCGGCAACACCCTGCGGGCCAATGGCTTGGAGCCCCAGGAAATGATCGCCACGATCAGCTCGCGCCTGGTGGTCAACAAGGCGTCCATGAAGATGCAGCACGCCCGCATCCAGAGCCTTATCGACACGCTGCGCGCGGCGGTCGAATCGCGACACCGCGGTTAATTCCCTACCGATTGCGCGCGGCCGTTGCTGCCGCGCCCATCTATCCGCGTCATAGCCACTTTTCTCGGGTGCCCGCGCGGATGGACTGGTAGCCTAGGGCGCCTGAGCATTCGCTAATCATCGAGGCCCTCGCCATGACCGTGTCCACTGCAATTGCCCGTCTCAACGCTGCTGATCCGGATTTCGCCCGACATCTGGATCATCTGCTGAGCTGGGAAAGTGTGTCCGATGACGCGGTCAACCAGCGCGTGCTGGACATCATCAAGGCCGTGCGCGAGCGTGGCGACGCAGCGCTGGTGGAGTTCACCCAGCGTTTCGATGGCGTTCAGGCCACATCGATCGATGACCTGATCCTCGATCGCGAGCGCCTGGAGCTGGCGCTGACCCGCATCACCCCCGTACAGCGCCAGGCCCTGGAAAAGGCCGCCGACCGTGTGCGCATCTACCATGAGCGGCAGAAGCAGGATTCCTGGCAGTACACCGAAGCCGACGGCACCGTACTGGGGCAGAAGGTTACCCCGCTGGATCGGGCCGGCCTGTATGTGCCCGGCGGCAAGGCCTCGTACCCCTCGTCGGTGCTGATGAACGCCATCCCGGCCAAGGTGGCCGGCGTGGCCGAAGTGGTGATGGTGGTGCCGACCCCGCGCGGTGAGGTCAACGAGCTGGTGCTGGCCGCTGCCTGCATCGCCGGTGTCGACCGCGTGTTCACTGTCGGTGGCGCCCAGGCGGTCGCGGCACTGGCCTATGGCACCGAAAGCGTGCCACAGGTCGACAAGATCGTCGGCCCGGGCAACATCTACGTCGCCACTGCCAAGCGCCATGTATTTGGCCAGGTGGGCATCGACATGATCGCCGGGCCTTCGGAAATCCTGGTGGTGTGCGACGGTCAGACCGACCCGGACTGGATCGCCATGGACCTGTTCTCCCAGGCTGAACACGACGAAGACGCACAGGCCATTCTGGTCAGCCCGGATGCCGCCTTCCTGGACCGTGTCGCTGCCAGTATCGACAAGCTGCTGCCGACCATGGAGCGTGCGCAAATCATCCAGAAGTCGGTCAACGGCCGTGGTGCATTGATCCAGGTAAAAGACATGCAGCAGGCCATGGACGTGGCCAACCGCATTGCCCCCGAGCACCTGGAGCTGTCGGTGGCCGACCCGCAGGCCTGGCTGCCGCACATTCGCCACGCCGGGGCGATCTTCATGGGCCGCCACACCAGCGAAGCACTGGGTGATTACTGCGCCGGCCCCAACCACGTGTTGCCAACCTCCGGCACTGCACGCTTCTCGTCGCCGTTGGGTGTGTACGACTTCCAGAAGCGCTCGTCGATCATCTTCTGCTCCGAGCAAGGCGCGTCCGAACTGGGCCAGACTGCCTCCGTGCTGGCCCGTGGCGAATCGCTGACCGCGCACGCCCGAAGCGCTGAATACCGCATCCTGACCCAACAGAAGGGGAACTGAACATGAGCCGATTCTGGAGCCCCTTCGTCAAGGACCTGGTGCCTTACGTGCCGGGCGAGCAGCCCAAACTGGCGCGGCTGGTCAAGCTGAACACCAACGAGAACCCCTACGGCCCGTCGCCCAAGGCGCTGGAGGCCATGCGCGCGGAGCTGAACGACAACCTGCGCCTGTACCCCGATCCTAACGGTGACCGCCTGAAGCAGGCGGTGGCCGAGTATTACGGCGTTACCCCGGCGCAAGTGTTTGTCGGCAATGGTTCGGACGAGGTGCTGGCGCACATCTTCCACGGCCTGTTCCAGCACGATGCACCGTTGTTGTTCCCCGATATCAGCTACAGCTTCTACCCGGTGTATTGTGGTCTTTACGGCATCGCGTTCGAGCAGGTAGCCCTGGACGAGCAGTTCCAGATCCGTATCGAGGACTACAACAAGCCCAATGCCGGGATCATCTTCCCCAACCCCAACGCGCCTACGGGTTGCCTGATGCCACTGCAGGCGGTAGAGCAACTGCTGCAGGCCAACCGTGACTCGGTGGTGGTGGTGGATGAAGCGTACATCGACTTCGGCGGCGAAACCGCCATCAGCCTGGTCGACCGCTACGACAACCTGCTGGTGACCCAGACCTTGTCCAAATCGCGCTCGTTGGCAGGGCTGCGTGTCGGCTTGGCCGTGGGGCACCCGGACCTGATCGAAGCATTGGAGCGCATCAAGAACAGCTTCAACTCCTACCCGCTGGACCGTGCGGCCATTGTTGGCGCTGCCGCGGCTTTCGAGGACCGAGAGTACTTCGAGCAAACCTGCCGCAAGGTGATCGACAGCCGCGAGGCGTTGGTTGGCCAGCTACAGGCCAAGGGCTTCGAAGTGCTGCCGTCGGCGGCCAACTTCATTTTCGCGCGCCACCCGCAACAGGATGCCGCCGAGTTGGCAGCGCGCTTGCGCGAGCAGGGTGTCATCGTGCGCCACTTCAAGCAGGCACGTATCGCCCAGTTCCTGCGGATCACCATTGGAACCCCGGAGATGAACCAGGCGCTGCTGGATGCCTTGAACTGACCGGGCCCTTTCTAGCGCCTGTCACACCGAGCGCCGCCCGCGCGGCGCTTGGTGCCTACTCAAAAACAATTCTGTGAAGCGTTGCAGCCTGTTGATTCAGCGCTTATGGTTAGCCCTTATTCGTCCGATGACTGGATGTATCGATGTCGTTATTGATCAAACGCTCCCTCGTCGAGCAGGCCGTTGAGCAACTGCGTGAGCGCATCGCCCAGGGTGACTGGCAGATCGGCCAGCGCCTGCCGACCGAGCCGGAACTGGCCCTGCAACTGGGCATCAGCCGTAACACCGTGCGCGAAGCCATGCGCGTGCTGGCCTTCAGCGGCCTGGTCGAAGTACGCCAAGGCGACGGCAGCTACCTGCGTACCGCGCAGGACCCGTTGCTGGCGATGCAGGCCATGGCCCGCTGTACCGCCGAGCAGGCCCGTGAAACCCGCCACATTCTCGAGGCGGAGGCGATTGGCCTGGCCGCGCTGCGGCGCACCGATGCAGACCTGCAAGGGCTGCGCGAAGCGCTGGCCGGCAGCGCCGGGCATTTTCATGGTGATGTCGATCACTACATAAGGTGCGACCTGGTGTTTCACCAGCGGCTGGTCGATGCCGCCCACAACCCCGCCCTCAGCGAGCTTTACCGCTATTTCTCCGGCGTGGTCGCGGCGGCGCTGCAGCACAGCATGGCGACCGTGCCGCGCTGCCAGGCCACGTTCGATCTGCATGGGCAGATCCTCGACGCCATCGAACAGCGTGATGCGGACCGGGCCAAGCACCTGAGCCGCACCCTTATCGAATCCTGACCCCGAGAACACCATGGCTGAGTCCCTACCCCGCAACACCCCACCGCACGCGCGTGACCTCGATGAACTGCTGATCGACGCCGAGGCCGACGACGAGCAAATCCAGCAGCAGCCGGTGCAATTACGTCGTCCGTGGCTGCTGTTGCTCGGCCTGGTGCTGGTGGCGCTGAACCTGCGCCCGGCGCTGTCGAGCATGGCGCCCGTGTTGGGCCAGGTGTCCGAAGGACTGGGGCTGAACGCTTCGCAAGCCGGTTTGCTGACTACCTTGCCGGTGTTGTGCCTGGGGCTGTTTGCGCCGCTGGCACCGATGCTGGCAAGGCGCTTTGGCAGTGAGCGGGTGATCGTCGGCATTCTGCTCACCCTGGCTTTGGGCATTGTCGTGCGCAGCAGTTTGGGCGTGGCGGGGGTGTTTCTGGGCAGCCTGATGGCTGGCGCCAGCATCGGCATCATCGGGGTGTTGTTGCCCGGTATCGTCAAGCGCGACTTCCCCCAGCACGCAGGCACGCTGACCGGGGTGTACACCATGGCCTTGTGCCTGGGCGCGGCCATGGCGGCGGGTGCCACCGTGCCCTTGGCCAGCCATTTCGGTGGCAGCTGGGCGTTGGGCCTGGGCTTCTGGGTGCTCCCGGCGCTGCTGGCCATGCTGGTCTGGCTGCCACAAGCCCGCCAGGGGCACGGCCTGCACAAGGTGGCATACCGCGTACGTGGCCTCTGGCGTGACCCGTTGGCCTGGCAGGTGACCCTGTACATGGGCCTGCAGTCGTCGCTGGCCTACATCGTGTTTGGCTGGCTGCCGTCGATCCTGATCGGTCGTGGCCTGAGCCCGACCCAGGCCGGCCTGGTCCTTTCCGGGTCGGTCATCGTGCAGTTGCTGAGTTCGCTGAGCGCGCCGTGGCTGGCCACTCGCGGCAAGGACCAGCGGCTGGCAATCGTGGTGGTCATGCTGACCACTCTGGCGGGCCTGTTCGGTTGCCTGTATGCCCCGCTTTCCGGGCTGTGGGGCTGGGCCGTGGTGCTGGGCCTGGGGCAGGGTGGTACATTTGCCCTGGCGCTGACCTTGATCGTGTTGCGCTCGAAGGATGCCCACGTGGCGGCCAACCTGTCGAGCATGGCCCAAGGCGTGGGTTATACCCTGGCGTCGATGGGGCCGTTCGCGGTGGGGTTGGTGCATGACCTGACGGGCGGCTGGGCGGCCGTGGGCTGGATCTTCGCTGTGCTTGGGGTCGGCGCCATCGTCTTCGGGTTGGGGGCCGGGCGGGCTTTGCATGTGCAGGTGACCAGCGAAAAAGTCTGAATCTGTGCTGGGCAGCACCGGCCCTGTCGCCGGCAAGCCAGCTCCCACAGGGATCGCATCAGGGCTGACAGGTGTTTGTCAGAAGATATGCAGCGCCAGTGAGAGCGAGCGCCGCCCGCGCGGCGCA
>NZ_BLJG01000086.1 GCF_009932375.1 Pseudomonas juntendi
CCGCGCGGGCGGCGCTCGAACTCACAGGCGCTGAAGATGCTGCGGCGAGCCGGTTTCCAGTTGGGGGCGCGTGGCCCCCGTGCACTTGGCAAATCAGAACGAGGCGTTGGCCAGCCCGTCCAGGTAGCGCTCGACGTCCAGCGCTGCCATGCAGCCAGCACCGGCCGAGGTAATCGCCTGACGGTACACGTGGTCGGCCACGTCACCGGCCGCGAATACGCCTTCGACGTTGGTGGCGGTAGCATTGCCTTCACGGCCGCCGTTGACCACCAGGTAGCCGTCCTTGAGGGTCAGCTGGCCTTCGAACAGCGACGTGTTCGGGGTATGGCCAATGGCGATGAACACGCCATCGACCTTGATTTCATCGCTGCTGCCGTCGTTGTTCTTCAGGCGCGCACCGGTCACGCCCATGTTGTCACCCAGTACTTCGTCCAGGATGGCGTTGAGCTTGAGCTCGATCTTGCCTTCGGCCACGCGGGCGTTGAGCTTGTCGACCAGGATCTTCTCGGCGCGGAAGGTTTCGCGGCGGTGCACCAGGGTCACCTTGCTGGCGATATTGGCCAGGTACAAGGCCTCTTCCACGGCAGTGTTGCCACCGCCCACCACAGCGACCGGCTTGTTGCGGTAGAAGAACCCGTCGCAGGTAGCGCAGGCCGAAACGCCCTTGCCCATGAAGGTTTCTTCCGACGGCAGGCCCAGGTAGCGGGCGCTGGCGCCAGTGGCGATGATCAGTGCGTCGCAGGTGTACTTGCCGCTGTCACCCTGCAGGGTGAATGGCTTGTTGGCCAGGTCGACAGCATTGATGTGGTCGAACACGATCTCGGTTTCGAAACGCTCGGCATGCTCCTGCATACGCTGCATCAGGGCCGGGCCAGTCAGGCCGTGCGGGTCGCCCGGCCAGTTGTCGACTTCGGTAGTGGTGGTCAGCTGGCCACCGGCCTGCATGCCGGTGATCAGCAGCGGCTTGAGGTTGGCACGGGCGGCATACACCGCAGCGCTGTAACCGGCAGGGCCGGAACCCAGAATGATGACGCGCGAATGACGTACTTCAGACATGTCGAACTCCTGTCGAGCGGGCCGGTTTCGATACACCGGCGGCGCCAGCTGGAAAATTTAAAAGGACCCACGCAGCACTTGGGGAAGTGCTACAACGCGCAGGCCCGGAAAGCGGAAAGGTGAACGCACTGTAGCGAGGTCGCAAAGATTAAGGAAATATCCTTCGACAATCCACCTCATAGGCATCGTCTATGCTGCGATTTCATCGGTGATCATACTGTCGATGCTTTTGTTACAGCCGGTTTCCCGACCACCCGCTGCCTTTCGTCGGCACGCCAAACTCGGTAAGGTCAGCGCGTTTCCCTTCTCTGCGGAGTACCTTGATGCAAGCCCCTGTCCTCTCTGGCCCCCAATACCTGCGCGAAGGCCTGAAACTGGTGCTCAGCCCCAACCTGCGCTTGTTCGTGCTGCTGCCGCTGGCGGTCAACCTGCTGCTGTTCGGTGGCCTGATCTACTTCGCCGGCCATCAGTTCAGCCTCTGGGTGGATGCCCTGATGCCAAGCTTGCCGAGCTGGCTGAGCTTCCTTACCTACATCCTCTGGCCGCTGTTCGTCGCCTTGGTGGTGTTGATGGTGTTCTTCACCTTCACGCTGGTCGCCAACGTCATCGCCGCGCCGTTCAACGGTTTTCTCGCCGAAAAGGTTGAAGTGGTGGTACGTGGCGAAGACAACTTCCCGGCGTTCAGCTGGGGCGAACTGGTGGCAATGGTACCGCGCACGCTCAGTCGCGAAATGCGCAAGCTGGGCTACTTCCTGCCACGGGCCATCGGCCTGTTCATCCTCTCACTGGTTCCGGTGGTCAACGTGGTAGCCGCGCCGCTGTGGCTGATCTTCGGCGTATGGATGATGGCCATCCAGTACATCGACTACCCGGCCGACAACAACAAGATGAGCTGGCAGGACATGCTCGCCTGGCTGCGCCAGAAGCGCTGGCAGAGCCTGGGCTTTGGCGGGGTGACGTACCTGGCGTTGCTGATCCCGGGGGTGAACGTGCTGATGATGCCGGCGGCGGTGGCCGGGGCTACATTGTTCTGGGTGCGGGAGCGGGACTGATCCCTGGGCGTTACGCGATCTCTGTAGGAGCGGCCTTGTGTCGCGATAGGGCCGCAACGCGGCCCCAGGATCTCAACGTTAATGCACAAATTGTTGGGGCCGTTTTGCGGCCCTATCGCGACACAAGGCCGCTCCTACAAAAAGCAGAGCGCGTCTGGTTTGGGTTTCACTGCCCCAACCGGCTGGAAAACTGCCCCACCACATCCACCACCCGCTTCGCCCCGTCCTGGATCTCGACAATCACGCTGCCCGTCTGATCGGCCAGCGCCAGCCCCTGTTCGGCCTGGCGCTTGCTGGTGTCGATGATCGTCACCGCCGCTTGCGCCAACTGCTCGTTCTGCTGCACCACCCGTGCGATTTCCTCGGTGGCGCTGCTGGTACGCGAGGCCAGTTGCCGGACTTCGTCGGCAACCACGGCAAACCCGCGCCCCTGCTCCCCCGCACGGGCGGCCTCGATGGCCGCGTTGAGCGCCAACAGGTTGGTCTGCCCGGCAATGTCGCTGATGGTCTTGATGATCGAGCCGATCACCCGCGACTGCGTGTCCAGCGCCTGGATACCCTCGGCCGCCTCTTGCATCGAAGCTTCCAGGCCGCGCATCACGCTGACACTCTGGGTGACCACCTCGGTAGCCTTGCGCGCGCTGGCATCGGTGCCCAGCGAGGTGGTGTAGGCGACATCCGCCGCTTCGGCCACCGCCTGTTCCTGGTTGACCTGGTCGGTGATCACGGTGGCGAATTTGACCACCTTGTACAGCACGTCGTGGGCATCGAAGATCGGGTTGTAGGAGGCCTCCAACCAGACCACCCGGCCGTGGGCATCGATGCGCTTGAAGCGGTCAGCCACGTACTCGCCACGACGCAGCCTGTCCCAGAACGCCTGGTAAGCGGTTGAATGGACCTCTTCCGGCGTGCAGAACAGGCGATGGTGCTTGCCGCGAATCTGCTCCAGGCGATAGCCGACCGTGGCCAGGAAGCGCTCGTTGGCGGTGAGGACGTTACCGTCGAGGTCGAACTCGATGACCGCCGTGGAGCGCATCAGCGCCTTGATCAGGCTCTCATGTTCACGCGAAGCCTCGATGGTGCGGGTCAGGTCGCTGGAATGCAGGGTGAAGTAGCGGATGCGCCCCTCGCTGTTCTTGACCGGCTGCAGGATCGAGCGCAGCCAGGCTTCCTGGCCATTGCCGCGCAACAGGCGAAACGCGCCGTTCAGGTGCTCGCCACGGGTGATGGCGGCTTTCATCCGCTGGTAGAAATCCAGCGACCGCACATGAGCGGGGACGATGTCCTCGATGTTGCGTCCAAGCAGTTGGTCGGCCCGATAGAGCATCTCGCTCTCGAAGTTGCCATTGACCATCTCGATCCGTCCCTGGGGGTCGAGTTGCAGCACCAGCATCTCGCTGTCGAGGCTGCTCTTGACCTGTTCGATACACATCAGGTCTTCGCGCAGTTGCCGGTTTTCTTGCTTGAGCTTGTTGTTGAACATCACCGCTCTCCTGGAGCGCAACAGGTGGTCGAATGCATCTTCATCGGCCGACGGCACGGCCCCTTGAGCGGCGCACCAGGAAATAATCTGCACGCTGCACAAGCCGATGGTCAGCTGTCACCTGCGCGCCACGTGACCGTCACATTGATGCAATCGGGCAGGCAGAAACTTTTGCCATGAACACACCTGCGCTACGCATCACCCTGGTCAGCGAAACCTTCCCACCCGAAATCAACGGCGTGGCCAACACGCTTGGGCGCTTGAGCGAAGGGCTGCGTCAACGTGGCCATGTAGTTGAAGTGGTGCGCCCGCGCCAGGCCGGCGAAGGGCCAGTGCACAGCGACCCGCAGCTGATGCTGTGCCGGGGCTGGGCCTTGCCGGGCTACCCCGGTCTGCAGTGGGGCGAGGTGTCGATGCACAAGATGTTGCGCCGCTGGCGCCGACAGCGCCCGGATGTGCTGTACATCGCAACCGAAGGGCCGCTCGGGCTCAGCGCTTTGCGTGCGGCGCGGCGCCTGGGGGTGGCAGTGGTCAGCGGTTTCCATACCAACTTCCCCCAGTATTCTGGCCAATACGGGCTGGGCCTGCTGGCGCGCATGCTCACGCACTACCTGCGCTGGTTCCATCGGCGCACGGCCATCACCTTGGTCCCCAGCCTCAGCCAGCGCCTGGAGCTTGAACGCCGTGGTTTCGAACGCTTGGAACTGCTGGCCCGGGGTGTCGATGCCTGCCTGTTCAACCCGGCGCGGCGTAGCCAGGCGTTACGCGAAGGCTGGGGGCTTGGGCCCAACGACATCGCCGTGCTGCATGTCGGCCGCTTGGCGGTGGAAAAGAACCTTGGCTTGTTGCGACCCTGCCTTGAGGCACTGCAAAAGACTTATCCACAAAAGCGCCTGCGCCTTGTTTTTGTCGGTGACGGCCCACAGCGCGCGACCCTTGAGCAACAGTTGCCAGACGCGGTGTTCTGTGGCGCCCAGCGCGGCGAGATACTGGCTGAACACTATGCCAGCGGAGATCTGTTCCTGTTCCCAAGCCTGACCGAAACCTTTGGCAACGTGGTACTCGAAGCCATGGCTTCGGGGTTGGCGGTAGTGGCTTATGACGAGGCCGCTGCAGCACAGCACATTCGCCATGGCCATAACGGCGCGCTGGCCATGCCGGGAGACCAGGCGGCGTTCATCGATGCGGCCTGCTGGTTGCTTGAGGAAGAGGAAACCTTGCGCCGGGTGCGGCTGAATGCACGGCAACACGCCAGCCGCCAGGGGTGGGCGGCGATCGTCGAGCAGTTTGAGGGGTATCTGAACGCGGCGTCCAGAAAAGATGCTGCGCCCCTGCCCGACAGTGGCTCGCTGGCAATGAAGATCAAGCCTGAATCACCCTAAACGCGCGTGTACACGCGTTTGATAACTTACAGCCCTTTTGTGCTCTCTCAAATCGGCAACTGCTTTTTCCAATCTCTCGATCGCATTCAATTCTTGAGCGCTTTTGATGGCAAGATTATCTGCAATATAACTGGAGGGCTCATCGAAGATCATTGTGCTACCTTCTTTACCTCGTTCTGCGCGTTTTAGGTGTTTGCTTGATCTTTTTTGAGTATCCTTTAGATAGTCGAGCTCATCAGCCAGCATGCGCCCACCGACCTCGATCTCAGCCGGGCTGAGATTGCTTGTCGGAACACTGGCGCCAGCGCTTGGCCGAGCGGAAGGGGCCGCTTTCAATTGGTCTATCTTCTTGAAAATCTTTTTCCCATACTTGGCTTTAACATATTCATACGCCACCGTATCGATGGCTTTCAGCGCAGCACTTTTCACAGCCTTGAGTATTTTTATGTGACCCGAGGGGTCACTGTGGTTGACCGGATCACTGTCGCAGTAAACATAAGGATTGATGCCCGCAGCACCGAATGGGCTCCAATTGTCTGGCGAGTTGAAGCGCATCAAGAGCGGACTGTATAGACGGTAGCCATTACCCAGCAGGTATCCGCCCATTACGGGCTCAGGTACTTGGCCGGTAAATGCAGGCAACCCGGGATGAGTAGGCTGATACCCGTACGGTGAATAGCAATAAGGTTTGGCTTTCTGCTGTGGGTTAATTAGCAGAGTGGAATGCAAAGCATCACTGGCCAGTAAAACGTTGGGGGTCGCCTGCATTGCCTCTACCAGCACTGCATGGGTTTGTATCACTGAAGTCATCAACCGGCGCTGTACCTGCGCGTCCTGTATCAGCGCCAAACGTTCGTGTTGATAAAACAACTTGCTCGCCATCGATCAAACCTCGTTTGCATTTCGCAAGGTTGAAGTTTGGCAACACCGTCATTCGGTCGGCAACTGGCAAAAATGTCAGGGCCTGCCACTGACAGAAAGGGCCGCACAGCGGCCCCGAATACTCATCCCAACGCTTTCTCGATGGCCTGCACCACCGTCGGATCATCCGGCGCCGTACGCGGCGAGAAGCGCGCCAGCACCCGGCCATCCTTGCCGACCAGGAACTTCTCGAAGTTCCAGCTGATATCACCCGGGAACTCCGCGCCCTCGCCCGCCAGCAGGCGATACAGCGAATGGCGCTGCGCCCCATTGACCTCCAGCTTGCCCGCCAGCGGGAAGCTCACCCCGTAGTTCAGGCTGCAGAAGTCCTGGATTTCCTTTTCACTGCCCGGCTCTTGCCCGGCAAACTGGTTGCACGGCAGGCCAAGCACATTGAAGCCCTTGTCCTTGTATACCTGATAGAGGTTTTCCAGGGCCTTGTATTGCGGCGTGAGACCACACTTGGAAGCGACGTTGACCACCAGCACCACTTGGCCCTTGAACGGTGCGAGGGGCAGCTCCCCGCCGTTCAGCGCCTCCAGTTTCAGCTCGTGAAATGCACTCATGATGAACCCCCTCTCAGCTTCCGGGTTGCCGCGCAGGCAAATCGCGCCCACTAAAAAGGCGCCCGTTCAAACCGCCCACCTCCCGTAGGAAGGCAGATCGGCTTGCCCGAGCGCCTGGCGACTTTCTGAGCTTAGCGCAGAAAATCAGTGGTGATGGCCACCTTCACCGTGGATGTGACGGTGAGCGATTTCTTCGTCGCTGGCGTCACGCACGTTGACGACCTTGACCTTGAAGTTCAGACGCTGGCCAGCCAGCGGGTGGTTGCCGTCAACGGTGATGTCGTCGCCGTCCACGTCGCGGATGGTCACGATCTGCATCTGGCCATCCGGCGCCGAAGCGTGGAACTGCATACCCACTTCCAGCTGGTCGACGCCTTCGAACAGGCTGCGGTTCAGGGTGCTGACCAGCTCGGCCAGGTATTCGCCGTAGGCGTCTTCCGGCTCGATGGCAACGTCCAGTTCGTCACCGGCTTGCTTGCCTTCCAGGGCTTTTTCCAGGCCTGGGATGATGTTGCCGGCACCATGCAGGTAAACCAGCGGCGCGCCACCGGCGGAGCTGTCGATGGTCTCCCCGGCGTCGTTGGTCAGGGTATAGTCGATGGAGACAGCCTTGTTGGCGGCGATCAGCATGGGGCAAGACCTTTTGCAAAAGAATGTAGAGCGCACCAGTGTAACCAAGCCATCGCCCGATTGCGAACGCACTGGCGTGCAGCAACGGTCCATCAGTCGGATCATCGGCTTTCACCAGGACGAAGAAGGCCACTGGGTAACCGAGCTGTCCTGCGGCCACACCCAGCACCTGCGCCACCAACCGCCGTGGCAGGCACGCCCGTGGGTGCTCGACCCGGCCCAGCGCCTGCAGCGTATCGGCCAGCCGTTCGCATGTGGCTGGTGCGCACAAGGGGCCGATAGCGCTACCCTTGGCCGTTAATTTCTTGCACCGCTTATTTCGAGAAGCACGCATGCAGACATTTTTCATTGCGCCGACCGACTTTGGTGTCGGCCTGACGTCGATCAGCCTGGGCCTGGTGCGTACCCTGGAACGGGCCGGGCTGAAGGTGGGTTTCTTCAAGCCCATCGCCCAGCCCCACCCGGGCGACACCGGCCCCGAACGCTCCAGCGAACTGGTCGCCCGTACCCACGGCATCAAGCCCCCCGTGCCCATGAGCCTGGCGCAGGTCGAGCGCATGCTCGGTGATGGGCAACTGGACGAACTGCTGGAAGAAATCATCCGGCTTTACCAGCAAGCCTGCATCGGCAATGACGTGGTCGTGGTCGAAGGCATGGTGCCCACGCGCCACGCCAGCTACGCCGCGCGGGTCAACCTGCACCTGGCCAAGAGCCTGGATGCCGAGGTGATCCTGGTCTCGGCGCCGGAAAACGAAGTGCTCAGCGAGCTGTCCGGGCGGGTCGAACTGCAGGCGCAACTGTTCGGCGGCCCACGCGACCCGAAAGTACTGGGGGTGATCCTCAACAAGGTCCGCACCGACGAAAGCATGGCCGACTTCGCCACCCGCCTGCGCGAACACTCGCCGCTGCTGCGCGGCAATGACTTTCGCCTGCTGGGCTGCATCCCCTATCAGCCCGAGCTGAACGCACCGCGCACCCGCGACGTGGCCGAGTTGCTTGGCGCCCAGGTGCTCAATGCCGGCGATTACGAACAACGGCGCATGAGCAAGATCATCATCTGCGCGCGCACCGTGGCCAATACCGTGCCACTGCTCACCTCCGGCACCTTGGTCGTCACACCGGGCGACCGCGACGACATCATCCTGGCCGTCAGCCTGGCTGCGATCAATGGCGTACCGCTGGCCGGCCTGTTGTTGACCAGTGACAGCAAACCGGACGCTCGCATCCTCGGGCTGTGCCGCGGCGCGCTGCAGGCGGGCCTGCCGATCCTGTCGGTCAGCACCGGTTCGTACGACACCGCCAATCAGCTCAATTCTCTCAACCGGGAAATCCCGGTGGACGACCGCGAACGCGCCGAGTTCATCACCGACTTTGTCGCCAGCCACCTCGACGCAGCCTGGCTGCACCAACGTTGCGGCACCCCGCGCGAGCTGCGCCTGTCGCCGGCGGTGTTCCGCTACCAATTGATCCAGCGCGCGCAGCAGGCAAACAAGCGCATCGTTCTGCCCGAAGGTGCAGAGCCGCTGCTGGTGCAGGCAGCGGCCATCTGCCAGGCCCGTGGCATCGCCCGCTGCGTGCTGCTGGCCAAGCCCGAAGATGTCGACGCCGTCGCCCGCGCGCAGGGCATCACCCTGCCACCAGGCCTGGAAATACTGGACCCGGAGCTGATTCGCGGGCGCTATGTGGAGCCGATGGTGGAGCTGCGCAAAAGCAAGAACCTCAACGCGCCAATGGCCGAGCAGCAACTGGAAGACCCGGTGGTGATCGGCACCATGATGCTGGCCCTGGATGAGGTGGACGGCCTGGTGTCGGGGCTGGTGCATTCCACCGCCAACACCATCCGCCCTGCCCTGCAGTTGATCAAGACCGCGCCGGGGGCGAGCCTGGTATCGTCGGTGTTCTTCATGCTGTTCCCCGAGCAGGTACTGGTGTACGGCGACTGCGTGATGAACCCTCACCCAAGCGCCGCCGAACTGGCGGAGATTGCCCGGCAAAGTGCCGAATCGGCGCAAGCCTTCGGCATCGCGCCACGGGTGGCGATGATCAGTTATTCAAGCGATTCGGCCAGCGATGAGGAAGTGGGGAAAGTGCGCGAGGCGACCCGCCTGGCGCAGGCCGCCACGCAAGGCTTGCTGATCGATGGGCCGCTGCAATACGACGCTGCAGCCAACCCGGCAATTGCCCGGGACTTGGCGCCCACCAGCCAGGTGGCCGGGCGCGCCACGGTCTTCGTATTCCCCGACCTGAACACCGGCAATACCACGCACAAGGCGGTGCAGCGCAGTGCCGACGGGGTCAGCATGGGGCCAATGCTGCAGGGCCTGCGCAAGCCGGTGAACGACCTGCCACGCGGGGCGCAGGTGGACGATATCGTCCATACCATTGCCCTCACGGCGATTCAGGCCAGCGTAGGGCGCTGAAACAAACGGGGCCGCAACGCGGCCCCAATGCCTATTCAGGGATACTGCTGCACCTGGCCCTGCTGCTGGTCATACTGCTGGCCTGGAATCGGCTTCAGGTTCACTTCGACACGGCGGTTCTGCGCACGGCCATTGGCATCGGCGTTGCTGGCGATCGGCTGGTCCGGGCCCATACCACGTACCGACAGGCGCGAGCTGTCCACACCCTGCGAGGTCAGGTAGGTGCTGACGGCCTGCGCCCGGCGCTGGGACAGGTCCATGTTGTGCTGGCGGCTGCCGGTGCTGTCGGTAAAACCGACCACTTCGATGGTGTTCTGGTTGAACTGCTTGAACGAGCTGGCGAGGTTGTTCAGCGGCTGGTAGAAGCTTGGCGCGATGTTGGCCGAATCGGTGGCGAAGGTGATGTTGCCCGGCATGATCAGCTTGATCTGGTCACCCTGGCGCTGCACTTCCACACCGGTGTTGGCCATTTGCGCGCGCAGCTCGGCTTCCTGCTTGTCGGCGTAGTAGCCATAACCGGCGGCGGCAGCGCCCACGGCGGCAGCGCCGATCAGGGCGCCCTTGCCACGGTTGTTGTGGTCGATGGCGGCACCGGCGATCGCACCGGCCAGCGCACCCAGGCCACCGTACTTGGCGGTCTTGCTCATCCCGGTAGAGCCCTGCGCCTGCCCCTGGTTGTCGTAAGGGTTCTGACTGGCACAGCCGGTCATCAGGGCGGCGGCAGTTGCGACGATAATCAGACGACGCATGGTGAACATGGACAAGCTCCTACTCAATTCATGAATGCGACAGATCGCAAATGCATCTATGCCAGCCTTGGAACGCACCGGCAACGAAAAATTCCATGAAAGCGCTTTCATGTGCCATCAGGCACGCACGAACGGGTTTTCGCGCATCTCGTCACCCAGCCGTGTATCAGGCCCATGACCGGTGACCACGGTGGCCTCCTCGTCCAGCCGGTACAGCCGCTCCTTGATCGAGCGCACGATAGCCCGCTGGTCGCCACCCCACAAATCGGTGCGGCCTATGCCCCGGCGGAACAAGGTGTCACCTGCGATCAACAGCTTGGCGTCGGCGAACCAGAAGCTCATCGAGCCAGGCGTGTGCCCGGGTGTATGCAAGGCCACGCCGCAGCCGCACGCCAGTTCTTCGTCATCGGCCAGCCAGCGATCAGGCGACGGCACCGGGGTGTAGGGCACGCCGAACATCTGGCACTGCATCTCCAGGTTGTCCCACAGCGCCTGGTCGGCCTTGTGCAGATGCAGCGTGGCGCCGGTCAGCGCTTTGAGCTTGCCCGAGGCGAGGAAATGATCGAAGTGGGCGTGGGTGTGGATGATGCTCACCAGCGTCAGGCCATGGGCCTGCAGGCGGGCCAGGATCTTGTCTGGATCACCGCCCGGGTCGACGACGATAGCCTTTTTGCTCAACGGGTCGCCGATGAGCGTGCAGTTGCACTGCAAAGGCCCGACAGGGAAGGTTTCGCGGATGAGCGCAGGCAGGGCTTGGGTCATGGTGTTCTCGCAGGTAAAGCCGGGGTTCTGCGCAAAGCCTGCCAGGAAAAGCCGGCAGACGCACCCCAATCCCTACGGCAGAAACAACTTGAACAAGCCACCGCCCAGTGCACCGCCATTGGAGATCTCGATGCGCCCACGCACCCCGCCACTTTCATGCAGCGCCGCAATGCGTGCGGCAAAGTACAGCCCCAGGCCGGTGCTGCCGCTGGTCGAGTCGATACCCTGGGTATATTCCTCCTGGCGGTCGAGCATGCGCTGTGGATAACCCGGGCCGTCATCGTTCACGCAAATGGCCAGCTGGTTGTCGGCCTCCTCGATGCTGATCAACAAGGCATGCCCGGCAAAGCGGGTGGCATTGGTGATGACGTTGGCGATCACCGAGGCCACCAGCTCGCGGTCAAAGAAACCCAGCGGGTTATCCGTGTCGATGCGCCAGGTGGCGAGAATATCGTTGTGCTTGAGCACTTCCTCATGCGCCGCCAGCTGGGCCTCGATGAAGTCGTCCAGTTCGTGGTAGTCCGGGCACACCGGCAGCTGGTTCACACCAAGCTTGTACAACCCCAGCAGCTGCACCAGCATGCCGTTGAGGTGACGAAACTCGTGCTCCATGATCCCTTGCTCGGCCCCGCCGCGCAGTTCCTCGGGCAGGCGCTCCACCCACTGGCCGTGGCACTGGATCAACGCCGCCAGGGAGCTTTTGAGGTCGTGCACGGTGGAGGCGATCACCGTGGAAAAATCCAGCCCCTGATTGTCTTGATTCATGCGCCGAACACTCGGATGTGCAGTTTGCGGTAACGGTCATAGCGATTGTCGCTGGCAGGGATACCGGCCACGCTGGTCAAGGCGTCGCGGCATTCCTGCATGATCGCGGGCTGGGGGGTTTCACCACCAATGCGCAGCAGCGCCTGGGCGGTGTTCAGGGCGATGCTGATGTTCCTGGGCTGTAGACCCAGCGCCTTGCGGAACAGTTGCAACGCCTCGCCGAGCTGCCCTCCCTGGTAACTGCGCACACCCTGGCGATTGAGGGTGACCGCTTCGGTAATGGCGTTGAGCACACTCGGGTCGTCCGTCAGCTTGCCCACTTTTTCCATGACCTTGGGGTCATCGCCATAACTTTCCACACAGCTTTTCAGTACGCCGATGGCGGCGGCTTCCTGGCCCATCGCCTGCAACTGCGCGGCGACGGTGAGGGCCGAATCGACCGAGAAGAACTGGTTCATCTTGTCCAGGCGCAGAATGGCCTGATCGGTCAGCTTGGCAGCCGTCTCCGGGTCACCGGCCTGCTGCAGGCTGGCGGCCTTCATCATCCGCGCACGCACCTGCAAGCCTTGGTCTTCGGGGTTTTCCTTGGCCACTTCGCTGAGCGTGGTGTTGATCTCGACGCGGGTACGGGCGTCCAGGCCAAAGCCTGCATTCTTGCTCATCAGCGCCTGCACCAGGCCCAGGTTGTTTTCCGGGTCTTTGTAGCGCGAACTCTGCCCTTGGTTCACCGCATGGCGGAAGGCCTTGGAAGCGCTTTCGAAGTCTTCGTTTTCCAACGCCAGCTTGCCCAGGGTCGACTGCCGCCGCACCGACAGTGGCGACAGGCGCACAGCCTCTTCCAGCAGGCTCTGCGCACGCTTGCTTTCGCCTTGGGCCACCAGCACTTCGGCCATGCCATCGTACAAGGCTGGCATGATCGGGAAGGCTTTGAGCGCCTGCTCGTATACGCCCTGGGCCTGGGCATTCTGGCCACGTTTGTGCATCAAGGCCCCCAGCGCCGCGTACACCCACGGTTGCGGGCGGCTGGCGAGAATGGCCTTGAGGAATTTCTCCAGCTCATCGAAGCGGTTGAGGTTGCGCAAGGCATCGGCCCGGTAGCGCAGGCACAGGGGTGCCAGGCGCGGGTCCCTTTTGCACAGCTCGGCGCATGCCGCCAGCACCTCGCCCGGGCGGTTGCGGTCCAGCGCCTGCAATATCGGCTTGAGCAGGGTTTTGCGCTGGAACAGCTTCTCGACCCGCTGGGCCAGCCCCACCCGGTTGAACGGCTTGGTCAGGTAGGCGTCGGGCTCGTGCTCGATGGCACTGAGAACGATGGCCTGGCTGCTCTCGGCGGTGACCATGATGAACACGCACTCATGGCTGATATGCTTGTCGATGATCAGGTCTTCGAGTACCTGCTGGCCATTCTTCTTGCCATCGCCCAGGTGGAAGTCCTGCAGGATGAAGTCATAGCGCTTCTGCGCGCACATGCGCAGCGCCTGCTCGCCGCTGTCGGCGGTGTCGACGTCGCGCACACCCAACTCGCGCAACATGGACCGGGTCGACGTGCGAAAGTCGGTGAAATCGTCGACGATCAGAAAGCTCTTTTGCCCGTACTGCAGCATCAACACGACCTGCCCTGGAATGATTGAAAAATCGCGCGAGGCGATGCCACCGATCGCTGTATCGGCAGCTGGCCGGGAAAGATGAGCATCGAGCATTATCGGCCGCGAACATGGCCCGAGGCCATTACTCTAACGGGCGGTAGCCAGCACCGCCAGCACTACGCCAGCAACCCCAGTGACTTGGCCTTGGCCACCGCCTGGGTCCGCCGCTCCACGCCCAGCTTGCTATTGATATGGCTGGCGTGGGTTTTGACCGTGTGCAAGGAAATGAACAAGCGCTCGCTGATCTGCTGGTTGGAGCAACCTTGGGCGATCAGTTCGAGCACTGCCAGCTCCCGCCCGCTCAGGGCCTCGCTGCTACCGCATGGGGCGCTTGGCAACGCTGGCAAATGCCCCAGCAGGTCGACCTGCACCGGGCAGCCGGCCCTGGCCAGCAACTGCTCCTGCAGCCACTGCGGGTGCCGTTGCAGCAACGGCTGGAACGGTTGCAGCACGCCCCCGCGTGCAGCCTCCAGCAAGCCGGGCAACAACTGCGCGGCCTGGCCATCGCGGCCTTCGTCCAGCAACAGCAGCATCCACTGGCTGAGCGCGCTGACGGTGAGCATCATGCCGCCGCTGGCCTGGCCGCGCTCGACCAGCCCGGCCAGGCGCTCGAGCGCCTCTGTGCGGCGTGACAGCACACGTTCGAGCAGCGCCTGCTGCAGGGCGATATGCACCGGCAGCAGCGGGTGAAACTCTGGCGCCGCCGCCGGCTGCTCACCGCCATAGGTCTGGCCCAGGCGCAGCAACCAGGACTCGGCCAGGTCGACGCGCCCCTGGGCCAGCCACAGCTCGCATTTGACCAGGGTGATCATGGCCAGGTAGTAAACCGGCGGCACGTCCCAGATATGCATCAGCCGCTCTGCCTCGGCCAGTTCGGCAAAGGCCTCGGCGAACTGCCCGTCGCGCCCATCGAGGGTGGCAATCACGCAGTGGCCGATAAGCACGCTGATGTCGCGGCAGGCACGTGCCTCGCCCAACCCCGCGCGCAAGCGTGCACGGCCCTGGGCCGGTTGCAGGCGCGAGACCAGCAGGTAGCCTTCATACAGCGTCAGGCGGGCGCGCACCGCATATAGCCGCTGCGCCGAGAGCCCTTGCAGGCGCTGCAGCCCCTGGCGCACTTCATCCAGTGCGCGCAGCACCTCGCCACGGGCGTGCAACACCCGCGCCCGGTCATAATGCGCCAACGCCTCGAACAACGGGTTGCCGACCCGCTGGGCCAGCTCCAGCGCCTCACGGTTCCAGCCACGGGCGCGCCAGAAGTCGCCATCGGCAATCGCCAGGTTGGACAACGTCGACAAACAGACCAGGCGCTGCCCATAGCGCTTGCCGGGCAGGCTCTGCAGGGCTTCGCCACAGTAGGCCAGGGTGCGCTCACGATCACCGCGGCCACGGGCGATGACACCGCTCAGTGCGAGCCACTGGGCCAGCATGGACTTTTGCGCGGTCGCCGAAGGTGCAGGCAGGAAGCGGCTGAGGTGGCCTGCCAGTTCTTCAGCCGCGTCCAGCTGGCAGGCCAGGCCCAGCGCCCAGCTGTACAGCACGATCAGCCGCGGGGTGCTGATCAGCAGGCTGTCGGGCAGGTCCATCTTCCAGCGCAGCAGCATGCCGACATTCTGTTCGGCCAGCAGTTGTTCCTCGGACAGGCTCTGTACCAGGTCGGCAGCGACGTCGAGGTGGCCGGCACGCAGGGCCTGCTCCACGGCTTCATCCAGCAACCCCTGGCGCTCGAACCAGCGGCAGGCACGCAGGTGCAGGTCGGCCAGTGGCTCACTGGCCTGGCGGCTGCGCAGCAGGTCGGAGAACAGGTGGTGGTAGCGGAACCAGTGGCCATGCTCGTCAAGCGGTACCAGGAACACCTGGTGTGCCTGCAAGAAGCGCAGGATCGCGGCGCTGTCGTCGCGCCCCCGCAATGCATCGCACAGCGGGGCACAGAAACGTTCCTGGCAGGCGGTTTCATCGAGGAAGGCCTGCACGTCGGCAGGCAGCATGTCGATGACCTCTTCGAGCAGATAGTCGCGGATCAGGCCCTCGCCCCCGTGCAGGGCCTGTGGCAAGGCCTGCTCGTCGGCGCTCTCGCTGACCGCCAGTTGCCAGAAGCGCAACCCTGCCACCCACCCGTCGCTGCGCTGGATCAGGTTGTCCAGCGCCTGGCCTCGCAACCCGTTGGGCTGGCGACCGATCACCGCCAGCGCTTCTTCGGCGGTCAGCCGCAGGTCCTGTTCGTTGAGCTCGACCAACTGCCGTGACAGGCGCAGACGTGCCAGGTGCCAGTCCGGCCGCTGCCGGCTGGTAACCAGCAACACCAGGCCCGGCGGCAAATGGTTGAGGAAAAACTGCAGGCAGCGGTCGAGTACCGGCCCCTGGGCCAGGTGATAGTCGTCGAGCACCAGCAGCAACGGCGTATCGGCACGCAGGTACTGCGCCAGCTCGTCGAGCAGGCCATCGAGCCACTCCTCGAAGGCGAATGGCTGATGGCGCTGGCGCATTTTCAACAGGCCCATGGCCTGGCCGCCCAAGGCCGGGCAGTACTGCTGCAGGCCTTCGAGCAGCCGC
>NZ_BLJG01000087.1 GCF_009932375.1 Pseudomonas juntendi
TCCTACGTTTGTTTCGGGCCAATTATTCCTGTGGGATTCGCGCGCGAACGCCTTGGTGCATGCCTCAATATCGCGCCGTACAAACAAGGCGGCCGCGCGCGCCTGTCACAGGCGTTACTGGCCCGAAACAAACGTAGGAGCGAGCGCAGCTCGCGATTGCGCCGCGCGGGCGGCGCTCGATCTCACAGGCGCTGAAGATGCTCCGGCTACCCTTGCCAGAAACCATAGAATCTCCCACAGGAATGCCACAAGGTCGGGAACCGAGGATACTCTGTGGGAGCTGGCTTGCCAGCGATGGGCTGCGCAGCAGCCCTGCTCAATTCATTTGGCGCAAGTCTGCTCAGCCAAGGCCACCGCACGGAACATCGCCCGGCGCTTGTTGATGGTTTCTTCCCACTCCAGCGCCGGCACCGAGTCGGCAACGATACCGCCACCTGCCTGCACATGCAGCTCGCCGTCCTTGATCACCGCCGTACGAATGGCAATGGCGGTATCCATGTTGCCATTCCAGGCGAAGTACCCCACGGCACCGCCATATACACCACGCTTGACCGGCTCCAGTTCGTCGATGATCTCCATTGCACGGATCTTCGGCGCCCCCGAAAGGGTACCGGCCGGCAGGATCGCGCGCAGTGCATCCATCGCCGTCAGCCCTTCGCGCAAGTGGCCGGTGACGTTGGAGACAATGTGCATGACGTTGGAGTAGCGCTCGATCACCATCTTCTCGGTCAGGCGTACGCTGCCCGTGGAGGACACCCGGCCGACATCGTTGCGGCCCAGGTCGATCAGCATCAGGTGCTCGGCGATCTCCTTGTCGTCCGACAGCAGGTCGTCTTCCAGCGCACGGTCGGCCTCTTCGGTTGCGCCACGCGGGCGGGTACCGGCAATCGGGCGCACGGTGACCAGGTTGTCCTCGACCCGCACCAGCACTTCTGGCGAGCTGCCAACCACGTGGAAGTCGCCAAAATTGAAGAAGTACATGTAAGGCGTCGGGTTGAAGCAGCGCAAAGCGCGGTAGAGATCGATTGGCGCCGCCTTGAAGTCGATCGACATACGTTGTGACGGCACCACCTGCATGCAGTCGCCCGCCAGGATGTATTCCTTGATGCGGCCAACGGCGCTTTCGTAGTCCTCACGGGTGTAGCTGGAGCGGAATGCCGGCTCGGCAGCCTGCGGGCCGCTCAGGTCCAGGCCTCGGCGTGGGGTAATAGGCTGGCGCAGGGTTTCCAGCAAGCCTTGCAGGCGCGCCTGGCCTTGCTCGAAAGCCTGATCTTGCGCAGGGTCTACCAGCACGATGGCGTGCATCTTGCCGGCCAGGTTGTCGAATACCACGACCGCGTCCGAGACCATCAGCAGAATGTCGGGCACACCCAGCGGGTCTGGGTTCGGGCTGGCCCCCAGGCGCTTTTCCACATAGCGCACGCAGTCGTAGCCGAAGTAACCGACCAGGCCGCCATTGAAACGTGGCAGGCCGGGAATGTCGGCGACCTTGTAGCGCTCCTTGAACGTCTCGACAAAGGCCAGCGGGTCTTCGACATCGTGGCGTTCAACCTCGACACCGTCCTGCAGGATGCTGACGTGATAGCCGTGCACCCGCATCACCGTCCGCGAGGGCAGGCCGATCATCGAGTAACGGCCCCATTTCTCGCCGCCCTGCACCGATTCGAGCAGGTACGAGTTGGCCTGGTCGGCCAGCTTCAGGTAGATCGACAGCGGCGTATCGAAGTCGGCCAGGGTTTCGCAGGCCAGGGGAATGCGGTTATAGCCGGCAGCAGCCAGGCGCAGGAATTCTTCGTGGTTCATGAGTAGCCTCGTGGCAAGCAGCAATGGGTCAGGCAAACGGACGGGCCGGCACGTGCCGGCAGGCTGAAGTCAGGCGCGCCAACGCCAACGGGCCAAGGCCTTGATGACTTTCATCCAGAATTTGCCAGTAACCGCCACGGTGGACTCTCTGTCTGCTGAGGCTTGAAGGTCCGCCAACGTTATCCCAGTGGCCGGGTCTGCGCAACCGGGCAGCAATGCACGCAGATCGTCGATCACCAGGCTTGGCGACTCGTCCTTGATGGGCCGGCCATGGTTGTAGCCGTAGGTCAGCCCCACGCACTGCACCCCGGCCGCCTTTGCCGCCTGCACGTCGCTGCGCGAGTCGCCGACAAACAGCGACTGTTGCGGGCTCACGCCCGCCATTTGCATGACGAACAGCAGCGCCGCCGGGTCGGGCTTTTTCTGTGGCAGGGTGTCACCGCCGATGATCCAGCGGAAATACCGGCCGATCTTCATCTGGTCCAGCAAGGGCGCGACGAAGCGCTCCGGCTTGTTGGTGATCAAGGCCATTTCCACGCCCTGCTTGTGCAGCCAGCGCAGGGTGTCCTTGACCCCGGGGTAAACCACGGTGAGCTCATGGCTTTCGGCGTAGGCTTCCATGAACAGCGCCAAGCCCTGTTCAGCCAGCGCATCGTCCACGGTTTCATGCTCGATGCCACCGGCCAGGGCGCGGCGCACGAGCACCTGGGCGCCATTGCCGACCCATTGGCGTACCGCCTCAAGGCCAGCAGGCGGGCGCCCCAGTTCGAGCAGCATGCGGTCCACGGCGGCGGCCAGGTCTGGCACGGAATCGATCAGGGTACCGTCCAGATCGAACATCACCAGCCTGGGGAGTGTCCCCGGAAACAGCTGCTCGAAGCCACTCATGGGCGAGCCTGGGCCAGTTCGGCGCGCATTTTGGCGATGACTTCCTGGTAGTCCGGGGCATTGAAGATCGCCGAGCCGGCCACGAACGTGTCGGCGCCAGCGGCAGCGATCTCGCGGATGTTGTTGACGTTGACGCCACCGTCGATTTCCAGGCGGATATCCCGGCCACTGGCGTCAATCAACGCACGCGCTTCACGCAACTTGTCGAGTGTGCCAGGGATGAACTTCTGCCCGCCGAAACCCGGGTTGACGCTCATCAGCAGCACCATGTCGATCTTGTCCATGACGTACTTCAAGGCGTCCAGGCTGGTGGCCGGGTTGAACACCAGCCCGGCCTTGCAGCCGCCGTCCTTGATCAGTTGCAGCGAACGGTCGATGTGCTGCGAAGCTTCCGGGTGGAAGGTGATGTAGGTGGCGCCGGCTTCGATGAAGTCGCCGATGATGCGATCGACCGGGCTGACCATCAGGTGCACATCGATCGGGGCGGTGACGCCATACTTGCGCAGGGCAGTGCACACCATCGGGCCGATGGTCAGGTTGGGAACGTAGTGGTTGTCCATGACATCGAAGTGGACGATGTCGGCACCCGCCGCCAGTACCTTGTCGACATCCTCGCCCAAGCGGGCGAAATCGGCAGAAAGAATGGAGGGGGCAATAGCGTAGGGCTGCATGGCGCACCTGTTGGCAGAATCACGGTGGCGCGCATTGTAACTCAGGGAAAGGCGTGAGGGCTGATTGGCATCAATGGGTGTCGACCAGTGACCAAAAGCCTTGCAGTGCCTGTACGGGCCCTATCGCCGGCAAGCCGGCTCCCACATGGGATCTCCACAGGTATGTGCATCTCATGACTCTTGTGCAGAACGCTGTGGGAGCCGGCTTGCCGGCGATAGGGCCCGTACAGCTACTGGAAAATCAGCCAGGCTGCTGGGTTCTCAGCTTCTCGCTACGCCCGCGCAGCCACTCCAGGGTCAGCAGCAGGATCACCGAAAACGCAATCAGCAACGTCGCCGCGGCAGCGATGGTCGGGCTCAGGTTCTCGCGAATACCGCTGAACATCTGCCGCGGCAGGGTCGCCTGTTCCGGGCCGGCGAGAAACAGGGTCACCACGACCTCATCGAACGACGTGGCAAAGGCGAACAGCGCCCCCGAAATCACCCCGGGGGCGATCAGCGGCAGGGTCACCCGGCGGAAGGCCAGCAGTGGCGAAGCGCCCAGGCTGGCTGCCGCGCGCACCAGGTTGTAGTTGAAGCCCTGCAAGGTTGCCGACACCGTGATGATGACGAACGGCACGCCCAGCACCGCATGCACCAGAATCAGCGAGGTGAAGCTGTTGCCCATGCCCAGCGGGGCAAAGAACAGGTAGCTGGCCACCCCGATGATCACGACCGGCACCACCATCGGCGAAATCACCAGTGCCATCACCAGCGACTTGCCGGGAAAGTCGCCGCGGGTCAGGCCGATGGCCGCCAACGTGCCGAACACCATGGCCAGCACCGTGGCCGCAGGGGCAACGATGATGCTGTTCTTCAGCGCCCGCATCCATTCGGCCGAGTTGAAGAAGTCCTGGTACCACTGCAGCGAGAAGCCCTGCAGCGGGTACACCAGGAAGCTGCCACTGTTGAACGACAAGGGCACGATCACCAGCACCGGCAAGATCAGGAACAGCAGGATCAGGCCGCAAAGAATGCGCAGGCTGTAGAACCACACCCGCTCCACGGGCGACATGTAAGGGCTCAGCATGACAAGGCTCCTCAGCTCAGGCGCAGGCGGCTGGCGCCGACAAGCCAGCTATAGATCAGGTACAGCAGCACGGTCGCCAGCAGCAACAGCCCGCCCAGTGCGGTGGCCATGCCCCAGTTGATGCTGGTGTTGGTATAGAAGGCCACGAAGTAGCTGACCATCTGGTCGTTCGGGCTACCCAGCAGTGCCGGGGTGATGTAGTAACCAATGGCCAGGATGAATACCAGCAGGCAGCCGGCGCCGACACCGGCATACGTCTGGGGGAAGTACACCCGCCAGAAACTGGCGAACGGGTGGCAACCCAGCGAAATCGCCGCGCGCATGTAGCTTGGCGAAATGCCTTTCATCACGCTGTACAGCGGCAGGATCATGAACGGCAGCAGAATGTGCACCATCGAGATGTACACGCCGGTGCGGTTGAACACCAGTTCCAGCGGCTGGTCGATGATGCCCATGGCCATCAGCGCACTGTTGATCAGCCCGCCCGACTGCAGCAGTACGATCCACGCTGCCACCCGCACCAGGATCGAAGTCCAGAACGGCAGCAACACCAGAATCATCAACAGGTTGCTCTGCCGGGTCGGCAGGTTGGCCAGCAGGTACGCCAGCGGGTAGGCCAGCACCAGGCAGATGGCGGTAATCACCACGCCCATCCACAGGGTGCGGGCAAAGATATCCAGGTAAATGGCCTGGTCCGGGGTCGCCTTGGCCAGTTCGCCAAGGTCATCGATACGGTGGTCCAGCGAAGCCAGCAGGTAGAACGGGGTCAGCGTGCTGGTGTTGCGGCGGATCGCCTGCCAGTAGGCCGGGTCGCCCCAACGTTCGTCCAGGGCCTGCAGGGCATCCTTGTAAGAGGCGGGCTCGCTCTTGAACGGCAATGCGCGCGCCGTCTTGGCCAGCAGGCTGCGGTAGCCGGCCAGTTCCATGTTCAGGCGTTTGGACAGGTCGCCCAGGGTCTGGTTCTTGCGCGACTCGGCCAGGTCCTGGCTCAGCGCCTTGTACACGTCCTCGCCAGGCAGGCTCTTGCCGTCCCACTGGCTGATGACGTCGACCGTGCGCGGCAGGCCACCGACCACCTCCGGGTTGCCGACGCTCTTGTACAGCAGCGCCGCGATCGGCACCAGGAACACCAGCAGAAGGAACAGCGCCAGCGGCGCGATCAGCGCTTGCGCCTTCCAGCGGTTGACCCGCTCGGCATGCTTGAGGCGCTGCTTCAGACTTTGACCTGCGCCTTCTTTGAGTGGCACTGCAATGGCCATGGCAAACTCCGCGATACGAACTGAAATTGGGGCCGCATGGCGGCCCCTTGCGCTGGTCGGTTACTTCTTCGCCGCCCAGGCGTTGAAGCGTTGCTCCAGCTGCTCGCTGTTGTCGGCCCAGAAGGCCACGTCGATCTGCACCTGGTTGGCAATGTTCTCAGGCGTGGTCGGCATGTCTTTCTTCACCTCGTCCGACAGCAGGCTCACTGCCTTGGAATTGGCCGGGCCGTAGGCGATGTTCTCGGAGTAGATCTTCTGCTGCTCAGGCTGCACGCTGAAGGCGATGAATTTCTTCGCCTGGTCGGCATCCTTGGCACCTTTCGGGATGGCCCAGGCATCGAAGTCATAGATGCCGCCATTCCACACCACCTTGAGGTTGCTTTCCTTCTGCACCGCCGCGATGCGGCCGTTATAGGCCGAGCTCATGACCACGTCACCCGAGGCCAGGTACTGAGGTGGCTGGGCACCCGCTTCCCACCACTGGATGCTTGGCTTGAGTTCGTCGAGCTTCTTGAAGGCGCGGTCCACGCCCTCTTTGGTACCCAGCACCTGGTAAACGTCCTTGGGCGCCACGCCGTCGGCCATCAGGGCGAATTCCAGTGTGTACTTGGCGCCCTTGCGCAAGCCGCGCTTGCCAGGGAATTTCTTGGTGTCCCAGAAGTCGGCCCAGCTGGTCGGCGCGGTCTTGAGCTTGTCCGCGTTGTAGGCCAATACCGTGGACCAGACGAAGAAGCCCACGCCACAAGGCTGGATGGCGCCCGGCACGTAATCGGCTTCGTTGCCGAACAGGGCGGGGTCGAGCTCTTCGAACATGCCCTCGTCACAGCCGCGGGCCAGCTCTGGCGACTCCACCTCCACCAGGTTCCACGACACGCTCTTGGTATCGACCATGGCTTTGACCTTGGCCATTTCGCCGTTGTACTCGCCTGCGACGATCTTGCCATGGCCGGCCTTTTCCCAAGGCTCGTAGAACGCCTTGACCTGGGCGGCCTTATTGGCCCCGCCGAACGAGACCACGGTGAGGTCTGCGGCCATGGCCTGGCCGGCGGTAAACAGCCCCAGGGCCAGGGCGGTCAGTTTCAACTGCTTACGCATTCTTGTTCTCTCCACAGTACAGGGTTGGTGAAGCAATCCATCAATGGGCTTCGGCAATCGGATCGAGCGCGCGGGCGTGCTCCACCTCCCAGCCCAGCGGTACCACATCGCCCACGGCCAGGGCCGGGTCGAGTTCGGCAATGGGCTGTTTCACGAAGAAATCGCCCTTGCCGCAAACTTCCAGGCGCACCCGCACGTGGTCGCCCAGATAGATGAATTCCGCCACCCGGCCCGAGAAGCGGTTCGCGCAGCTTTCGCTGTGGCCGTTCAGGCGTACCCGCTCGGGGCGGATGGACAGGGTGACCGGTTCGCCGGCCTGGCCGACATTCACTGCCAGTGCCTCGATCCGCTCGCCGCGCGGCAGCTGCACCTGGCAGCGCTTGCCGTCGCTGGCCAGCAGCGTGCCGTTGAGGCGGTTGTTCTCGCCGATGAAATTGGCGACGAAGGTGTTGCAGGGTTCCTCGTACAGCGTGCGCGGGTCGGCGATCTGCTGGATCTCACCCTGGTGGAATACCGCCACCCGGTCAGACATGGTCAGCGCTTCGCCCTGATCGTGGGTCACGTACACCACGGTCACCCCCAGGCGCTGGTGAATGTGCTTGATCTCCATCTGCATGTGCTCACGCAGCTGCTTGTCCAGTGCCCCGAGCGGCTCGTCCATCAGCACCAACTGGGGCTCGAACACCAGCGCCCGGGCCAACGCCACGCGCTGTTGCTGGCCGCCAGAAAGCTGGCCGGGGTAGCGCTTGGCAAAGGCATCCAGTTGCACCATGCTCAGCACGCGCTTGACCCGTTCGCTGATATCGGTCTTGCTCAAATTGCGCACGGTCAGCGGGAAGGCCAGGTTTTCCGCAACCGTCATGTGCGGGAACAGCGCATAGTTCTGGAACACCATGCCGATATCACGCTTGTGCGGCGGTACATTGTTGATCGAGCGCCCGGCCAGGTGGATTTCCCCGGCGGTAGGGGTTTCGAACCCCGCCAGCATCATCAGGCTGGTGGTCTTGCCGGAGCCAGAAGGGCCAAGCAGGGTGAGGAATTCGCCCTTGCGGATATCCAGGTTAAGGTCTTTGACGATCAGCGACTCGCCGTCGTAGCTCTTCTGCACACCACGGAAGCTGACCAGCGTTTCGCTGGTTGCAGCGTTCGACTTCGCCTCGCTCATGCCTGCACCTTCTTGTTGGATGACTGCGTGGGCAAAGCGTAAAAGAGGCGCAAGCGCCGGAAAATCGGGGGTGCTGAGAGAATGCCATCATCCGGATGGAAGATTTGATGTAGGGATTGCCCTACAAGGATGGCGCGTTCAGAACAGCCTTGCCCCTGGGGGGCTGCCTTGTGTCGCGATGGTGCGCGCAGCGGCCCCAGAATTCCTGCTGCACCGCAGATACAGCCGGGGTCGCAATCAGACCAGCTTGTGCTCCATGGCGTACTTCACAAGCTCCGCCAGCGAGTTCACCTTCAGCTTCTGCATCAGCCGCGCCTTGTGTGTACTGATGGTCTTGCTCGACAGCGCCAGTTGCTGGGCAATGTCATTGACGTTGGCGCCCTGGGCCAGGCGCTCGAACACGGAAAACTCCCGCTCCGAGAGCAGGGTGTGCAACGGCCGCGACTCGGTCAGGCCCACTTCGAACACCATGCGGTCAGCCAACGCCGGGTCGATATAGCGCCCGCCAGCAGCCACCCGGCGAATCGCCGTCAGCAGTAGCGCCGGGTCACTGTCCTTGGTGGCATAGCCCGCCGCACCGGCCTTCAGCGCCCGAGCGGCCATTTGCGCCTCGTCATGCATCGACAGCATCAGGATCGCCGGCGCGTCGAGCAGCGCGCGAATCCGCGGGATCGCCTCCAGCCCGCTCACGCCCGGCATCGAGATATCCAGCAGCACCACTTCGCACGGCGTATGCCGCAGGGTCTCGAGCAACTGCTCGCCATTCCCGGCCTCCCCCACCACCTGCATGTCCTTGGCCAGGCCAATCAACTGCTTGATGCCTTCACGGACAATGGTGTGGTCTTCGGCTACCAGCACTCGAATCACGTTTGCTCTCCTACTCCAACGGTATGGCCACGCTCAGGCTGGTGCCCTCGCCCGGCTGACTGTCCAGCACCATGCTGCCGCCCAACATCAGTACCCGCTCGCGTACGCCGACCAGGCCAAACGAGGTGGGCCGGGGCTGCTCACGGCAAAAGCCTTGGCCATCATCACTGACTGTCAGGCGTAACTGCCCGCCCTGATGAACCAGCTCGATTTCCACGCTGTGCGCCTGGGCATGGCGCATCACATTGGTCAACGCCTCCTGCAGAATGCGGAACAGCCCGGTGGCCTTGGCGTCACTCAATGCTGGCAGATTATCCGGTACCTGCACCAGGCAGGGGATTTGCGTACGGGCTTCGAAGCGCCTGGCCTGCCATTCGATGGCCGAGGCGATGCCCGCGTCGAGAATCGGCGGGCGCAGGGCAGTGGCCACATCACGCACCAACTGGAACAACTGGGCGATCAAGCGCTTCATGCTGGCCAGGCGCTCGTTGAGCCCCGGGTCGAGCTCGGCAAACGCCAGCTCGCACATCGACACTTCCAGCTTGAGCACGGTCAGCATCTGCCCCAGCTCATCATGCACTTCGCGGGCGATGCGGGCCTTCTCTTCCTCGCGCACGCTTTCCAGGTGGGCCGACAGCTCGCGCAACTGCTCCTGTGACTTGGCCAGCGCCAGTTCGGCGCGCTTGCCCTGGGTGATATCCCACACCACGCCGTCCCATACCACCTGACCGTTGCCCAGGTGCCGGGTACTGGCCTTGATGTCGGCCCAGCGCTGTTCACCCTGGCGGGTGAGAATACGCCCCTGCCAGGACCAGTCCTGGTCGCTGGCCAGGGCCAGGTCCTGGACCCGGTGGTAATCGGCGCGGTCATCGGGGTGTACCAGGTTGCGCAGGCCCATTTGCGGGTGCTGGATCTCGCTGGGCGCATACCCGACCAGGGCCTCGCTGCCTTCACTGATATAGGGGAACTCCAGCTCGCCCTCGGCCGGGTCCCGCTCCAGGCGGAACACCAGCCCCGGCACGTTGCCGGCAATGCCCTTTAGCCGCGCCTCGCTTTCGCGTAGAGCCGCCAAGGCCCGGTGCCGTTCGGTAACGTCGGCCAGGTACACCACCAGGTACTCCGAGTCGCGAAAGCGCAAGAAGCTCAAAGACAACTCGACCGGCAGCAAGCTGTGGTCCGCGCGCTTGCACTGCGCCTCGAACTGGCCGACACCGCCAGCCCCGGCGCGGGCGCCTTTCCACAGCTCCAGCCAGCGGTCCATGCTCAGGCTCGGCTCGAAGTCGCTCAGCGGCCGCTCCAGAAGCTCGCCTTCGGCATAACCGAGCATGCGTTCAGCGGCGTGGTTGGCGTACCGGACATGGCTGTCCCAGTTGACCCACAGAATACCCACCGTACTCTGGTCAATCGCGAACTGGCTCAGGCGCAGGGCCTCTTCACGCACCTGGCGCTCCACCAGGCTTTCCCGCGCAGCCAGCAGGCTACGCTCCAGCTGGCGCTGTTGCCGGCGTTGCCACACCAGGGTAGCCAGGGCGCACAGCAGCAGCAGGCCGAACAGCAGCGCCAGGTTCTGCCAGAACCCGGGCGACTCGCTCAGGCGCGGGTACTTGGGCTGCAACCAGCGCTGGTGCAGTTGCTCCAGCTCCTTGGCAGGCAGGGCCTGCAAGCCTTGTTCGAGCACATCGGCCAACACCGGCCAGTCACGCCGCGAGCCAAGCCGCAGCAACTGCGGCAGGCCAATATCGCCCACCACGGCCAGCTCACCGAACTCGCTCTCGCGTGACAGGCGGCTGAGTTGCGCCTCGTCCAGCACGGCGAAGCTGGCCTGGCCGCCCACCACCAACTGCAAGGCCTCGCGCTCGCTGGGCACCCCCTGCAGGTTCAGGTTGCTGTAGTTACCGCGCAAGTACTCTGCCAGTTGGCTGGGCATGCGCACGGCCACGCGCTGCTCGCGGTCGAGCTTTTCCAGCTCCACCGCCATGGCCCCGGTGCGTGGCCCTACCACCAATTGCGGCACGCGCATGTACGGGTCGCTGAACAACCACAGGCGCAGGCTGGCCGGGGTTTGGGTAAGGCCGGGGGCGAAGTCGATTTCGCCGTTCTGCAGGGCATGCTCCAGGCTGGCCTGGTCACTGAAATGGCGCCAGGTCAGGTCCAGGCGCAGCACGTGTGCCAGGTTGCTGACCAATTCGACGTTGGCACCGTACAACTGCTGCAGGCGCCGGTCGAACTGAGCATAGGGTGCTTGCAGCACCAGGCCCACACGCAGGCTGCGGTGCGCGTCCAACCACTGCTGCAGGGCCGGCTCGAGCGCAACAGTGGCCGGCGCCTCGGGCCGGGCAAAGGCAATCAAGGGCAGCCACAAGCAGCCGATAACCAACAGGCGACGCACTCGCTTCATCTATACGCTCGTCTTGGCAAGGCGGCCATGCAGCATGGCCGTCACGGGCAAATACTATTAGGCTGCCGGTATCATTCTG
Source organism: Pseudomonas juntendi (assembly GCF_009932375.1). Lineage (GTDB taxonomy): Bacteria > Pseudomonadota > Gammaproteobacteria > Pseudomonadales > Pseudomonadaceae > Aquipseudomonas > Aquipseudomonas juntendi. Next base: position 11,295 of record NZ_BLJG01000087.1, read on the forward strand.
GCCTTGGGTTGACGCATGTCCACACTTTATCGCACGACGCTGGCAATGTGCTGCCTGGCTTCGCTCCTGCCACTCGGCGCCTTGGCCGCCGATGCCGAAACACCGCCGGCGGCCAATGCGGCAACGGCAGCCGAAACACCGCGCCCGCCGCTGCTCGAGCGCAGCCAAGAGGATGCCCTGGCACTCGAGCGGCTGGTACCCAAGGCCGAGCAACAGACGCTACAGGCAGGTGCCGACAGTTTCCTGGCGTTGTGGAAGCCGGCCAACGACAGTGATCCGCAAGGTGCCGTGATCATCGTGCCGGGTGCCGGCGAAAACGCCGACTGGCCAAATGCCGTTGGCCCGCTGCGGCAAAAATTCCCTGATGTCGGCTGGCACAGCCTGAGCATCAGCCTGCCTGACCTGCTCGCCGACAGCCCGCAAGCCCGGGTAGAAGCCAAGCCCAAGGCCGCAACGGACCAAGCCCAGGGTGAGCGTGCACCGGTCAAGGATGTGCCAGCCGACGCCAATGCCAATGTCGCCCAGGCCACCGCCGCCGATGCCGACACCGCAGAAAGCACCGATGCCGAACTGGCCAGCGAACAGAGCGACCCGGCCGATGCCGAGCGGATTTTCGCCCGCCTCGACGCTGCCGTGGCGTTTGCCCAGCAGCGCAATGCCCGCAGCATCGTGCTGATCGGCCATGGCAGCGGTGCGTACTGGGCTGCACGCTACCTGAGCGAAAAACAGCCGCCGCAGGTGCACAAGCTGGTCATGGTGGCGGCGCAGACGCCGGCGCGCGTGGAGTATGACCTGGAAAGCCTGGCGCCGACGTTGAAGGTGCCCACCGCCGACATCTACTACGCCACCCGCAGTGCTGACCGCAGCGCCGCCGCGCTGCGCTTGCAGGCCAGCAAGCGGCAGAAAGACAGCCAGTACCGGCAGTTGTCGCTGATCGCCATGCCAGGCAACCAGGCCGCCGAGCAAGAGCAGTTGTTCCGCCGCGTGCGAGGCTGGATGAACCCGCAAGGGTAAGGTTGCCCCCACAGGTAGGCCACAATATTCAGGCGTTGTGTATTACCTGTGGGAGACTCTATGGTTTCTGGCAATGGCATCAGGGTTGCCGGGTGCTTGCCGCAGCATCTTCAGCGCCTGTCAGATTGAGCGCCGCGCGGGCGGCGCTCGATGTCTCAGGCGCTGCATATCTTCTGACAAACACCTGCCAGCCCTGCTGCGATCCCTGGGGCTGGCTTGCCGGCGATGAGGCCCTCAAAGGCCCCGCCGCTTGCGGATCATGGCATAGGCCTGGTGCAACTCCCGCGTGCGCTCGGTCGCTTCACGCACCTGTGCCTCGCTGGCGCCGGTGCCTGCCAGCTTGTCCGGGTGGTGCCGGCTGACCAGCCGGCGATACGCCTGCTTGACCTTGTCAGCTTCGGTGTCCGCCTCTACCGCCAGCAAGCGCAACGCCGCCGCATAGGTCATGGCCAGCCCTTCCGGCCGAGCAGCCCTGCGCGGCTCGTATTCCACCGACATGGCCTGCACCTGGCGCCGGCTCAGGCCCAGCTTCTGCCCCCAGTCCAGCAGCAGCTCACGCTCCTTGTTGCCCATCTTGCCGTCGGCCCAGACCATGCGCCAACAGGCGCGCAAGGTGCCTTCGGCCGCATGCGGCTGTTCGCGAATCCGCCGCAAGTGGCCGCCAAGCCGGTCCTTGCCGGCCTTGCCACGGTTGAACGCCTTGATGGCGCGCAAGCGGGCCGGCTCCGCCAGGTCCAACCGCGACATTTCCTGGCGCGCCTGCTGGATATGCTGCTCGGCCACCCGGCCATCGCTCTTGGCCAGGCGCCCCAGCATCACGAACAGCAACTCATCGTCAGCCAGCGCCGGGCGCCCGCTCAGGCGGTCGCGCATGTCATCCCAGCCCTGCAGGCGCAAGCGGCGGTCGAGGGCCTGGCCGAGCAGCAGCCCCAACAGCGCCCCGGGGATGTTGGCCACGGCAAAGCCCGCGCCAGCGCCAATCAGTGTGCCTGGCCACCACATGTCAGGCGCGCTCGCCGATCAGCCGCTCGGCCTCGGCCAGGCGCTCGAGCGTCCCGACGTCCACCCAGTGCCCGCGGTAGTGCTCGCCCGTGACCCGGCCAGCCGCCATGGCCTGGCGCAACAACGGCGCCAGTTTGAAGGCACCAGCCTGGCAACCCGCGAACAGCGCCGGGTGCAGGACCGAGATACCACTGAACGTCAGCGTACCCGGCGCGTCGTCGCCATCGACCACCTGCCCGTCCGCCAGGCGGAAGTCGCCACGGCCATGGTGGCCAGGGTTATCGACCAGCACCAGGTGCGCCAGGCCTTGCAGGGGGGCCTGCAGGCGGGTGAAGTCGTAGTCGGTCCAGACATCGCCGTTCACCAGCAGGAACGGATCGTCGCCCAGCAAAGGCAGCGCCTTGAAGATGCCGCCGCCGGTTTCCAGCGGCTCACCCTCCGGCGAGTAGCAAATGCGCAGGCCGAAGCGGCCGCCATCGCCCAGGTGCTCTTCGATCTGCTGGCCGAGCCAGGCATGGTTGATCACCACTTCGCGGACACCCGCAGCCGCCAGCGCACGCAGGTGGTACTCGATCAGCGGCTGGCCGGCGACCGGAACCAACGGTTTGGGGGTATGCAGCGTCAGCGGGCGCATGCGTTCACCCTTCCCCGCCGCCAGGATCATTGCCTTCATGCACGCGCTCCGGCTTGCAGCTCGGCAATCAGCTCACCCAGCTCCGCCAATTCGGGCCGGCGACCGATCACTTCTTCTATATAGGCGAAGAAACGCGGCACGTCCCCCAGATAGCGCGGCTTGCCGTCGCGGTGGCAGATACGGGCAAAAATGCCAATCACCTTCAAATGGCGCTGCACGCCCATCAAGTCGCTGGCACGCTGGAACGCCTCGAACTCAGCATGAACCGGGATACCGGCCGCCACTGCCCGCTCCCAATAGGCACGCAACCAGCCTTCGACGCGCGCCTGTGGCCAGCTGAGGAAGGCATCCTTGAACAGGCAGGTAATGTCGTAGGTGACCGGGCCGTACACCGCATCCTGGAAGTCCAGCACGCCAGGGTTCGGGGTGCTCTGCATCAGGTTGCGCGGCATGTAGTCGCGGTGCACCAGCACTTTCGGCTGGGCCAGGGCGCTGTCGATCAACAGTTGGCTGACGCGCTGCCAGGCAGCTTTCTGGCTATCGTTGAGGGCCAGGCCAAGCTCGCGCCCTACGTACCATTCGGGGAACAGTTCAACCTCGCGGCGCAGCAGGGCGTCGTCGTAGCTGGGCAACTGGGCGTCCATCGGCAGGCGCTGGAACTTCAGCAACGCCTCGATGGCGTCGGCGAACAGGCTGTCGGCATTATCGGCAGCAATGATATCCAGGTATGTCTGGTGCCCCAGGTCACCCAGCAGCAGGAACCCGCGCTCCAGGTCCTGGGCGTGGATCTGCGGCACATTCACACCGGCACTGGCCAGCAGGTGGTCGATGGCGACGAACGGTCGGCAGTTCTCCTGCGGCGGGGGCGCGTCCATGACCACGAGGCTGCGCCCAGCCCCCTGCCAGCGGAAGTAACGGCGGAAGCTGGCATCGCTGCTGGCCGCGGTCAGGCGGCCTTCGGGCACCTCGCCCCAAGCCTTGCTGCGGAAAAGTTCATCGAGCTGCTCGGCGAGCCAGACCGTCAGCTGTTGCAGGCGTACATCGTGTTCAGGCATTACAAGGGTCTCCGACGGCCCTAGCCGTCAAGCGGGTCATGCTTTATTATCCAGCATCTTTTTCAGACCATCGAGAGGCGTGCGGCCCCACACGCGGGCAGATGGCACGCAGGAAGCCCGGACTAATAAGATGGCATTGAAATCCCCCGCGTTTCGTAGAAAGTTTCCGTTGCTGGTCACCGGCGGTCTGCTGGCCCTGCAACCTCTGGCCACATCGTACGTGGTGGCAGCCGAGCAGTTTGACTGCCAAGTGTCCGCCGCCGGCGGCTGGGACTGCAAGCCCAAGACCCCAGCCAGCAACCTGCCGCCACGCCCGGTGCACGAAGGTGCCGCCGTCAGCGGCGGCACCGAAGCCGCGAGCGAAGGCGAAACTGCGGACCGGCCGATGCTGGTCACCGAGGCCAAAGGCCGCGGCCTGAAGTCGCGCAGCGAAGACTACAGCCACCTCGACTGGGTGCCGCGTGAAAAGCTCACTGCTGCACAGCTGGCCGAAACCGGCCCGTACTGCGGTGGCGCCTACATCGAGCCAACTCGCCCAGGCATGGCCGACACCACGCCCAAGGACGAGTCGCCGACCTACATCAATGCCAAGGTGTCCAAGTACCAGCAGGAGCAGCAGATCGCTACCCTCGCCGGTGACGTGGTCATGCGCCAGGGCAGCATGCAGGCCGAAGCGGACGAGGCCAACCTGTACCAGGCCGAAAACCGTGGCGAGCTCAAAGGCAACGTCAAGATCCGTGACAACGGCTCGCTGGTAGTCGGTGACCAGGCACAGATTCAGCTCGACACGGGCGAAGCCCAGGTCGACAACGCCGAATACGTGATGCACAAGTCGCATATCCGCGGCAGCGCCCTGTACGCCAAGCGTGGCGAAAACGCCATCATCCGCCTCAAGGACGGTACGTACACCACCTGCGAACCGGGCAGCAACGCCTGGCAGCTGAAGGGCAACAACATCACCCTGAACCCGGCCACCGGCTTCGGCACCGCGACCAACGTCACCCTGCGGGTCAAGGATTTCCCGGTGTTCTACACACCGTACATCTACTTCCCGATCGACGATCGTCGCCAGTCCGGCTTCCTGCCACCTTCGTTCAGCAGCAGCAGTGACACCGGCTTCATGCTGGTCACGCCGTACTACTTCAACCTGGCGCCGAACTACGACGCCACGTTGTACCCGCGCTACATGACCAAGCGCGGCTTGCTGATGGAAGGCGAATTCCGCTACCTGACCAAGTCCAGCGAAGGCCAGTTCGGCGGCGCGTACCTGAACGACAAGAACGACGACCGCAAAGACCAGACGGACTACAAAGACCAGCGCTGGATGGTCAACTGGCAGCACAAGGGTGGCCTGGACGAACGCCTGATGACCGAGGTGGACTACACCGACATCAGCGACCCGTTCTACTTCCAGGACCTGGAGTCCGATCAGATCGGCGTGGAAAGCCGCGACGTGCTGAACCAGCAAGGCGCGCTGACCTACCGTGGCGACAGCTACACCGCGCGCCTGAACGTGCATGCCTACGAAATGGCGACCATTTCGCAGATCACGCCGTATGACCGCCTGCCGCAGCTGACCCTGAACGGTACCCTGCCATTCCAGCCAGGCGGCCTGAACCTGGGTTACGAGACCGAAGCGGTACGCTTCGAGCGTGACTTGAAGGATGATTTTGTTTTCGACAAAGATGGCAACCCGGATACCAGCACGGGTGTACCAGGCCAACGTCTCGACGAAAATATTTTTGGTGTTGCTCGCGCCAACGGTACTCGCCTAAACGTCGCACCTTCCATAAGCCTGCCGATGACAGCCAGCTACGGCTATATCACGCCGAAGCTGAAGTACATGTATACCCACTACGACCTTGACTTAGACAGCGAGGGCAAACGGGACCTAGTTGAATTCCCGGCAAGGGCTGCCCTCGAAGGCGACTTCAAGAGCAACCAAGACCGCGATGTCCCAATCTTCAGCGTCGACAGCGGCCTGTACTTCGATCGCAACACCTCGCTGTTTGGCAACAACTACCGTCAAACCCTCGAACCGCGCATGTTCTACCTGTACGTCCCGTACAAGGACCAGAAGGACATCCCGCTGTTCGATACTGGCGAAACCCTGTTCAGCTACGATTCGCTGTTCCGCGACAACCGCTTCAGCGGCACCGACCGCATCGGCGACGAGAACAAGCTGTCGCTGGGTGTCACCACACGCTGGATCGAAGACAACGGCTTCGAGCGCCAGAACTTCAGCATCGGCCAGGCCTACTACTTCAAAGACCGCAAGGTACAGTTGCCGGGTATCGACTACCGCACCCGCAAAGACTCGCAGTCCGACGTGTCGCCATATGCCCTGGTGTACAACTACTACTTCAACCGCGACTGGCGCTTCAATTCGGACTTCAACTGGGACCCGGACAGCCGCAGCACCCGCTCGGGCAGTGCGATGTTCCACTACCAGCCTGAAGACAACCCGAACAAGATCGTCAACCTCGGCTACCGCTACCGTAACGACACCATCGCCTACGACTCGACAACGGGTACCTGGAAGGTGGGCGGCGGTGACTATGGCACCCCAGGCGATCCGAACTACATCAAGGATTACTACAAGATCCAGCAGCACGATTTCTCGGTCATCTGGCCGATCGTGCCACAGTGGAGCGTGATTGCCCGCTGGCAGCATGACTACAACCGCAACCGCACCCTGGAAGCCATGGGTGGTTTCGAATACGACAACTGCTGCTGGAAGCTGCGTCTGGTCAACCGGTACTGGATCGACTACGACGATTTCAGCCAGGCCCTTCCGCAGAACGAAAAAGGCGACCACGGTGTCTTCCTTCAGATCGTCCTGAAAGGCCTCGGTGGTGTAGTTGGCAACAAGGTCGAATCTTTCCTCGACCAAGGCATTCAAGGTTACCGTGAACGTGAAGACCAAGCTTATTGATCGACTGCGCCCAGTGCTGCTGGGCGTCGCTTTGCTGAGTGGCGCGGTGCATGCCGCGGTACAGCCGCTTGATCGCGTGGTGGCCATCGTCGACAACGACGTGGTCATGCAAAGCCAGCTGGACCAGCGCGTGCATGAGGTTCAGCAAACCATTGCCAAGCGCGGCGGCAGCGTGCCGCCCGCCGGCGCCCTGGAACAGCAGGTACTGGAACGCCTGATCGTCGAAAACCTGCAACTGCAGATTGGCGAACGCTCCGGCATTCGCATCACCGACGAAGAACTGAACCAGGCCATCGGCACCATTGCCCAGCGCAACGGCATGTCGCTGGACCAGTTCCGCGCAGCGTTGGCCCATGACGGCCTGTCGTTCGACGACGCCCGCGACCAGGTCAAGCGCGAGATGATCATCAGCCGCGTGCGCCAACGCCGCGTGGCCGAGCGCATCCAGGTGTCGGAGCAGGAAGTGAAGAACTTCCTCAACTCCGACATGGGCAAGATGCAGATGTCGGAAGAGTACCGCCTGGCCAACATCCTGATCCCCACCCCGGAAGCCGCCAACTCGGCAGACATCCAGAAGGCTGCACGCCAGGTGGGCGAGGTGTACCAGCAACTCAAGCAAGGCGCGGACTTCGGCCAGCTGGCCATCGCCCGTTCCGCCAGCGAAAACGCCCTGGAAGGCGGCGAAATGGGCTGGCGTAAAGCGGCCCAACTGCCACCAGACTTCGCCAAGATGCTCAGCAGCATGCCGGTGGGTGAAATCACCCAGCCGATCCGCATCCCCAACGGCTTCATCATCCTCAAGCTGGAAGAGAAGCGTGGCGGCAGCGAGAACGTGCTGCGCGACGAAGTGCACGTGCGCCACATCCTGATCAAGCCAAGCGAGATCCGCAGCGACGCGGCCACCGAGCAGTTGGCCGAGCGCCTGTACGAACGCATCAAGAACGGCGAAGACTTCGCCGAACTGGCGAAGAGCTTCTCGGAAGACCCGGGTTCAGCGCTCAACGGCGGTGACCTCAACTGGGTCGACCCGAACAGCCTGGTGCCTGAGTTCCGCGAGCAGATGGCCAACGCCCAGCAAGGCGTCGTGACCAAGCCGTTCAAAACCCAGTATGGCTGGCACGTGCTGGAAGTACTGGGCCGTCGGGCCACCGACAGCACCGAGCAGGCGCGTGAGCAACAGGCCCTGAACGTGCTGCGTAACCGCAAATACGACGAAGAGCTGCAAACCTGGCTGCGCCAGATCCGCGACGAAGCCTACGTTGAAATCAAGCTGCCTGGCGCCGACCAGGCCGCCCAGTGAAGCCCCTGCGCTTCGCCGTCACTCCCGGCGAGCCGGCCGGCATAGGTCCTGACCTGTGCCTGCTGCTCGCCGCAGACGCCCAGCCCCACCCCCTGATTGCCATCACCAGCCGTGACCTGCTCGCCGAGCGGGCTACCCAGCTGGGGCTGGCCGTCGACCTGTTGCCGGTTGCCCCGGGCCAATGGCCCGAGCAGCCGGCGCCAGCTGGCAGCCTGTATGTTTGGGATACCCCGCTGGCGGCCCCAGTAACACCGGGCCAACTCGACACGGCCAACGCCGCGTTCGTGCTGCAAACCCTGACCCGTGCTGGCCAAGGCTGCCTGGACGGGCACTTCGCCGGGATGATCACCGCCCCCGTGCACAAGGGTGTGATCAACGAGAGCGGCATCGCCTTTTCCGGGCACACCGAATTCCTCGCCGAACTGACCCAAACCGCACAAGTGGTGATGATGCTGGCTACCCGCGGCCTGCGCGTGGCCCTGGTTACCACCCATCTGCCCCTGCGGGACATCGCCGACGCCATCACTGCCGAGCGCGTCGAGCGGGTTACCCGCATCCTGCATGCAGACATGCGCGACAAGTTCGGCATCACCGCCCCACGCATCCTGGTGTGCGGCCTCAACCCGCATGCCGGCGAAGGCGGCCACCTGGGCCGCGAAGAAATCGACATCATCGAGCCGACCCTGGCCCGCCTGCGCGCCGAAGGCATGGACCTGCGCGGGCCGCTGCCGGCCGATACCCTGTTTACCCCCAAATATCTGGAGCACTGCGACGCGGTGCTGGCGATGTACCACGACCAAGGCCTGCCCGTACTCAAGTACAAGGGTTTTGGTGCGGCCGTGAACGTGACCTTGGGCCTGCCGATCATCCGTACCTCGGTTGACCACGGCACCGCCCTGGACCTGGCCGGCAGCGGCAAGGTCGACACCGGCAGCCTGCGCGTCGCGCTGGAAACCGCCTACCAGATGGCCGAGAACCGACCATGAACGAGCAATACCAACACCGGGCGCGCAAGCGCTTCGGCCAGAACTTCCTGCACGACGCCGGCATCATCGACCGCATCCTGCGCGCTATCCACGCCAAGCCTGGCGAACACCTGCTGGAAATCGGCCCGGGCCAGGGCGCCCTGACCGAGGGCCTGCTGGGCAGCGGCGCGCAACTGGACGTGGTCGAGCTGGACAAGGACCTGGTGCCGATCCTGCAGCACAAGTTCGCCGACCGCAGCAATTTCCGCCTGCACCAGGGCGACGCCCTGAAGTTCGACTTCAACCAGCTGGGCGTCCCGCCGCGCAGCCTCAAGGTGGTGGGTAACCTGCCCTATAACATCTCCACGCCGCTGATCTTCCACCTGCTCAGCCATGCCGGGCTGATCCGCGACATGCACTTCATGCTGCAGAAGGAAGTGGTCGAGCGCATGGCCGCCGGCCCTGGCGGTGGTGATTGGGGGCGGTTGTCGATCATGGTGCAGTACCACTGCCGCGTGGAACACCTGTTCAACGTTGGCCCTGGGGCGTTCAACCCGCCACCGAAAGTGGATTCGGCCATCGTGCGGCTGGTGCCGCATGAAGTGCTGCCTCACCCGGCCAAAGATGCACAACTGCTGGAGCGGGTGGTGCGTGACGCGTTCAACCAGCGCCGCAAAACACTGCGCAACACCATGAAGGGCCTGCTCGACAGCGCGGCCATCGAAGCTGCCGGCGTAGATGGCAGCCTGCGCCCGGAGCAGCTGGACCTGGCAGCCTTCGTGCGCCTGGCCGACCAGTTGGCCGATCAGCCCAAAGCCTGATTCAACCTGATCCGGCCTCTTCGCGGGCACGCCCGCTCCCACAGGTAAATCACCCCCTCAAATGCGGTGGAATCCTGTGGGAGCGGGCGTGCCCGCGAAGAGGCCAGCACAGGCAACACAAATCCCCCAGCCCTTCCACCGCTGGCCCTCCCCCCCGCCAATGGCCTAGACTGCATTATTGCGTCAGTTCGCCCAAGGCCCTTGCATGTCCGACCCCCGCTATCAAATCGACGTCAGCGTCGTGACCCGCTACCTCAAAGAGCAATCCGACCCGGAAAACAGTCGTTTCGCTTTCGCCTACACCATCACTGTGCAGAACAACGGCTCGCTGAAAGCCAAACTGCTGTCGCGCCACTGGCTGATCACCAACGGTGACGGCAAGGTCGAAGAAGTGCGCGGCGCCGGGGTGGTCGGCCAGCAGCCCAATATCGAGCCGGGCCAGAGCCACACCTACAGCAGCGGGGCTGTCATCAGCACCCGCGTAGGCACCATGCAGGGCAGCTACCAGATGTTTGCCGAAGACGGTAAACGTTTCGATGCCGAGATCGCCCCGTTTCGCCTGGCGGTGCCCGGGGCCCTGCACTGATGGCCACTTACGCCGTCGGCGACCTGCAGGGCTGCCTGCAGCCACTCAAATGCCTGCTCGAACGCGTACGCTTCGATCCCGCCGTGGACCGCCTGTGGCTGGTGGGCGACCTGGTCAACCGCGGCCCCGAGTCACTGCAAACGCTGCGCTTTCTGTACTCCATGCGCCAGTCCCTGGTCTGCGTGCTGGGCAACCACGACCTGCACCTGCTGGCCGCCTGGCACAACGTCGAGCGCCTGAAGAAAAGCGACACCTTGCGCGAGATCATCGAAGCGCCAGATGCGGATCAGTTGTTCGACTGGCTGCGCCAGCAAAAGCTGCTGCACTACGATGAGGCGCGGGGCGTTGCCATGGTTCATGCTGGCATCCCGCCGCAGTGGACGCTCGGCCAGGCCCTGAAGCTGGCAGACGAGGTGGAACAGGTGCTGCGCGATGACACTCGCCTGAAGTTGTACTTGGATGGCATGTACGGCAACGAGCCGAACAAGTGGAGCAAGAACCTCACCGGTATCGAGCGCCTGCGGGTCATCACCAACTACTTCACGCGCATGCGCTTCTGCACCGCAGAAGGCAAACTCGACCTGAAAAGCAAGGAAGGCCTGGGCACCGCGCCCAAAGGCTACAAACCCTGGTTTGCCCACAAGGACCGCCGCTCGCGGCACGTGAAGATCATCTTCGGCCACTGGGCCGCCCTTGAAGGGCGCGTCGACCAGCCTGACGTCATCGCCCTGGACACCGGCTGCGTGTGGGGCGGCGCCATGACCCTGTACAACCTCGACAGCGGCCAATACCACCGCTGCGACTGCGCCGCCGACGGCACACTGCGCCAGCCGGCACAACCCACTACACTCAATGACCACACCTGAAGGAAGTAGTACCCATGAGCGAATTCAAGCGCATCCCTCCCGAGCAGGCCTTGGAGCTTCGCAAGCAAGAAGGTGCGGTCGTGGTCGATATCCGTGACTCGCAAGCCTTTGCTGCCGGCCACATTACCGGCGCCCGGCATCTGGATAACCATTCGGTTGCCGAGTTCATCCGCAATGCCGACCTCGACGCCCCCACCCTGGTGGTCTGCTACCACGGCAACTCCAGCCAGAGCGCTGCCGCCTACCTGGTAGGCCAGGGCTTCTCCGACGTGTACAGCGTCGACGGTGGTTTTGAACTGTGGCGCACCACCTACCCGGCCGAGACAGCCCAAGGCGCTGCCGAATAAATATTTTCATTTTTACTGCAGCCCGCGTCCTGCGCGGGCTTGCGGCTTACCTGACGAACGGTCGTTCGTAACTTCTGCACTCCTCGCCCCTTGACCTTGCAGATAACCAACTACGCTTAAGCTCAGGCCATCCAAAAAAGGGGAGAGCCGGTACACCGGCGTGCGGGTCATCGGTAGCGTAACAGGGTGTTCTGGGGGGTATAGAGCAACTGGCGAACCCGGTTGCTTGCCAGCATCAGCTGACTGATCCGGCGTCGTCTCCACGTATCGAGCGAGGTGACGTCATGAGTATTTTTAGCCACTTCCAACAACGTTTCGAGTCAACGCGCCAGGAAGAACTCTCGCTGCAGGAGTACCTCGAGCTGTGCAAAGAGGATCGCAGTGCCTACGCATCGGCGGCCGAACGGCTGTTGCTGGCCATCGGTGAGCCAGAGCTGATCGACACCTCTACCAACTCCAGGCTGTCGCGCATTTTTTCCAACAAGGTGATCCGCCGCTATCCAGCCTTTGCCGACTTCCATGGCATGGAAGAGTGCATCGACCAGATCGTGTCCTACTTCCGCCACGCCGCCCAAGGCCTGGAGGAAAAGAAACAGATCCTCTACCTGCTGGGCCCGGTAGGTGGCGGTAAATCGTCGCTGGCGGAAAAACTCAAGCAGCTGATGGAGCGCGTACCGTTCTACGCCATCAAGGGCTCACCGGTGTTCGAATCGCCATTGGGCCTGTTTAACGCCAACGAAGACGGGGCCATTCTCGAGGAAGAGTTCGGCATCCCGCGGCGCTACCTCAACACCATCATGTCGCCCTGGGCAACCAAGCGGCTGCAGGAGTTCGGCGGCGATATTTCCAAATTCAAAGTGGTCAAGCTCTACCCTTCCATCCTCAACCAGATCGCCATCGCCAAGACCGAACCGGGCGATGAAAACAACCAGGACATCTCTGCCCTGGTCGGCAAGGTCGACATTCGCAAGCTCGAGGAATACCCACAGAACGACGCCGACGCCTACAGCTACTCGGGGGCACTGTGCCGGGCCAACCAGGGCCTGATGGAATTCGTGGAAATGTTCAAGGCGCCGATCAAGGTCCTGCACCCCTTGCTCACCGCCACCCAGGAAGGTAACTACAACAGTACCGAAGGCCTCGGGGCCATCCCGTACACCGGCATCCTGTTGGCCCACTCCAACGAATCGGAGTGGCACACTTTCCGTAACAACAAGAACAACGAAGCGTTCATTGACCGGATCTACATCGTCAAGGTGCCGTACTGCCTGCGCGTCAGCGACGAGATCAGGATCTACGACAAATTGCTGGTCAACAGTTCGCTGTCCAAGGCCCATTGCGCACCAGACACCCTGAAGATGCTGGCGCAATTCACGGTGCTGTCGCGGCTCAAAGAGCCTGAAAACTCCAATATCTATTCGAAAATGCGCGTGTACGACGGTGAAAACCTCAAGGACACCGATCCGAAGGCCAAGTCGATTCAGGAATACCGCGACTCGGCCGGCGTCGACGAGGGCATGAATGGCCTGTCGACCCGCTTCGCCTTCAAGATCCTGTCCAAGGTGTTCAACTTCGACCCACACGAAATTGCCGCCAACCCCGTGCACCTGTTGTATGTGCTGGAGCAGCAAATCGAACAGGAACAGTTCCCTGCAGAGGTGCGCGAACGCTACCTGCGCTACCTGAAGGAGTACCTGGCACCGCGCTACATCGAGTTCATCGGCAAGGAAATCCAGACAGCGTACCTGGAGTCCTACAGCGAATACGGCCAGAACATCTTCGACCGCTATGTGCTGTATGCCGACTTCTGGATCCAGGACCAGGAATACCGCGACCCGGAAACCGGCGAGATCCTCAACCGCATCGCGCTCAACGAAGAGCTGGAGAAAATCGAGAAGCCGGCCGGCATCAGCAACCCGAAAGACTTCCGCAACGAGATCGTCAACTTCGTACTGCGCGCACGCGCCAACAACAATGGCAAGAACCCAAGCTGGCTGAGCTACGAAAAACTGCGGGTGGTGATCGAGAAGAAAATGTTCTCCAACACCGAAGACCTGCTGCCGGTCATCAGCTTCAATGCCAAAGCCAGCAAAGAGGACCAGAAGAAACACAACGACTTCGTCACCCGAATGGTGGAGCGTGGTTATACAGACAAGCAGGTGCGCCTGCTGTCGGAGTGGTACCTGCGGGTCAGGAAATCGCAATAAAGCGGCAAGCCGCCTAGTGCCAAGCTACAAGCTGCAAGCCACAAGCTGGCTGGCGCCGGCGCATGCCAGGCGCCAGCATCTGCGGCAGCGATGGCTGTTTTTACTTGCAGCTTGAAGCTT
>NZ_BLJG01000088.1 GCF_009932375.1 Pseudomonas juntendi
CCGCTGGCACAGGCGGCGCTGGCCCACCTCTTCAACCCCCGCACAGCTGTTGATCTGGCTTTTGATCTGGCTGTTGATCTTGATCTTGATCTTGATCTTCGCGACTTCAGGAGGCCGAGCGGAGGGCATGCGGAGGGAGGTGACGGGCATGGATGCCCGTCAAGCGCTGAGGCCCCAGGGATGGGGCCTGCAGCGCGTACTCCCGGGAGCATGCCCGTAGCGAGGGAACCCCGGAGCGCAGCGCAGGGGCCGGATGACGGGAGCGCAGCGTTTTTTGGTTACTTTTTGTCGCGTCTGACAAAAAGTGACTCGCCGTAAGGGCGAAAAGGTGACTATGCGTCGCTATCGCAGCTGAAGTTTTCGCGCCACCAAAACCAGCGCTAAAAAGCTTTCAAGCCAAGCAATACCCACCCCATCACTGCGACGCAATAGCCTTCTCGATAGCCGCCCGGAACGCCGGATCATCCGGCTTGGTCAGGCTGGAAAAATTACCAATCACCTTGCCCTTGCGATCAACCACATATTTGTAGAAATTCCACTTCGGCGCACTGCTCTGGTTGGCCAATTCAACGAACAACGGAATCGCATCCTTGCCCCGAACCGGCTGAGCCTTGGTCATGGTGAACGTCACACCGTAGTTGGCATAGCACATCTTGGCCGTCTTCTCGCTATCTGCGTCTTCCTGCTTGAAGTCATTGGACGGCACACCCAACATCTCCAGGCCTTGTTCGTGATACGCCTTGTACGTTGCTTCAAGCCCCTCGAACTGCGGCGCAAAACCACAGTAACTGGCGGTGTTCACCACCACCAGAGGCTTACCGGCAAACCGCTCGCACAGCTCGATCTGCCCCTTGCCCCGCAATTCCGGCAAGCTGCCCTGCAACAACGCAGGACAATCGGCCGCCCAGCTCGACGCACTGGCCAGCAAGCCCAGCACCGTCACCGTCAACCCCTGTATACGCATGTCTGTTGCTCCCGCAATCCAAGCCTTGAGCTTGCAGGGTAGCGCCTAACAGACGCTCATGCCCAACTGCATCAATGCCAAGCCCCCGCGGTGCCAACCCCACCACACCAGCGCCAGCAGCAATAACCCGGCAACCGCCAGCAGCCCGCGACCCCAATGGCGGCTCATGCTGCCTGCGCCTGCAAGCGGGCGACCGGGCGTTCGCGTACCGGCCAGTTCAGGGCGGCAGCCAATACGCTGAGCAGGATGGAGATCTGCCACACCAGGTCATAGCTGCCCGTGCGGTCGTACACCACCCCACCCAGCCAGCCCCCCAGGAACGCACCCAGCTGGTGGAACAGGAACACGATACCGCCCAGCATGGAAAGGTTGCGCACCCCGAACACCGTCGCCACGGTGCCATTGGTCAGCGGCACGGTAGACAACCACAGCAGCCCCATGGCGATACCGAACAGGTAGGCACTGAACTGAGTCACCGGCGCCCACAGGAACAGCACGATCACCACCGCCCGCAGCAGGTAAAGCCCGGTCAGCAAGCGCGGTTTGGACATGCGCCCACCCAGCCAGCCAGCCGTGAAGGTGCCGACAATATTGAACAGCCCAACCAGCGCCAGCACCGTGGTACCGGTACTCGCGGGCAGATGCTGGTCAACCAGGTAGGCCGGCAGGTGCACGCCGATGAACACCACCTGGAAACCACAGACGAAGAAGCCCAACGCCAGGAGCCAGAACCCAGGATGCGAACACGCCTCACGCAACGCCTGGCCCAGCGTCTGCTCGGCACCATGGCTGGGCAATGGGCGGTCGCGCAGCAGGCCCACAAAAGGCACGATGAATGCCACTAGCAGCCCCAATACCAACAGGGCCGCCGACCAACCCAGCCACTGGATGAGGCCCAGGGTGCCCGGCAACATGGCGAACTGGCCGAACGAACCTGCTGCGCTGGCGATGCCCATGGCCATGCTGCGCTTGTCGGCCGGCACAGCCCGCCCGACCACACCGAGGATCACCGAAAACGAAGTGCCGGAGAGGCCGATACCAATCAGCAAGCCCGCACTCAGCGACAACGACCAGGCCGAGTCGGCCGTGCCCATCAGGACCAACCCCACGGCATAAAGAATACCGCCGATGATCACCACCCGGGCCGCGCCCAGGCGGTCGGCCAAAGCGCCGGCAAAGGGTTGCGCCAGCCCCCAGATCAGGTTCTGCAAGGCAATGGCGAAGGCAAACACCTCACGACCCCAGCCAAAATCGGCGCTCATGGGCGCCAGGAACAGGCCGAAACCGTGCCGTACACCCAATGACAACGCCAGAATCAACGCTGCCCCCACCAATACCCATCCGCTGGTTCGCCACACCGAAGTCATTATCGTTATCTCCAGCACATCGCAAGGTTTACGGGTATATACCCGCTTATGGTCGTATCATTTCAGGCCAGCTGGTTCAGCAGGCGCACCAGTTGATCACGCTGCCCGCCCCCCAGGCGTTCCACCAAATCGGCTTGCGCCTGCTCCCAGGCAGGGTGGGCAGCTTGCAGCAACTGCTTGCCGGCTGCGGTCAGCAACACCTCACGGTTACGCTGGTCATCGCCCTCGGCCAGGGCTACCAAGCCCTCTGCCTGCAACACACGCAGGTTACGGCCCAACGTACTGCGCTCCAGCCCCATGGCCTCGGCCAGGGTTGTGATGCTGGGACGCTCAAGGCGCTGCAGGTGCCGTAACAGCGAAAACTGGGCGACATTCACCCCGAAGCCGGCAAGGGCTTCGTCGTAATGCCGGGTCACCCCACGGGCAGCACGGCGCAAATGGATACAAAGGCATTCACTGGTCAGCATGGATACGTGTATATACCCGCGTGTTGCATGTTGCAAGAAATTTCATGGTGCCGGGCGAAGCCCCGCTGGAGTGGCACCATACTCAAAGCCCCAGCGCCATGCCAAGCACCACCGCCAGCTCAAGCAGCTCCAGCAGCGCCCCGGCCGTATCGCCCGTTGTGCCACCCAGGCGTCGGCACATGAGCTGCCGCAGCCAGGCAAATACCGCCAGCGCCAGCACCACGCTCCACCCGCCCAGCCACAGGCAAAACAGCGCACAACCCAGCAGTACCCAGCCCGCGGCGCGCCGTGGCAGATGCTCCGCCAATGCCTGCCCCAGGCCACCTGGGCGCACGTAAGGGGTGCACAGAAACAAACCCAGCATCGCCGCCCGCCCCAGCAGCGGCGCCAGCAGCAGGTGGGCAGTGACGCCCTGCTCGACCAGCACCCAAAGGGCACAGAACTTCAGCAACAGCACCAGTACCAGGGTTACCACGGCCATTGGCCCGCTGCGTGGGTCTTTCATGATCCGCAACGTGCGCTCGCGGTCGCCAAAGCCGCCCAGCCAGGCGTCCGCACTGTCGGCCAGCCCATCCAGGTGCAAGGCCCCGCTGAGCAGCACCCACAGTGCCAACAGCAACGCCGCGTGCAGCGGCGCCGGCGTGCCTTGCAGCAGGTGGCTTGCCAGCCACAACAGCAACCCGAACAGCAGCCCGACCAGCGGGTAATAGAGCAGCGAACGGCCCACCTCACGGGCGGCGGGCATGCCCGGCAGGCTCACCGGCAAGCTGCTGAGAAACTGCAAGGCGATCCAGAACGGCAACAGCAGCATCTCAACCTTCCTCGACCAATAGCCCGCCCTCACTCACCAACAAGCGGACCAAGGCACCATGCCCGACCTCGACCTGCAACAGTTGGTGCCTGGGCAAGCCGCGAGCACGCGCCAGCAGCAGGCGCATCACCCCACCATGGGTGACCAGCAGCACACGCTTGCCGGCGTGCTGCTGGTACAACCCCTCGACCGCAGCCAGCACCCGTGACGCAAAGGCGTGCACCGGCTCGCCGTTAGGCGGCGTGAAGGCGTAGGGGTCTGCCCAGAACTGCCCCAGCGCATCGGCCTGGTCTTGCATGATCTGTGCGGCGCTGCGGCCTTCCCAGTCACCAAAGTGCAGTTCTTGCAGGGCAGGCACCCGGCACACCGGCAAATTCAGGTGCGCACCCAGCTCATCGGCAAACCGCGCACAGCGCTGCAGCGGCGAGCTGACCAACACCTGCCACGGGCCGGCACCGGCCACGGCACTGCGCATCTGGGCCCAGCCTTGGTCGGTCAGCGCGTCATCCAGGCTGCCACGCAGCCCGCCCTGCTCGGTTTCGCCGTGGCGCAGCAGGTCGAGGATCATGCCGGGCGGTCCGCCACAGCGGCTTCGGCAAAGGTCGCCATTTGCCCATGCAGCGCACACGCCAGGCGTAACAGCGGTACCGCCAATGCGGCGCCACTGCCCTCCCCCAGGCGCAGGCCCAGGGCCAGCAACGGCTCGGCCTGCAGCGCCGCGAGCAGGGCCTTGTGCCCAGGCTCGGCACCTTCGTGAGCGAACAGCAGCCAGGCCCGGCACTGCGGGTTCAGGCGCACCGCCACCAGCGCGGCGACGCTGCAGATGAAGCCATCGACCAGTACTGCGATACCCGACTGCGCGCAGCCGATATAGGCGCCGACCAGGGCTGCGATCTCGAACCCGCCAACGCACCCCAATGCCTGCAACGGCGCGTCAGCCCGCAGGCCATGCAGGCGCAACGCCTGTTCGATGACCTGCGCCTTGTGCCGCACACCCGCGTTGTCCAGGCCGGTGCCAGGCCCGCTCAGCTGTGCCGCCGGGCAGCCCAGCAAGGCGCTGGCCACGGCAGCCGCGGCAGTCGTGTTGCCGATGCCCATCTCACCACCGATGAACAACTGCGCACGCTGTTCGGCCGCGCGCAAGGCGCTCTCGCGGCCAGCCTGCAGGGCTGCCAGCAGCTGGTCTTCGGTCATCGCCGGCTGGCGGGCAAAGTTCGCGGTACCGGCCCCCAGGCGCAAATGGCGCACGCCGGGCAGTTCCAGCTGTAGGTCGATGGTGCCGAGATCGACCACTTCCAGGCTGGCGTGCAGTTGCCGCGCCAGCACACTGATTGCCGCGCCACCGCCGACGAAATTGCACAGCATCTGCCCGGTTACCGCCTGCGGGTAGGCCGAGATGCCTTCCTCGACCACACCGTGGTCACCAGCAAAAATGGTGATGGCCAGCTGGTCCAGCACGGGGCGTTCCTGCCCCTGCAAACCGGCCAGCTGAATGGCCAGGCCTTCCAGCTGGCCAAGCGAGCCGGCAGGTTTGGTCAGTTGCTGCTGACGCGCGCGGGCCTGGTCCATGGCGGCGTTGTCGAGGGGTTGGCAGGGGGTTTGCCACCAGGGTTGGATCATCGGGGGAAGCCTGTTCAGGGTTGGACAATGGGTAGTGGGGGTTGCACGGTGCATGGCTGGGTCATGGCGCGGCGCCCTTGAGCACCAATGGCAACCCGGCAACCGTCAACACCACGCGTTGACAGCGCTCGGCCACCGCCTGATGCATCCAGCCGGCCAGGTCGACATAACGCCGGGTCAGCTCGCCCATGGGCACCACCCCCAGACCGGTTTCGTTACTGACCAGGATGACCGTGCCAGGCAGTTGCTCCAGGCAATCGAGCAGCGCATCACGCTCTTGGGCCAGGCGTTGGTCATCCTCCAGCATCAGCAGGTTGGTCAGCCACAGCGTCAGGCAATCCACCAGCAGGCAACGCCCCGCGGCCGCTTCTGCGCGCAATACCGCCGCCAACGCCAGGGGCTCTTCGATCAAACCCCAGGCGGCAGGGCGTCGTTGCCGGTGCAGCGCTACCCGCTCGTTCATTTCACCGTCCAGCGGCTGGCTGGTGGCAATGTAGGTCACGGGCAGGCCGCTGGCAGTGGCCCATTGCTCGGCCAGGCGGCTTTTGCCCGAACGGGCACCGCCGAGGATCAGGCTGCGCATGTCAGGCCACCCCGCACAGTTGGCGCAACAAGGTGGTGTTCAGGTGCGCGTCCACCAGGTCGGCCAGGCGCTCGATGTCACGTTCACGCAGGGCTTCGTAATCGATGACCTGCACATCGTCCAGGCCCGCCCAGCGCAGCAGGGCGGCACATGAATGGCTGCCTTCGAACAGACCATGCAGGTACGTGGCCAGCACCTGCCCGTCGTCGCTGATGGCGCCGTCGCTGCGGCCATCGGCCAACTGCACGGCAGGCTGCGCCAGGGCCGGGCCGCGGGTGACACCCGCATGGATCTCATAACCGCTCACCGCTGCAGCCTCGAGGTTCAGCGTGCCGGTGACATTACGCAACTGCTTATGGGCTTCGAGCACGGTGGCGTAGTCGAACAGGCCCAAACCGCGGCTTGAACCGGCAACCCCTTCGAGCCCCAGCGGGTCATGCACTTCATGGCCGAGCATCTGCAGGCCGCCACAAATTCCGATCAGTTTGCCGCCATAGCGCAGGTGGCGTTCGATCGCCTTGTCCCAACCGCGCTCGCGCAGTTGTGCCAGATCGCCGCGGACGCTTTTCGAGCCAGGCAGGATGATCAGGTCGGCAGCCGGAATCGGCTGGCCAGGGCCGATAAATTGCAGGTCTACCTGCGGATGCAGGCGCAAAGGGTCGAAGTCGGTGTGG
Organism: Pseudomonas juntendi; assembly: GCF_009932375.1. GTDB lineage: Bacteria > Pseudomonadota > Gammaproteobacteria > Pseudomonadales > Pseudomonadaceae > Aquipseudomonas > Aquipseudomonas juntendi. The sequence continues at coordinate 6,487 of NZ_BLJG01000088.1, forward strand.
TTGCTGATACGCGGCAGCACCGGCACGATCACCTTGAGCACGCGGTCCTGCTTGCGGCCCTGGCGCATGTCGATGCCATCTTCGGCTTCAAGGTGCAGGTCGGTGACGTAGGGCAACACGCCCAGCACCGGCTTGCCGGTGCGTGCCTCCAGCCAGTCCAGCCCTGGTTGCAGCAGCGCGATGTCGCCACGGAAGCGGTTGATCACAAAGCCCTGCACTCGCGCCTGCTCACTGGGCGACAGCAGTTCCAGCGTGCCCACCAGGTGGGCGAACACGCCACCACGGTTGATGTCCGCGACCAGGATCACCGGGCAGTCGACCGCTTCGGCAAAGCCCATGTTGGCGATGTCGCCCGCGCGCAGGTTGATTTCTGCCGGCGACCCCGCGCCCTCGACCATGACCACCGGCCAGGCAGCGCTCAGGCGCTGGTGCGAGGCCAGCACTGCCTGCATGGCGACAGCTTTGTAGTCGTGGTAGGCCACCGCGTTCATGCTGGTGACGGCACGCCCATGGATGATCACCTGGGCGCCGGTATCACTGTTGGGCTTGAGCAATACCGGGTTCATGTCGGTGTGCGGCGCCAGCCGGCACGCTTGGGCCTGCACCGCCTGGGCGCGGCCAATTTCACCGCCATCGGCGGTTACGGCACTGTTCAGCGCCATGTTCTGCGGTTTGAACGGCACCACACCCACACCCTGGCGCAACAGCCAGCGGCACAATGCAGTTACCAGCGTGCTTTTGCCGGCGTCGGAGGTGGTGCCTTGCACCATGAGGGTGGTCATGCCGTTTCCTTTTGGTAGGCCGCCAGGGCCTGGGCCAGGCGTTGCTCATCTGCCAGGCTGGCGGGCAGCCCCAGGCGTACTGCGGCAGGCTGCTCGAACAGCCGCACCAGAATGCCGCGACGGGCGAGAAAGTCGTGCAGGTGGGCTGCGCCTGGGCTGCGTACATACTGGAACAGGTCACAGCCGCCGGTGGGCGTCAGGCCTGCGCTCTGCAGCATTGCCGCCAGTCGCTGGCTGGCGGCGGCACAGCGTTCGGTTTGGGCACGCTGCGCGGCCTGGTCAGCCAGGCTGACTTGGGCCAACACCCGGGTCGGGCCGTTGACGGTCCACGGGCCAAGCAACTCGGCCAGGCGCGACAGCAGGCTGTGCTCGGCCGCCACGAAACCGAGGCGCACGCCGGCCAGGCCGAAGAACTTACCGAACGAGCGCAATACGATCAGACCAGGGCGTGCGCTGCAATCCACCACGCTGTCTGCGGGGGTATTGTCCATGAAGGCTTCATCCACCAGCAGCCAGGCACCGCGCGCAGCCAGCCGGGCGTGCCAGGCCAGCAACTGCTCACGGGGCACGCGGCGCCCTGTGGGGTTGTTGGGGTTGACCAGCACCAGCACGTCGAGGCCGTCGAGTGCGGCCTCGACCTGTGTTTCGTCCAGCTCGAGCAACTGGTGCCCCGCCCTTTGCCAGGCATGGGGGTGCTCGGCATAGCATGGGCCCAGCACCCCGACCCGTCCGCTGGCACGCAGCAGCGGTAAGGCCTGGATCGCGGCCTGCGAGCCAGCGACTGGCAATACCTGGCTGGCGCCGTAATAGCGGCGCGCGGCCGCTTCCAGGCCGTCCTCGGTTTCCGGCAAGCGGGCCCAGGCTTCAACGGGAATGGGCGGAATGGGAAACGCCCACGGCGCAATGCCGCTGGACAGGTCCAGCCAGTGCTCACGGGCAATCCCGTATTGGTGCACTGCACGCAGCAGGCGACCGCCGTGTTCAAGCATCCAGGTAGGCCCCCAGGCAAATCACCAGCAACCACAGCCATACGCCGCGCTGCACCAGGTTCCAGCCACGCTCGATGGCGTCGGCATCGGCCGCCGGCCCCTCGCCCAGGCGTGGCCGCTCGTGCAGCTCGCCGTGGTACACCGCCGGGCCGCCGAGTTCGACACCTAGCGCACCTGCACCGGCCGCCATGACCGGGCCGGCGTTGGGGCTGTCCCACAAGGGGCCCTGCTTGCGCCAGCAGGCCAGGGCCACACGGGTTTTGCCGAGCAGCGCATAAGTCAGCGCCACCAGCCTGGCGGGAATATAGTTGAGCACGTCGTCGATGCGCGCTGCGCACCAGCCAAAGCGCTCGAAACGCGCATTGCGGTAACCCCACATGGCATCGAGGGTATTGCTCAGGCGGTACAACACCACACCCGGCGCCCCGGCCACCACGAACCAGAACAGTGCAGCGAATACAGCGTCGCTGCCATTTTCCAGCACCGACTCGGTGGCTGCCCGCGCTACCGCAGGCGCGTCCAGCTCGCGGGTTTCACGGCTGACCAGAAAACCTACCCGGCGCCGCGCTTCGTCCAGGTCGCCCTGGCGCAACGCCTGAGCCACTGGCAGCACATGTTCGCCCAAGCTGCGCAGCCCCACAGCGCAGTACAACGCCAGCACATCGACCAGCCAGCCAATGCAGGGCAGCCAGGACAGCACCAGCGCCACCAGGGTCAGCGGCACCACCGCCAGAAACCAGGCGCTGACACCGTGGCTGCGCCAACCGCGGCCACCGGCATTCAGGCGCCGCTCCAGGTGATTGGCCATGTTGCCGAAAGCCACCAGTGGGTGGCGGCGCTGCGGCTCGCCCAGCAACGCGTCCAAGGCCACGCCAGCCACGGTCAGCATAGCCACGCTCATTGGCACTCTCCCCATTGGTTTTCGAACAGCATTTCACTCAAGGGCCGCTGCTGAGCCCAGTTTTCCTGGACCAGCATGGGTGCCGGGTAGAACGCCGTAACCGGCCCCAGGCACAGCACTGCCACCGGTTTGGCCCCCGCCGGCATACCCAGCAGGTCCGCAAGGGCCTGCGGGTCGAACAGCGACACCCAGCCCATGCCCAGGCCTTCGCCACGTGCTGCCAGCCACAGGTTCTGAATGGCACAGGCCAGCGACGCCAGGTCCATTTCAGGGAGGGTGCGGCGACCGAAGATGTGCGGCTCGCGGTTGTCCATCAAGGCCGCCACCAGCACCTCGGCACAGTCGTTGATGCCTTCCACCTTCAGTTTCATGAACGCGTCGGAGCGTTCGCCCAGGGCCTGGGCAGTGCGCACCCGCTCCGCCTCGACCAAGGCCTGGATCTGCCCGCGCAGTTCACGTCGGGTGATACGAATGAAACGCCAGGGCTGCATGAGCCCGACGCTCGGCGCCTGGTGGGCAGCGGCCAGCAGGCGAGCCAGCACAGCCGGCGCCACGTCCCCACCCGCGAAATGGCGCATATCGCGGCGCTCGCCGATGGCCCGGTAGATGGCAGCGCGCTCGGCGGCGCTGAAGGCGTGTTCGCTCATGGCCGTAACAGTGCCGCCGCCGCAGGCGGGTTGGACGGGAAATAGAAATGCACATAGGAGGCGGTTAGCCGCCCGATCCGGTACACCGCTTCATTGCCGCGGCCGCCGTTGGGGCTCAGGCCGCGGGCAATCGGGTCCAGCCCGGTCGTGGTCAGCGAATGGTGGTAGGTGTGCCCGCGCAAGGTGCCTTCCGGCAACTCCACTGCCTGCAAGGCCAGGGCCGCCAAGCGCTTCTGCATGGTCGCCTCACCCGGCAGCAGGCCGAGCAGTTCGGCGCGCTCGCCGGCCACGTCGGTCAACGCCTCGAGCAGGTACAGCATGCCGCCACATTCGGCCAGCAGCGGCTTGCCCTGAGCATGGTGGGCGCGGATCGCTGCGCACATCGGCGCGTTCGCCGCCAGGCCGTGATGGTGCAATTCGGGGTAGCCACCTGGCAGGTACAGGCTGTCTACCGCAGGCAGTTCGCGGTCGTGCAGCGGCGAGAAGAAGGCCAGTTGGGCCCCCAGGCTGCGCAGCAGGTCGAGGTTGGCACCGTAGGTGAAGGCAAAAGCCTCGTCGCGTGCCACGCCGATACGCACACCGGCCAGCGAGGCTGCGCAGGCGTGTACTGCCGGCTCGGCAAAGCATACCGGTGGCGGCAGCGCCGCATCGCAACTGGCCGCCAACGCTTCGGCGGCGGCGTCCAGGCGGGCATCGAGATCGTTCAGTTCACTGGCCTGGACCAGGCCCAGGTGCCGGCTGGGCAATTCGATGCCACGCTCGCGGGACAACCCGCCATACCAGCGCAAGCCTTCAGTCAGGCTGCCTTCCAGCAGCTGTGCGTGGCGCAGGCTGCCGACCCGGTTGGCCAGCACCCCGGCAAACGGCAGGTCGGCCTGGTAGCGCGCCAGGCCCAGGGCCAGCGCGCCGAAGGTCTGGGCCATGGCCGTGCCGTCGATCACGGCCAGCACCGGCACACCGAAATGGCGTGCCAGGTCGGCACTGGAGGGGGTGCCATCGAACAACCCCATCACCCCTTCGATCAGGATCAGGTCGGCCTCCCCTGCCGCTTCCCACAACAGCCGGCGGCTTTCCTCCGCGCCGATCATCCACAGGTCCAGCTGGTACACCGGCGCGCCACTGGCCCGCTCCAGAATCATGGGGTCAAGAAAGTCCGGCCCGCACTTGAACACTCGCACCTTGCGCCCGCGGTTACGGTGCAGGCGGGCCAGTGCGGCGGTGACGGTGGTCTTGCCCTGGCCGGAGGCGGGAGCCGCGATCAGCACGGCTGGGCAGTGGCGCGCCTGGCTCACAGCTCTACGCCTTTCTGTGCGCGGATGCCGGCCTGGAAGGCATGCTTGAGCATGCCCATCTCGGTCACGGTGTCGGCCAGCTCGACCATTTCAGGCTTGGCCCCGCGGCCAGTGACGATCACATGCTGCATCGGCGGCCGGGCCTGGATGTCGGACAGGACCTGGTCAAGGTCGAGGTAGCCGTGCTTGAGGGCGATGTTCAGCTCGTCCAGCACCACGAACTGCACGCTGGGGTCCTGCAGCAGCTGACGGGACACCGCCCAGGCGGCTTCGGCCGCGGCGATGTCGCGCTGGCGGTCCTGGGTTTCCCAGGTGAAGCCTTCGCCCATCACGTGGTAGCGCACCTGCTCGGGGAAGCGGCGGAAGAACAGCTCTTCACCGGTGCTGTTGCGGCCTTTGATGAACTGCACCACACCACACTGCATGCCATGGCCCAGGGCCCGCGCAAGCATGCCGAAGGCCGAGCTGCTCTTGCCTTTGCCATTGCCAGTCAGCACCAGCAGCAGGCCGCATTCGTTGGGGGAGTTGGCGATACGTTCGTCGATGACTGCCTTCTTGCGCTGCATGCGCGCCAAGTGGCGTTCGTCGCGTTCGGTGGGTTCGCTCATCAGGGTTCTCCGCTGGCTGTCACCACGGCAACGCGCGGCAATAAAGAGTAGGCAGGCAGACGGAGAACGCGCAGGGGCCATGGCAAGGGGCCACGGTGCACCGCGCATCACCCTCCGTGATGCCGTTGGCAGATATCAGGCCGGTCTCCGGGCTTGTGAGGGGGCCTTGGCCCTGGCCTGCGCGCCTTCCCGGGTAAACACCCAGTGGCCCTGCGCGGCCGCGACTCACCTACCGTTGCGGGGGCAGCGCCGGACTCGCGCCATGCTGGCGCCCACCGGCTTCCCAGTTTCACCCTGCCCAGTCGGGGCTGGCAGGGCACCTGAAACACGCGCGAAGGTTAGAGGGTTGTACCGGGAGCGTCAATCGGAGTGGGCAGGGAGTGCGTACTTGCAAAGCGGCGACGCTGGCCAATTCTCCAGGCTGTGCCACACTGATAGCACATAGCCATCATGCTCGACTGTACGCCACCACAATGACAAAAGGAGAGTGCAGCATGCGAGGCCATCTCATCAACAACCCGAACCTGGAGTTCCTCGGCCCGGTGCTGGAACGCTGGGTCGACTGCATTGACCGCTGCAACCAGTTTTACGGCGATGGCGAGGCACCTTACTGGCACGGCGCGGCTGCCAATGCCGGGGTGCTGGCAGCCGCGGCGTGGGAGGCTGAGCTGGCGGCGTTACAGCAGTTTGTCGGCAAGAAGCAGCGCGATGAAGGTGACCATGAGGGGCGCTGCGATCTATCGATCAGCAGTGCTGACCAAGTGCTGTACCTGAGCGTGGGTCAGCGGTGGCCAAGGCTGGCGAAGCTGGACATGGCAGCTGCATTGCAGGAAACCGCCGTGCGCGCCCGGCAGGTGGCCTACCCCAGCCAGTTGAAGGCGGGGGCCTTGTTCATCAGCCCATGGAAGGCTGGCCAGCACGCCAGCCCTGAAGAGTTGCAGGACATGGTCGACGACTTGCAGAAACACAGCGCGTGCGCGGTGGCCTGGTACTTCCCGTATGCTTACCGCAAGTTGCATAACGAGCTGGGGCAGTACTTTCCGGGGGTGGCGTTGTTGCTGAAGCAGGCTTGAAACAACGTGGGCGTTGAAACCGCATAGGTATTCGTTCGCGTAGGCGGCGCCGAGTCACTTTTCCGCCCTTACGGCGGGTTACTTTGGTCTTGGCCAAAGTAACCAAAGCCGCCCGCTCCCGTCATCCGGCCCCTACGCTTCGCTCCGGGGTCCCCTCGCTACGGGTATGCTCCTGAAGTCGCAATCTGCAGCGCCTGAACTACCGCGCGCTAAGAAGCAAAAGCAAAAAGCAGAAGCAACAACTGCGCTTTCGTGGGTTTCGCACCACGCAACCAAACCCCGCCCAGCTTTTGATCTGGCTGTTG
>NZ_BLJG01000089.1 GCF_009932375.1 Pseudomonas juntendi
GTTTATGGAGCGGATACGCAACATACAACGCCAATCTGACCATCCGGGGAATCTAATCGCCTGTAGTACTTCGCTGTGGCGTGGACAAATGCAAGTGCCCGATGCTTGGTGAATACGATGCCAATAAGCTGAGCCGCACTCCAGAATGTCCTCTCTGACGCAGCTCTCGCAATACCTAAACGAGGCGTGTTGGAGGAAACGCGATGCTGTAATGCCCAAGGCCATCTTGAGGCCTGTACCTCGATTACCTCCCATTAGAACGGCAGCATCGCGGCCCTTCTCGTCGTCCAAAAAAGGCAGAAAAAGCGGTAAAAGCGTGAAGCGCTCGATCAGCTCTCCTACAGAGAAGGCGCCTCTGAGACGTTCAGACAGAGCCTCTAAGCAGCACGGCAGGATGGAACCGCAGGTACGCGAGTAGCTACCGAACAGCTCTTGGCTGGTCGCTCGGTATCCCTGATTCGCTGCTAGCTTGTGATAGCGCACGGCCAGGCTATAGAGCGACTCATCCGGAAACGGCTGGGGGAAGAACAGAAGGTTAGCCACTGCCCTGAGCTCCCCTGCGTCAAATTACCAGGAAGAATCCCTATCCACCCAGCCGCGCTGTTCGAGCTGAGCCTGAAGGTCTTCGTCCTTCGAAAAATGCACGTTAGTTAACGCGCCGTCAGCAACCGGTACGACCGTACGACTCGGAGCCTTCGGCACCGATTTTTCCTTTGCTAGAGGTGAAGGTGCTATTGCGGTCTGTGTAAGTAGCGAAAGATGAGCCCGGTCCGCCCGGCGAGCCAAGTCGTAGCTCATCATCTGAGCGATTTGGTCTTTTGTAGGCATCATGTCCTCGAAATCAGCAATCTGAAGAGGATCACCGCTTCGAAGGGCCTCGATGGGCTTGTGCAAAAGCCTCATTTGATTGTCATACACCTGCTGAAGCACGGCTGGCGTAATGGCGTCGATTCCTTCCCAAATAACATGACGCTGCGCAAGCATAAGCAGTTTCGCTAGGAAATCTGTATTGCCCTGGGTGAGATCATAGATCTTGGACAGGAGGTCACTCGTCAGGGGAGCGCAAGATTCCGTCCAGTCATAGGCCCAGAGTTGGGACACCAAGTGATGCCAAAACGGATCGTCTTCGCTGAAACGGTCAAAGGCGATTGGTCCCATCCCCGCCGCTCTTCGGGCATTACGCAACACACCAGAAAAAAGCGGAAGCATTGCGTTGGTCCCTACATAGACAAGCGGAACGCCCGCATCATTGGATAAAGTTACGAAGAAATTCAGTAACTTTTCCCGATCCTGCCCCCCTCGCGACGAGCAAAGATGCTGCATTTCATCAATTATCAAAGCACCGATAAAAAAGGTTTTGCACAGCTGACTGATGTGCTGGAGCATTACGCTGATGCTGTTGGCGGCACCGCCCCTGCGAGAGTATTTTTCGACACCTAACGCAGCGTCCAGTGCAGAGAAGAATGCTGCGCAAAAACCGCGCAACGAGCCATCGTGAGGGCACTCAATCTTTAGCCACACAACCTGGGTTTCGATGAGAATCGCGTCTTTATATCTGCTGTGACTGATCACCTGCGGATAAAGCCTTGCTATGGAATTAAGCGCTGTGGTCTTGCCCATACCACTCAAGCCAATCAGGGTCATCGTCTCAGCGGTGGACATGAATCCATGGCGCTTGGCATCTGCTGAGGAAGGCAATCGATGCCTAACAGATGAGGCCAACAGCGGATTGCGGCCCGAATAGCCGTAGCGGATCAGCTGGCTGAATAGGTCTTCGAGGCGCAAGTGGATTTCGAATGGAACCACAACATCTTTGAGCCGGTTGATCCCATGGCCGCGAAGCTTCGGTGGCAACGCTCGTTCGGCCTCGTCGGGCTTCGGCGGAAGGTTCCCAACACGCCTCACCACATCAACATCCGAGAGAATTCTAGGCAAGCATTCAATCAGCGGGTTGCCATCATATTGAGGCATGCCTGTAGGAATATATTCTGCGGGGGAGAAGGTCAAATCGTTCATGTCTCTGTCTCGCTACCCTCGCTGACTACCAGTTTCAGAAACGCCGCGCTTCTTGTGGAACTGGGCCTGCCGGTGACTGGCCTAGAATTTTCTCCCGCAAGGGGCGTGTGATCCACAACGCGTAGCTGATTCAGATCAGCGGTATGGGAATCGCGCTCGGTCTGAGCTTCGGTCGCACGCTTGGCACGTTTGTCCCGCTTGAAATCTGCATTCGATTTCGGGTCACCCTGTGCGGCACGTTTGGCTTTGGCCCGGTCAAGGATTTCCTCTTGCCGCCCCCTTACCAGCGCCGCAGTATTGTCACTGTCATAACGGGCATCCGGCGATACTTGGTTCAAGACATGGACCATATCAAGAACCTCCTCCATACGGAGTCCACCATATTTCTGCCGTTGCTGCGGTACAATAGTTAAAGCCTCAAAACCTGCTTCGGACTTGATCCAACAATTTTCAATAGAGTTAGGATCGTAGAATACTCGAACATACTTCGTCCGCAGATTGTGTGAGCGCTCCAACCACTCCTCACGCAAGGCTGTTTGACATGTATATTGGACGCCTTGGAAAACAATACCGCCTCGACTGATACGACACTCTTGAGAGGGCAGTAAAGCAATTTTCAACTCAGCCGGAGAAACCACTTTAGAATTGATAGGACTATTAGCTTTAGACCAATTCCAAACTGCTATAGGCGTCGCTTCTATACCGTCGGCAATCATCTCGCGACTTAATAGGTGTGGTATGCGTAGGCTCTTATTGTGCGCCAAGACCCCTACAATAACCATTTCTGTGAACTCGTCGATATCCAAAATCGCATCGAGTTGGTAGTCCCTATCACCACGCTCCATTTTACGAGCATCTACTCCGCCTGGAACAAATTTCAAGTCCAGGTGTTCATTGATCAGACGGAAGCGGCTTTCGATGATCCCTTTCCAATCAGGCCTAAAGGGGGGCAAAATTTGCACCGCTAGTCCCAAGCTTTGCGACAGCGTTGCCCCAGCCTCACTTAGAAGTTCGGCCCGGTCAGCAACAATTTCGACTGGCAAGTGCGAGCACGGCCAGTCAGCCTCATCTATTTCAACATTGTATCGCTTGCAAAAATCGACCTTTGGGGTGCAAGCATTGTATATCGCGTGTCGAGCCCCATTCCAACTGGGACCCTCAAGGCCCACGTGAATCCCTACAATCATTCTAGTAAAGGTATCGACGACCACATAAAGTATGGGGCGTCCTATGAGCCATAGCCTGTTAACGCGATGCACTAAATATACATCAGCGATGGTGGAATCTATCTCATATCGATGGGTCGCACCCATCAGGCCTTGGGAAGCTGCGCCAACGATAGCACGATGATCTTTGTTGTATCGAACAGAACCGCCACGCACCTTAAGTTTATAAAGATCATCGAAAAAAAGCTTACCGTGATATCTGAGCTGGGTAGTAGTCGGGTAACTGCCGCGTACAATATTCCCTTTCGAGCCGTCTGGCAGAGTCTCTCTATAAAATTTGTTTAACATCCACTTATGTGCATCTTTCAGGGTGCCGCATTTGCCGCTAGCAACCCGCCCGTAAGCCAAACGGATATGAGAGAGATGGCGCGGTTCGAGCGTGATAGCACCACCATCATTGACAACGACACCACGATACTTACGCGGCCTACCGGGGATAATGCCTGAGGATCGATCCTTTTTCTTTCCCCGACCACCGCAAGCACTAGTGTTCCATAGAAACGCGTTAGGTGTCTGCCCCATGCTCCAGTAGCGGTATAGAAGCCGGTATATCTGTTTACGCTCTACTCCTGCCTCTAGGGCATGCCTAGCAACCAGCTTTCCAAAACCCGGTCCAAGAATTTCCAAGGCGGAGCGATCTTCTACTAACCCTCTTATAAGGCTCCAGTTACGATTTCGGCTCGATTTTTCATTTTCACTAATTTCATCATCACTTCTGAGCAGATGTAAGGGCACCATTTCTCGACTTAAGATTGCGCGCCCTGCGTCAATATCGTCAATCAAAACGGACCGCTCGATCTGCCACGGCTTGCTGGGATTCGTACTCAGCTCAATCACAATTACAGAAGCATCATCTATGCCTAAAATCCGAACCGCTTTTTTTAGTAGGCTAGGTTCTTCGCCAGGAGTGACAATGCTGTTGATTTTAAGATCAAGCATGATGGGAAACCTCGTTTGGCAGAGACAAAGCCGCTGACCTTTGATTCGGCCATACGTGCAACGGCTGCGACATGCTTATTATTTTCGAGGTAAGATCTGACTCTAAACGACCGTTCCATAGCAGGTGATGGAAGAGGCGCTTTACCCCCATATATTCAATGTAAAGGTCACGAGACGCTTTATCCAAAAGAATTTTTAACGGTATTTGATCCGTCTTTGCCTCCTCAATGTATCCAAGCAAATTGCCGATGTTCTTCTCCGTCGGTAACGAGGGATGAATACTGGCGTATGTCCTGAGAATCTTGAGGTTCGCTAATTTTATCTTTGAGAGGTTTTCATGCAGGACCAGCTTCCAGTCCACCCCCCTCATTGCCCAGTATTTTTCTTCGATGGCTAGCTTTTCTGCTATTCGATTACGCGCCTGAAGATCAGCTTGCTCAAACTCTTTTCGGTATTTCACTGATCGAGCAGCTAGCCTTGTTTCGCCAGAGGAATCTAAGAAGGTAACGAGAAAGTCCGTCGTCATAACGACAGGTATTTGCGTGCCAGGATATACAGGGTGGCGACAGTTAATACTTGAGGCAATTGCTTGGGTCTCAGCCTGTGTCAGCAGAGGATACTGCTCTCGGATATCGATGATCGAGGCATCGTGCTCAAGTACAGTTAAGTAATCTCGCTCTGCATTGGACAGCAGGTGGTGTGTGCGGTGAATTTTAACTCCCGCGATCATATGAGAGACACCCTTTGATTTGATCTCCCACACTTTGATCCATGGCTTATAGGAATCTCTGACTCCACACCCACGACCCGATTGAATTTTCTTATCTATTTTTGCCTGGGTCATCAGCTTGCGATGTGCAGCCTTGACCGGAGCTATGGGCATGGATGCCATTGTTCGAGTCGCTCAAAATTGGGCGACCCGCTCGACCGGGACGAGGACAGGTGTCGTGCACAGGGGACACCCCAGAGAGCGGGCTAAGCCAGGACAACAGTCACAGCGTTGGGTAGAGGATTGTCACCCGAATCTCCAAGGCCTGGCTCCGGCCCGATGTGCGGTCAGAGCCTGCCTTGTGACAACCTTTATTACGTTGTGACAACCTTTATTGTTTTGTGACAACCTTTATTATTCAAAAACACTGAAGTCCCCCCGCTCACGCGTTACTCAACCGTAACCGACTTGGCCAGGTTACGCGGCTGGTCCACATCGGTGCCTTTCAGCACAGCCACGTAGTAAGACAGCAACTGCAGCGGAATGGTGTACAGGATCGGCGCCAGGGCATCGGCGATGTGCGGCACCTGGATCACGTGGGTGCCCTCGCCATTAGTCATGCCCGCATGTTCGTCAGCGAACACCACCAATTCACCACCACGCGCCCGTACTTCCTGCAGGTTGGACTTCAGTTTCTCCAGCAGTTCGTTGTTCGGCGCAACGGTCACCACCGGCATATCGTTGTCCACCAGTGCCAATGGGCCATGCTTCAGTTCGCCAGCTGGGTAGGCTTCTGCGTGAATGTAGGAGATTTCCTTGAGTTTGAGTGCGCCCTCCATCGCCACCGGGTACTGGGCACCGCGGCCGAGGAACAGGGTGTGGTGCTTGTCGGCGAACAGCTCGGCGATTTTCTCGACGGTGGCGTCCATGGCCAAGGCTTCGCCAAGGCGCGTCGGCAGGCGGCGCAGCTCTTCGACCAGGTCGGCCTCGACACCGGCCGGCAAGGTGCCGCGGACCTGGCCGAGCGCCAGCGTCAGCAGCATCAGCGACACCAGCTGGGTGGTGAAGGCCTTGGTCGAGGCCACGCCGATTTCCGGGCCAGCGAGGGTCAGCAGGGTCAGGTCCGACTCACGGACCAGCGAGCTGATACCCACGTTGCAGATCGCCAGGCTGCCGAGGAAGCCCAGCTCCTTGGCGTTGCGCAGGGCAGCGAGGGTGTCAGCGGTTTCGCCAGATTGCGAAATGGACACAAACAGGGTGTCTGGCTGCACCACCACCTTGCGGTAGCGGAATTCACTGGCCACTTCCACCTGGCAAGGGATGCCGGCCAGGCCTTCGAGCCAGTAACGGGCGACCATGCCTGCGTGGTAGCTGGTACCGCAGGCAACGATCTGCACATTGCGCACTTTGGCAAACAATTCTGCAGCCTGAGGGCCGAAGGCCTGGACCAGAACGTGATCTTTACCCAAGCGCCCTTCCAGCGTGCGCTGAACCACGGTTGGCTGCTCGTGGATTTCCTTGAGCATGAAGTGGCGGTAGTTACCCTTGTCGGCGGCCTCGGCGCCTTCATGGTACTGCACGGTTTCGCGCTGGACTTCGTGCCCGGCCTGGTCCCAGATGGTGACCTGATCGCGACGGATCTCGGCGATATCGCCCTCTTCCAGGTACATGAAGCGGTCGGTCACCTGGCGCAGGGCCAGTTGGTCGGATGCCAGGAAGTTCTCGCCCAGGCCCAGGCCGATCACCAGGGGGCTGCCGCTGCGTGCGGCGAGCAGGCGATCAGGCTGGTGGATGCTGACCAGCGCCAGACCGTAGGCACCGTGCAGGCGTTTCACGGCCGCCTTCAGCGCATCTGCCAGGTTCGGCACGCTTTTCAGGGTATGGTGAATCAGGTGCACGATGACTTCGGTATCGGTCTGCGAGGCGAAGACATAGCCCAGGCCCTTCAGTTCTTCGCGCAGCTCCTCGTGGTTCTCGATGATGCCGTTGTGCACTACCGCTACTTCATTAGCAGAGAAGTGCGGGTGGGCATTACCTTCGGTGGGTGCACCATGCGTCGCCCAGCGGGTGTGGGCGATACCCAGCCGGCCACTCAGCGGCTCGGCAGCAACGGCCGCTTCCAGCTCGCTGACCTTGCCGATACGACGGCGACGCTGCAGCTGGCCGTCCTGGGTGAGCACGGCCAGGCCGGCGCTGTCGTAGCCACGGTACTCAAGCCGCTTGAGGCCTTCGATCAGGATGGCGGTGATATTACGTTCGGCGACGGCACCAACGATTCCACACATGAATTATTGCTCCTGGCTGATCGCGGCACAGATCAGGTTGATGCCGCGGGCTTGAATGTGTTCGCGTGCCGCTGCGGGCAGGCGTTCATCTGTAATAAGGGTATGCACGCTGCCCCAGGGCAGCTCGAGGTTGGGGATCTTGCGCCCCACCTTGTCCGACTCGACCATCACGATCACTTCGCGGGCGACCTCAGCCATTACCCGGCTCAGGCCAAGCAACTCGTTGAAGGTGGTGGTGCCCCGCGCGAGGTCGATGCCATCGGCACCGATGAACAACTGGTCGAAATCGTAAGACCGCAGGACCTGCTCGGCGACCTGCCCTTGGAACGATTCGGAGTGCGGGTCCCAGGTTCCGCCGGTCATAAGCAGTACCGGTTCGTGCTCGACCTCGCTGATGGCGCGAGCCACATTCAACGAATTGGTCATCACCACCAGGCCGGGCTGGCGGCCCAGTTCCGGAATCATAGCGGCGGTCGTGCTACCGCTATCGATGATGATCCGAGCATGCTCGCGTATACGCCCCACCGCTGCACGGGCGATAGCCTTCTTGTAGGCAGAGACCGGTTGCGCAGGTTCGCTGAGCATTTCCTGCGGTACCGGTACTGCACCGCCGTAACGGCGCAGCAGCAGGCCGTTCGCCTCCAGCGCGGCAAGGTCCTTACGAATGGTCACTTCCGAGGTTTCGAAACGCTTGGCCAAGGCATCCACACTCACTTCGCCCAGCTCGCTGAGCATGGCCAGGATGTTGTGGCGGCGTTGAGGGGTGTTTCGTTTCGACATGATCGGTTAAATTTCGTTTCGAAAGATAATGATTGCAATCAAAACCTAAGATGAGCGATTCGTCAAGCTGTGCATAACTTTACTGGCGGCAATTTTTCTTTGGGGAGCGGCGGTGCGACAATCCGACTTGCCCGCAAAGCCGGCACCGCCATGTATGGCACCGGCTTTGCCGGTTTTCGCGGGCTTGCCCGCTCGCACACTGGCCGCGCCTACACATCGGGTTGCATAGCGCACAAAAAAGCCGACTTACTCACATAGGTCGGCTTCGAGGAAAGCAGCTGTGGATAAATCAGCTCTTCTTGATCTTCTCCGGCCGCTTCCAACCTGGGATGTTGCGCTGGCGTGCCCGGGCCACTGCCAGATCACCTGCTTCAACAGCCTGCGTAATGGTAGAACCAGCGGCGGTAGTGGCGCCGGCCTGGATTTCCACAGGCGCTACCAGCGAGTTGTTCGAACCGATGAATACATCCTCACCCATCACTGTCTTGAACTTGTTGGCACCGTCGTAGTTGCAGGTGATGGTGCCAGCGCCGATGTTGGTACGTGCGCCGATTTCGGCATCGCCCAGGTACGTCAGGTGGCCAGCCTTGGCACCCTCTCCAAGGTGAGCGTTTTTCAGTTCTACAAAGTTACCCACATGGGCTTTGGCATCCAGTACGCTGCCAGGGCGCAAGCGGGCAAACGGGCCGGCATCGCTGCCCTCGCCCATCACCGCACCTTCCAGGTGACTGTTGGCCTTGACCACAGCCCCTTTGCGCAGGGTCGTGTTCTTGATTACACAGTTGGGACCGATCTGCACATCGTCCTCGATGACCACTTTGCCCTCGAGTACAACGTTGATGTCGATCAGCACGTCACGACCGACGGTCACCTCACCGCGAACGTCGAAGCGCGCCGGGTCACGCAGGGTTACACCCTGGGCCATCAGGCGACGCCCTTCACGCAACTGGTAGTGGCGCTCCAGCTCGGAAAGCTGGCGACGGTCGTTGGCCCCCTGCACTTCCATTGGATCGTGTGGCTGCTCGGTAGCCACCACCAAACCATCGGCCACCGCCATGGCGATGACGTCGGTCAGGTAATACTCACCCTGGGCGTTGTTGTTCGACAGACGACCCATCCAGTCAGCCAGGCGCGCCGCTGGCAGCGCCAGAATGCCCGTGTTGCCTTCGTTGATCGCTTTCTGCGCTTCGCTGGCATCCTTGTGCTCAACGATGGCGGTGACATTGCCTTGCTGATCGCGAACGATGCGGCCATAGCCGGTCGGGTCCTCGAGGGTGACCGTGAGCAGGCCCAGTTGCTGGTCATTGGCCTTGGCCAGCAACCGCTGCAGGGTCTCCACTTCGATCAGCGGCACGTCGCCGTACAGTACCAGCACAGTATCGGCAGTCAGCGCTGGCAGTGCCTGTGCAACGGCGTGGCCGGTACCCAGCTGTTTATCCTGCATGACGAAATTCAGGTCATCGGCGGCCAGGCGCTCGCGGACCAGTTC
Source organism: Pseudomonas juntendi (assembly GCF_009932375.1). Classification (GTDB taxonomy): domain Bacteria; phylum Pseudomonadota; class Gammaproteobacteria; order Pseudomonadales; family Pseudomonadaceae; genus Aquipseudomonas; species Aquipseudomonas juntendi. The sequence goes on from NZ_BLJG01000089.1 coordinate 9,445, forward strand.
GGCACCATGGCCAATGACCACATGAATACCTTGCGGCTGCAGCTGGCGCGCGCTGTGGATAACATGGCCGAGCATGGAGTTGCCGGCGACCGGATGCAGCACTTTGGGGAGCGCCGAACGCATGCGCGTGCCTTGGCCTGCGGCGAGAATAACGATATCGAGGGACATTACTGGCTACCAATCCTGGGCGGTCAGCTGCGTGACCAAAATAGAAATTCGGAAAAAGAAAAAGGGTAGCCGAGGCTACCCTTTAACTCAATCGCACTGGCAGTAAGCGGCCTGGGCCGGATTACTTGCCTCTGCGCATTTGCTGGACAGTACGCAGCTGAGCAGCCGCCTCGGCCAGACGTGCGGCTGCAGCGCCGTAGTCGAAGTCCGAGCCTTTAGTGTTCAGCGCGTTCTCGGCAGCCTTGAGGGCTTCCTGAGCCTGAGCTTCGTCCAGGTCGGCAGCACGTTGCACGGTGTCGGCAAGAACCTTCACCATGTTCGGCTGCACTTCGAGGAAGCCACCGGAGATGTAGAACACCTCTTGAGTGCCACCCTGCTTGGTCAGCGTGATCGGACCTGGCTTGAGATTGGTGATCAGCGGCGCGTGGCCTGGAGCGATACCCAGATCGCCCAGGTTGCCGTGCGCTACTACCATCTCGACCAGGCCGGAGAAGATTTCTCCTTCCGCGCTGACGATGTCGCAATGGACTGTCATAGCCATCTGCTTGCCTCAACCTGATTAGCGCCCCTTGCGGGGCGCCGGGATTACAGTTTCTTGGCTTTCTCGATCGCTTCGTCGATGCTGCCGACCATGTAGAACGCTTGTTCTGGCAGGTGGTCGTAGTCACCTTTGAGGATGCCGCTGAAGCCAGCGATGGTGTCTTTCAGGGAAACGTACTTGCCTGGCGAACCAGTGAAGACTTCGGCCACGAAGAACGGCTGCGACAGGAAGCGCTGGATCTTACGAGCGCGGGCTACCAGTTGCTTGTCGCTTTCGGACAGTTCGTCCATACCCAGGATCGCGATGATGTCCTTCAGCTCTTTGTAGCGCTGCAGAACATACTGAACGCCACGAGCGGTCTCGTAGTGCTCGTTGCCGATCACGTTCGGGTCCAGCTGACGCGAAGTCGAGTCCAGTGGGTCGACCGCTGGGTAGATACCCAGGGAGGCGATGTCACGGGACAGAACGACGGTGGCGTCCAAGTGGGCGAAGGTGGTCGCTGGCGACGGGTCGGTCAAGTCGTCCGCAGGTACGTATACGGCCTGAACGGAAGTGATCGAACCTTCCTTGGTGGAGGTGATGCGCTCTTGCAGAACGCCCATCTCTTCAGCCAGGGTCGGCTGGTAACCTACTGCAGAAGGCATACGGCCCAGCAGTGCGGATACTTCGGTACCGGCCAGGGTGTAACGATAGATGTTGTCGACGAACAGCAGAACGTCGTTACCTTCGTCACGGAACTTCTCAGCCATGGTCAGGCCGGTCAGCGCTACGCGCAGACGGTTTCCTGGTGGCTCGTTCATCTGACCGTAGACCAGCGCTACCTTGTCGAGAACGTTGGAGTCCTTCATCTCGTGGTAGAAGTCGTTACCCTCACGAGTACGCTCACCCACACCAGCGAACACGGAGTAACCGCTGTGTTCCATGGCGATGTTACGGATCAGTTCCATCATGTTAACGGTCTTGCCGACGCCGGCACCACCGAACAGACCAACCTTACCACCCTTGGCGAACGGGCAAACCAGGTCGATAACCTTGATGCCGGTTTCCAGCAGGTCGTTGCCGCCTGCCTGGTCAGCGAACGAAGGCGCTGGCTGGTGGATACCGCGACGCTCTTCTTCGCCGATCGGGCCGGCTTCGTCGATCGGGTTGCCCAGTACGTCCATGATGCGGCCCAGGGTGGCCTTACCAACAGGAACGGAGATGGCAGCGCCGGTGTCGACGACATCCAGACCGCGCTTCAGGCCTTCGGTCGAGCCCATCGCAATGGTACGAACCACGCCGTCGCCCAGCTGCTGCTGAACTTCCAGGGTGGTTTCCGCGCCTTGTACTTTCAGCGCGTTGTAAACACTCGGCACGACGTCACGTGGGAATTCCACGTCGATGACGGCGCCGATGATTTGAACGATACGTCCGCTACTCATAGCTGGATCCTCTGATTTTTTGAACCGTTAAACCGCGGCAGCGCCGCCGACGATTTCCGAGATCTCCTGGGTGATCGCAGCCTGACGCGCCTTGTTGTAGATCAATTGCAGCTCTTTGATCAAATCACCGGCGTTGTCTGTGGCGTTTTTCATGGCGATCATCCGGGCTGCTTGTTCAGCAGCGTTGTTCTCGACCACCGCCTGGTAGACCTGCGACTCCACGTAACGCACCATCAAGCCGTCCAGCAGCTCTTTTGCGTCGGGTTCGTACAGGTAGTCCCAGTGGTGCTTGAGTTCCTGATCCGGGGTTGCCACCAACGGTACCAATTGCTCGACCGTCGGTTTTTGGGTCATGGTGTTGATGAACTTGTTCGAAACCACCGAGAGGCGATCGATACGGCCGTCCATGTAGGCGTCCAGCATCACTTTGACGGAGCCGATCAGATCATTGATCGACGGCTCTTCGCCCAGGTGGCTGATCGCGGCTACAACGTTGCCGCCAAAGATGCGGAAGAAAGTCGCACCCTTGCTGCCGATCACGCACAGGTCGATTTCCACGCCCTGTTGGCGGTTTTCGCTCATGTCCTTGACCAGGGCCTTGAACAGGTTGGTGTTCAAGCCACCGCACAAGCCACGGTCACTGCTCACCACGATATAACCGGCGCGCTTTACAGGGCGCTCGATCATGAACGGGTGGCGGTATTCCGGGTTGGCGTTGGCCAGATGACCGATCACCTGGCGGATACGCTCCGCGTAAGGACGGCTAGCAGCCATGCGCATTTGTGCCTTGCGCATCTTGCTGACCGCCACTTTCTCCATGGCGCTGGTAATTTTTTGCGTGCTTTTGATGCTCGCAATCTTACTGCGAATCTCTTTTGCGCCTGCCATGTATCACCTATCAGGTTAGCAAGCGGGGGCCGGAGCCCCCGCTGCGGCTTACCAGGTCTGGGTGGCCTTGAACTTCTCGATACCGGCTTTCAGGCCTGCGTCGATTTCGTCGTTGAAGTCACCCTTCACGTTGATCTTCGCCATCAGTTCGGCGTGATCACGGTTGAAGAAGGCGATCAGTGCTTGCTCGAAGCTACCGACCTTGGAGACTTCCACGTCAGTCAGGAAACCACGCTCAGCGGCGTACAGCGACAGAGCCATGTCCGCGATGGACATCGGCGCGTACTGCTTCTGCTTCATCAGCTCGGTTACGCGCTGACCATGCTCCAGCTGCTTGCGGGTCGCTTCGTCCAGATCGGAAGCGAACTGGGCGAATGCAGCCAGTTCACGGTACTGAGCCAGAGCGGTACGAATACCACCGGACAGCTTCTTGATGATCTTGGTCTGAGCGGCACCACCTACGCGGGATACCGAAACACCGGCGTTCACTGCAGGGCGGATGCCCGAGTTGAACATGGCCGATTCCAGGAAGATCTGACCGTCGGTGATGGAAATCACGTTGGTCGGAACGAACGCGGAAACGTCGCCAGCCTGGGTTTCGATGATCGGCAGGGCGGTCAGGGAACCGGTCTTGCCAGTGACTGCACCGTTGGTGAACTTCTCGACGTATTCTTCCGAAACGCGCGATGCACGCTCCAGCAGACGGGAGTGGAGATAGAACACGTCGCCTGGGTACGCTTCACGTCCTGGTGGACGGCGCAGCAGCAGGGAGATCTGACGGTAGGCAACGGCCTGCTTGGACAGGTCATCGTAAACGATCAGTGCGTCTTCACCGCGGTCACGGAAGAACTCGCCCATGGTGCAGCCGGCGTATGGCGCCAGGAACTGCAGTGCGGCGGATTCCGAAGCACTGGCAACAACCACGATGGTGTTGGCCAGGGCGCCGGTTTCTTCCAGCTTGCGAACGATGTTGGCAACGGTAGAGCGCTTCTGGCCGACAGCAACATAAACACAGAAAATACCGGAGTCTTTCTGGTTGATGATGGCGTCGATGGCCATGGCGGTCTTACCGATCTGACGGTCGCCAATGATCAGCTCGCGCTGGCCACGGCCGACAGGGATCATGGCGTCGACGGACTTGTAGCCAGTCTGTACAGGCTGGTCTACCGACTTACGCCAGATCACGCCTGGAGCCACTTTCTCGACCGCGTCGGTCTGGGTGTTGCCCAGCGGACCTTTGCCATCGATCGGGTTACCCAGTGCGTCAACGACGCGACCCAGCAGTTCCTTACCAACAGGAACTTCCAGGATGCGGCCGGTGCACTTGGCGCTCATGCCTTCGGCGAGGGTGTCATAGGCACCCAGGATCACTGCACCTACGGAGTCTTGCTCCAGGTTCAGGGCCATACCGTAGACGCTGCCAGGGAACTCGATCATTTCGCCGTACATGACGTCGGCCAGACCGTGGATCCGCACGATACCGTCGGATACCGAAACAACGGTACCTTCGTTACGGGCTTGGGAGCTCACATCGAGGTTGTCGATGCGGCCCTTGATGATTTCACTAATTTCGGAAGGATTGAGTTGCTGCATTGCTCTGCTGCCCCTTCAAACTCAAGATTTCAATGCTTCGGCCAGTTTCGCGATTTTGCCGCGAACAGAGCCATCGATTACCAGGTCACCTGCGCGGATGACGACGCCGCCAATCAGGCTGGCATCCTCCGACGCGTGCAGGCGCACTTCCTGGCCTAACCGTGCACTGAGAACCTTGGCGAGTTTGTCTTGCTGTTCTTGGTTCAACGCGAAGGCACTGGTGACTTCCACGTCCACGGATTTCTCTTGCTCGGCCTTGTAGAGGTCGAACAGGGCGGCAATCTCCGGCAGAAGCAGGAGACGGTCGTTTTCCGCGGCAACATGAATGAAATTCTGTGCCTGTGCATTGAACTTGTCACCGCACACGTCAATGAACGTGGCGGCCTTTTCTGCGCTCGTCAGTCGCGGGGCCTTGAGCAGGCGCTGCATGGTGTCGTCTTGCGACACCGCAGCAGCCAGGCCGAGCATGGCTGACCAATTGGCCAGTTGCTGATGGGCCTGGGCGTGCTCAAAGGCAGCCTTAGCGTAAGGTCGGGCCAACGTGGTCAGTTCTGCCATGATCGCCCTCGCTTAAATTTCAGCGGCCAGTTTGTTAACCAGCTCCGCATGCGCGTTTTGATCGATTGTGGCGCCAAGGATCTTTTCAGCACCGCCAACGGCCAGGGCACCCACTTGGGCACGCAGGGCGTCTTTAGCACTGTTCAGTTCCTGTTCGATCTCGGCCAGAGCCTGAGCCTTCACACGGTCAGCTTCGACGCGGGCCTGTTCACGGGCTTCCTCGACAAGCTGAGCAGCGCGTTTCTTGCTTTGCTCAATGATTTCGGCTGCCTGTGCCTTAGCTTCACGCAGTTGCTGACCCGCTTTTTCTTGGGCCAGCTCCAGGTCGCGAGCTGCGCGGTTGGCAGCGTCCAAGCCGTCGGCAATCTTCTTTTGGCGCTCTTGCAGAGCAGTGATGACCGGAGGCCATACGTACTTCATGCAGAAGAGTACAAAAATCAAGAAGGCAACGGATTGGCCAATCAGGGTTGCATTAATATTCACGCCAACACCTCGCTCGGTCTTTGGTTCATCACAGCTATCAACTCGTGGTTACGAGTGATTAGCCGGCGATTTGACCAACGAACGGATTCGCGAAGGTGAAGAACAGAGCGATACCAACACCGATCATGGTTACGGCGTCGAGCAGACCGGCAACGATGAACATTTTAACCTGCAGCATTGGAACCATTTCTGGCTGGCGAGCAGCGCCTTCTAGGAATTTGCCGCCCAGCAGGCCGAAACCAATGGCGGTACCCAGAGCACCCAGGCCGATCAGCAGAGCAACAGCGATAGCGGTCAGACCAACTACAGTTTCCATCTTTCCTCCCGACTTTTACGTCGTATTGGTTAGGTTTTTAAGTTGAAGCGGTAAAACAAATCGTTTGGTACAGCATGCCCTTGCGGACTTTTTAAGCCCTCCCCCCAAACGAGCGGGGAAGGCTATCAGACACGCCAGGCGGTCTTAATGGTTATCTTCGTGCGCCATCGACAGGTAGACGATGGTGAGCATCATGAAGATGAAAGCTTGCAGGGTGATGATCAGGATGTGGAACACCGCCCACGCCCATTGCAGCACGACACCCAGGCCGCTCAGCCACAGCAGGCCGGAACCGAACATGACCGCGATCAGGATGAACACCAGTTCGCCGGCATACATGTTGCCGAACAGACGCAGTGCCAGCGAGATCGGCTTGGCGATCAGGGTGACGAACTCGAGCAGGAAGTTGACCGGAATCAGCAGGATCTGCACGAAGATGTTCTTGCTGCCGAACGGGTGCAGGGTCAGCTCACCGATGAAGCCGCCCAGGCCCTTGACCTTGATGCTGTAGAAGATGATCAGCGCGAATACGCAGAACGCCATGGCCAGGGTCGCGTTCGGGTCGGTGGTCGACACGGCGCGGAACGGAATGTGCGGATCACCGGAGATCAGGATGGCCAGCTGAGGAATCCAGTCGACCGGTACCAGGTCGACGGCGTTCATCAGGAATACCCAGACGAAGATGGTCAGCGCCAGCGGTGCGATGACCGGGCTACGGCCGTGGAAGGAGTCCTTCACGCTGCCGTTGACGAAGTCGACCATCACTTCCACGAAGTTCTGCAGGCCGCCAGGCTGGCCGGAGGTGGCCTTCTTGGCCGCCATGCGGAAGATGAACAGGAAGATCAGACCCAGCGCGACGGACCAACCCAGGGTGTCCAGGTGGAACGCCCAGAAGCCCATTGCCTTGGCTTCTGCAGCCGAATGGGCAAAGCCCCAGCTGCCGTCTGGTAGTTGACCGTAGGTCAGGTTCTGCAAGTGGTGCTGGATATAGCCCGAAGCGGTTTCTGCTGCCATGGTTGCCTCAAACGCCCTAAGGTCTCGAAAGTCTTTTATTCATCAGCAGGGGCGCGAACCAGCTGACCAAAAGGGTCAACACGAAGACGCCGAATACTGCTAGCGGCGCCAGTGGCTTCACTCCTGCGAAGGTCAGTGCAAAAAGCACTGCCGTCAAAATCATCTTGCCTGCCTCGCCAGCGTAGAACGACTTGACGATGGCTTGTGCCGCCCGAGCTCCGCTAAAGCGAAAAGCCTTCCAGGCGAAATACACGTTGGGCAGCCAGGCAATCAAACCTCCGCAAAGGCCTGAATATCCACTGACCGCCCCTTTCCACTGCCACAACACCAGGGTCGCCAGCAGGAATACGACAAATTGAGCCAGCAGTACCGGAAAAACCGCCCAGCGATGGAAAGGCAGGCGGTTTGGCGTGCGGATTTCCATCACAACTGCTCCTCGGAAGTCGACCAACAAGTCAGTGATGACTTGGCATAATTTGTGCCGACAAAATGCGCGCAGAGTATAGGGGTGGTTTAACCCCTATTCAACTCTTCGGTAGTGATTTCCGACTGCCCGCTACAACAGCAATTGTTTCAGCGGATGTGTGCAAGCACACCTTGCAACTCGTCAAGCGAGTTGTAGCGAATAACCAATTGGCCTTTGCCCTTGTTGCCGTGGCGAATCTGCACAGCCGAGCCCAGGCGCTCTGCGAGCCGCTGTTCAAGGCGCGCGATATCCGGATCAGGTTTGCCCGGTTCGACCGGTTCAGGCTTGTCGCTGAGCCACTGGCGAACCAGTGCTTCAGTTTGGCGCACGGTGAGACCACGTGCGACAACATGACGCGCCCCCTCTTCCTGGCGATTCTCATCCAACCCGAGCAATGCGCGGGCGTGACCCATTTCCAGGTCGCCGTGGGCGAGCATGGTCTTGATCGCCTCAGGCAAGGTAATCAGGCGCAGCAGGTTGGCCACGGTGACCCGCGACTTGCCGACCGCATCGGCCACCTGTTGCTGAGTCAGTTCGAACTCCTGCTGCAGCCGCTGCAGGGCCAGCGCCTCTTCCAGCGGGTTGAGGTCTTCACGCTGGATGTTCTCGATCAGTGCCATGGCGATGGCGGCCTCGTCGGCCACTTCGCGGACCATGGCCGGGATGGTGTCCAGGCCGGCCTGCTGGGTGGCACGCCAACGGCGCTCACCGGCAATGATCTCGTAGCGGTTATCGCCGATCGGGCGCACCACGATCGGTTGCATCACCCCATGGTTGCGAATCGAGTGGGCAAGTTCTTCCAGCGCCTGTGGGTCCATGTCCCGGCGTGGCTGATATTTGCCACGCTGGATCAGTTCGACCGGCAGGTGCTGAAGCTCCTTCTGGTCGATCTTCACAGCCTGCTCTTCGAGCGCGCTCACGGTAGGACCACTGAGCAGTGCATCCAACCCACGTCCGAGACCCCGTTTCTTGACGGCCATACGGATTCCTTAAGTTGTCTGTGCAGTGCGCGACTGACGGCGTTGCCGGCGAACCAGTTCCCCAGCCAGCGCCAGATAAGCCAGGGCGCCACGCGATTGCTTGTCGTAGGCCAGGGCCGGCATGCCGAAGCTGGGCGCCTCGGCCAGGCGAATGTTGCGCGGAATGACCGTGTCGTAAAGCTGGGGCCCGAAGTGCTCCTTGAGCTGGGCCGACACATCGTTGTTCAGGCTTAGGCGGGGATCGTACATGGTCCGCAGCAAGCCCTCGATCTTCAGCTCCGGGTTCAGCCGGGCAGCGATGCGCTTGATGTTATCCACAAGGTCACTGAGACCCTCCAGTGCGTAGTACTCGCACTGCATGGGGATGATCACGCCATCGGCTGCGACCAGGGCGTTGAGCGTCAGCATCGACAGCGACGGCGGGCAATCGATGAGGATGTAGTCGTAGTTGTCACGGATGGGCGCCAGCGCATTGCGCAGGCGGCTTTCCTTGACCTGCATTTCCAGCAGCACCACTTCGGCGGCGGTCAGGTCGCGGTTGGCCGGCAGCAACTGAAAACCACCGTGCTCGGAGTAATGCATGGCCTGGGCCAGGTCGCACTCCCCGATCAGCAGGTCGTAGACCGAGTGCTCGAGTTCGTGTTTGTCCACACCGCTGCCCATGGTGGCGTTGCCCTGCGGATCGAGGTCGATCAGCAGCACGCGACGCTTGGTCGCGGCCAGCGAGGCGGCGAGATTGATACAGGTGGTGGTCTTGCCTACACCACCTTTCTGGTTCGCGATTGCGAATACCTTAGCCATTGATGCGCGTGTTCCCAGTCATGCCTTGCGGCGCAGTATCAGCAGATGGCGCTGGCCCTGGCAACCTGGAACGGTCAGGGCCTGTTCGCTTTCCACTGTGAAGTCTGCGGGCAATGCTACCAGTTCATCGGCAGGATGCAGCCCCTTCATTGCAAGCCATTGCGTCCCGGTGTCGCCCAGGTGGCGGGTCCAGTTGGTGAAGTTCTCCATGCTGCTGAAGGCACGGGAGATGATCCCATCGAACGGTTGTGCAGGTTGGAACGCCTCGACCCGGCTGTGGATAACCGTGAGGTTGTCCAGCTTGAGTTCCATTTTCACCTGGGTCAGGAAGCGGGTTTTCTTGCCATTGGCATCCAGCACGGTCACCCGCTTGTGCGGGTGCAGGATAGCCAACGGAATACCAGGCATGCCACCGCCACTGCCGACATCCAGCCAGTTGTCCCGCGCGCTGTGAATAAACGCCATGACGCTCAGGCTGTCGAGCAGATGTCGCGAAACCATCTCGTCGGGGTCGCGCACGGCGGTCAGGTTGTAGGCTTTGTTCCATTTGATCAACAAGGCCAGGTAGCCGAGCAGTTTTTCATGCTGCTCGGCACTCAGTTCTACACCAAGCTGCCGCGCACCTGTGGACAACTCTTCAGCATGTTGCGGGGTAACCAGGGCACTCAAGCGCTTTGCTCCAATTCACGGCCAGCGCCGCGTTTTTTCAAGTGAATCAGCAACAGGGAAATCGCCGCCGGGGTCACGCCTGGAATGCGCGATGCCTGGCCCAGGGTTTCCGGGCGGGTCTGGCCCAGCTTGCCCTGGATCTCCTTCGACAGGCCGGAAATGGTCGTGTAATCGATATCCACAGGCAACCGGGTGTCCTCGCTGGCACGCAGGCGAGCGATCTCATCCTGCTGGCGGTCGATGTAACCGGCGTACTTGGTGCGAATCTCGACCTGTTCGGCGACCTGTGGATCGATTGCCTCCCCGCCGGTGGCCTCGATCAGGCCGGCGTAGTCGATTTCCGGGCGGGCCAGCAGGTTGAGCAAGCTGTACTCGTGGCTGAGCGGCGTGCCGAACTTATCCACAATGGCTTGGCCTTGTTCGGTATTGGGTCGTACCCAGGTCGACTTCAGGCGCTGCTCCTCGCGCTCGATACCGTCGCGCTTGGCGCAGAAGGCCGCCCAGCGCTGGTCATCGATCAGGCCCAGTTCACGGCCCTTTTCGGTCAGACGCAGGTCGGCGTTGTCTTCGCGCAGAATCAGCCGGTACTCGGCACGCGACGTAAACATACGGTACGGCTCCTGGGTGCCCAGGGTAATCAGGTCGTCGACCAGTACGCCGATGTAGGCCTCGTCACGCCGAGGGCACCAGCTGTCACGGCCTTGTGCCCGCAGCGCGGCGTTGGTCCCGGCCAGCAGGCCCTGGGCGCCGGCTTCTTCGTAACCGGTGGTGCCATTGATCTGGCCGGCGAAGAACAAGCCGCCGATGACTTTGGTCTCGAGGCTGTACTTGAGGTCACGCGGGTCGAAGTAGTCGTACTCGATGGCATAGCCAGGGCGCACGATGTGGGCGTTTTCCATGCCACGGATCGAACGGACCAGTTCCAGCTGCACGTCGAACGGCAGCGACGTGGAAATACCGTTCGGGTAAAGCTCATGGGTGGTCAAGCCCTCGGGCTCGATGAACACCTGGTGGCTTTCCTTGTCGGCGAACCGGTGGATCTTGTCTTCGATCGATGGGCAGTAGCGCGGGCCCACACCTTCGATCACGCCCGAATACATGGGCGAGCGGTCGAGGTTCGAGGCAATGATCTCGTGGGTACGCGCGTTGGTATGGGTAATCCAGCAACTGACCTGGCGTGGGTGCATTTCGGCATTGCCCATGAACGACATCACCGGTATGGGCGTATCGCCTGGTTGCTCGGTCATGACCGAAAAATCCACCGAACGACCGTCGATACGTGGTGGCGTACCCGTTTTCAAGCGGCCCACGCGCAGTGGTAGCTCGCGCATACGGTGTGCCAGCGCGATCGAAGGCGGATCACCGGCACGACCACCTGAATGGTTTTGCAAGCCGATGTGGATCAGGCCGCCAAGGAAGGTACCGGTGGTCAGTACCACCGATTCGGCAAAGAAACGCAGACCCATCTGGGTCACCACGCCTTTGACCTGATCCTGTTCGACGATCAGGTCATCGCAGGACTGCTGGAATATCCACAGGTTTGGCTGGTTCTCCAGGATTTCACGAACCACCGCCTTGTAGATGGCGCGGTCGGCCTGGGCACGGGTTGCCCGTACAGCTGGACCTTTGCGGTTGTTCAGAACGCGGAACTGGATGCCGCTCTTGTCGGTAGCCAACGCCATGGCGCCGCCAAGGGCATCGATCTCTTTGACCAGATGGCTTTTACCGATACCGCCGATAGCGGGGTTGCAGCTCATGTGACCGAGGGTTTCCACGTTATGGGTCAACAGCAGGGTTTTCACACCCATGCGTGCTGACGCAAGCGCAGCCTCGGTACCGGCATGGCCGCCGCCGATGACGATCACTTCAAAACGGGAAGGGAAATCCACCACGCACCTCGTGCCTGTTTTTGCGAATAGAGAAGGTAAGCCGACAAGTATAGGGACTTACCCCCCCTTAAAGAAACCGTCTGAGCAAATTTTGACCAGTCTGTGGATGAGTGGCACACAACAGAAATCAAAGAAGAGAAATTTATAAAAGCTTTGTTTTTATGTTTATTCTTATGCACAGCCTTATCTGTGGATAAACCTTTGCAGGCCTTGAAGTACGTCATGTACAGAGAAATTAAACCCTGTGATTGGAGTGGCCTGAGGGGTATGGATAACGTGATTTAGCCTGTGGATCAAATGCCTGTTTACCCACAGGGGGTTTTGTCCTCAGAAAAAAAGCATGCTTATCAACGGAGCTGAAGGCGGGTTTTCCACAGGGCTCCTGAGCGCATTTCCAAGCTTGTGTATGAAAAATTGTGAGCCTGCACTGGCCTTCTCGCAGGTAAACCCGTTCCCACAGGAGGGCGGAACAAGCATGGCAAGCAGGAAGCTTCTGGGTGCTGGCAGGCCGGCGATGGCGCCCGCACGGCAGATGCGTGAATTCCAGGCAAAAAAAAGCCGCTCCCGAAGAAGCGGCCCTTGGCAGTGCCCGGCTGTGGATTATTTGCCGATACAGAAGCTGGAGAAGATCCGCCCCAGCAAATCATCCGAACTGAATGCCCCGGTGATCTCGCCCAACGCATGCTGGGCCTGACGCAGGTCTTCCGCCAACAGCTCTCCCGCGCCCGCCAGGGTCAGTTGTGCGCGGCCGTGCTCCAAGTGCTCACTGGCCTGGCGCAACGCATCCAGGTGGCGCCTGCGGGCGCTGAAACCGCTCTCGGCAGTCTGTTCATAACCCATGCACGCCTTCAGGTGGTCGCGTAGCAGCTGCAGGCCTGCGTCATTGCCCTTGGCGCTAAGGGTGATCGTGACGTGGCCATCATCGCTTTGTTCCAGCCCTACCCGCTCGCCACTCAGGTCTGCCTTGTTACGGATCAGCGTAACCTTCGCCGGGTCTGGCCGCTGGTCGAGAAACTCTGGCCACAGGGCAAACGGGTTGCTGGCTTCGGGCGCTGTGGAGTCGACTACCAGCAATACCCGGTCAGCCTCGCCAATGGCCTTCAGCGCCCGTTCCACACCAATCTTTTCCACATGGTCATCGGTGGCCCGCAACCCGGCGGTGTCCACCACATGCAGCGGCATGCCATCAATGTGGATATGTTCGCGCAAAATATCCCGTGTGGTGCCGGCAATGTCGGTGACGATCGCCGCTTCGCGCCCGGCCAGCTGGTTCAGCAGGCTGGATTTACCGGCATTGGGCCTGCCGGCGATAACCACCGTCATGCCGTCGCGCAGCAATGCACCCTGCCCGGCCTCGCGCTGCACGGTGGATAACTCTCGGCGTACGGTATCGAGCATCGAAAGCACGTGGCCGTCGGCGAGGAAGTCGATCTCTTCTTCAGGGAAGTCGATCGCTGCCTCGACGTAGATGCGCAATGCGATCAACGCCTCGGTCAAACCCTGCACACGCTTGGAGAACTCGCCCTGTAGCGAGCGCAGGGCGTTGCGGGCCGCCTGGCTGGAGCTCGCCTCGATCAGGTCGGCAATGGCTTCGGCCTGCGCCAGGTCGAGCTTGTCGTTGAGGAACGCGCGCTCGCTGAACTCACCTGGGCGGGCCAGCCGACAGCCAACTTGTACACAGCGCTGCAGCAGCATGTCCAGCACCACCGGGCCACCGTGGCCCTGCAGCTCAAGCACGTCCTCGCCGGTGAACGAATTAGGCCCGGGGAAGAACAATGCGATCCCTTCGTCCAGTACCAGCCCGTCCTCATCGCGGAAGGGGCCGTAATGGGCGTGGCGCGGGGTAAGCGTACGGCCGGTGATCAATTGCCCAGCCTTGGCGGCCAGGGGCCCGGACAACCTGACAATCCCCACCCCGCCGCGGCCCTGGGCGGTGGCGACGGCTGCGATGGTTTCACGCACAATGTTCATGCTCGAAAGCCTCTACGACAACAACGACAGATAGCAAAAACGCCCCACTAGGGGGCGTTTTTATTCACAGGCTAGCGTAGCAGCCCGTCAGGCAGCAGCTTTTTTCGTGGCTGCTTCGATGCGACGTGTGATGTACCACTGCTGCGAAATCGACAAGCAGTTGTTCACAACCCAGTACAGCACCAGACCCGCTGGGAACCACAGGAAGAAGAAGGTGAAGATGATCGGCATCATTTTCATCACCTTGGCCTGCATCGGATCCGGCGGCGTTGGGTTCAGGCGTTGCTGGATGAACATGGTGGCGCCCATGATGATCGGCAGGATGAAGAACGGATCCTTGATCGACAGGTCGGTAATCCACAGCATCCATGGCGCCTGGCGCATTTCAACGCTTTCCAGCAGCACCCAGTACAGGGCCAGGAACACCGGCATCTGCACCAGGATCGGCAGGCAGCCGCCCAACGGGTTGATCTTCTCTTTCTTGTACAGCTCCATCATCGCCTGGGACATCTTCTGGCGATCATCACCGAAGCGCTCTTTCAACGCGGCGAGTTTCGGTGCAACGGCACGCATGCGCGCCATGGAACGGTAGCTGGCAGCCGACAACGGGAAGAACAGGCCTTTGATCAGCATGGTCAGCACGATGATCGACCAGCCCCAGTTGCCCAGCAGGCTGTGGATATGTTGCAGCAGCCAGAAGATCGGCTGGGCGATGAACCACAGGAAGCCGTAGTCGACGGTCAGTTCCAGGCCTGGGGACAATTCCTTGAGCTTGGACTGGATCTTCGGACCGGCATACAGCATGGCGCTGGTTTCAACCTTGCCACCGGCAGGTACGTTCAGTGCCGGGCCGGTGTAGCCGATGATGTAGTTGCCTTGGCTGTCCTTGCGCGTCTGAACAACGTTGTTGTCCGACTTGGCCGGGATCCACGCGGTCACGAAGTAGTGCTGCAGCCAGGCTACCCAGCCACCAGACACATTTTCTTTCAAATTGCCCTTGTCCATGTCCTTCATCGAGACCTTTTTGTAAGGCTCGGAAGCTGTCCACAGGGCTGCACCCAGGTAGGTGGCGGTGCCGGTCGCAGTGCTCGAAGACGGATCGCCGCTGGCGTCACGCTTGAGCTGGGCAAACATGTTGCCGCTCCACGGCTGGCTGCTCTGGTTGTCGATCAGGTAGCTGACATTCAGGTCGTACTCACCGCGCTTGAAGCTGAAGCGCTTGATGTAGTTGACGCCGTTGTCGCTGAACTTAAGGTCGACCACCAGTTGCTGCTGGCCGTCAGCCAGTTGGTAGCTTTTCTGCTCGGCGGCATACAGTGGGCGGCCGCTGGCGCGGGCATCCGGGCCGTTGGCGCCGGTCAGGCCACTTTGTGCCAGGTAGACACGCTCACCACCATTGTCGAACAACTGGAACGGGATGTCCGGGTGGTCCTGGCGGCGGGGGTATTTCGGCAGGTTCAGCTGGACGATGTCACCACCAACCGGGTCGATAGCCAGCTCAAGGACGTCGGTCTTGACGCGGATCAGGTCCTTGCTGAGTGCGACCGGTGCCAGTTCGGCAGGGCTGGAGTCGGCGTTGGCGCTCGGTACATCGGCGCTGGCACCGTTGTTACCGGCCGGCACGCCATCGGGCAAGCCCGGCGCAACAGTGCTGGCAGCAGTATTCTGAGTCGGCAAGGCAGCTTGGCCGTAGTCATCGTTCCACTTCAGGACCATGACGTAGGACACGACTGCCAGCGCGGCGATCAGGATCGTGCGTTTAATATCCATGATTACTCGGCTATCGAAGAAGTTCGGGAGGAAGGAGCGGGTGGAACGGGGTCGAAACCGCCTGCATTCCACGGATGACAACGCCCCAGGCGACGAACAGCCAGCCACCCACCACGCCACAAGCCATGATTTTCGATGGCTTCGTAGGCGTAACAGGAGCAGCTGGGGAAGAAACGACAGTGGCTGGCCATCAGAGGACTAATGGCGTAACGGTAAAACTGGATCGGAACGAGCGCCAGTTTACGCATCTTGGCTGTCTACCCCTGCGCAATTGGCGGTGACTACTGGTGCTGGGCGGGAGCGCGCCAGGCGTTTCCAGAGTTTGCCAAAGTGTTGGTGCAATTCCGGGTTTTCTACTTCACCCAATCCCTTGCGCGCGACGATCACGATGTCCAGCCCGGCGAGTAACTGCTGGTTCAGACGAAAGGAATCGCGCATCAAGCGCTTGAGGCGATTGCGTTGAACGGCGAGTTTGACGCTTTTCTTGCCGATCACCAGGCCCAGCCGTGGGTGATCGAGGCCGTTCTCGCGAGCAAGGATCAGCAGGTTTTTCCCTGGAACCTTGCCGGTTGGGGAGTCGAAGACCGCTTTGAAATGCCGGGGTGTAAGCAGTCGCTTTTCCCGACTGAAGTCCTGACTCACCACCTGTGCCGAAAAATCAAATGGCCAGACGCTTACGGCCTTTGGCACGACGACGCGACAGAACAGCGCGGCCGTTCTTGGTAGCCATACGGGCACGGAAACCGTGAGTGCGCGCGCGCTTGATGGTGCTTGGTTGGAAAGTACGTTTCATGGCGTGTTACCTGGTTTGTCGACGACGGGCCGGGATGGCCCCCTTTTTACGAGACCGGCGATTCTAGAGAAAGCAAGCCCGTAGGTCAATTTCCAACCAGTCTTTCCCTATAGAGCATGTGATGGACGGCAACTGCTCGGCCATGACCCCAGGGTGCTTGATCGAAGGTGCGCGTTGGGGACAACATGAAAAAAAAGAAGAGAGATATAAAAAGCTTTTCTGATAAACCTATAAAGCTTAGGTGGATAACTTTCTGTGGATAACCTACTTCAGGCCACGGTTAATGGGATGTACAGCGTTTCATAAGTATGTTCTGAACCCGTGCTGCGCTTGTTTCGTAGGTGGTCGCAACCTGTGGATTAAATCGTCTGTTATGCACAGGTGAATTATCCACAGGCTGGAACCCTGGGTTGTGCATAGCCCTCATGGCGGGTTATCCACAGAGCTTATCAACACCGCCTTCATGCCAATCTGGTCGATAAATGGCTGATTTGTCATGGTTACTCATGTGTCCACATGTGGATAACTGGACGCTCGACCGGTACAATGGCGGTTTGTTTTTGCCTCATCCGGCTTTCAAACTCAGGGGATATCCGTGTCAGTGGAACTTTGGCAGCAGTGCGTGGAGCTTCTGCGCGATGAACTGCCTGCCCAGCAATTCAACACCTGGATCCGTCCGCTACAGGTCGAAGCCGAAGGCGACGAGTTGCGCGTCTATGCGCCTAACCGTTTCGTTCTCGATTGGGTCAATGAAAAGTACCTGGGCCGCTTGCTCGAATTGTTGGGCGAGAACGGCAGCGGCATAGCACCTGCCCTTTCCTTATTAATAGGCAGCCGCCGCAGCTCGGCCCCGCGCGCCGCGCCCAACGCGCCGGTCAGTGCTGCGGTCGCCGCTTCACAGGCGCAGACCCAGGCCAAAAGCCAGACCCTCAAGGCTGCGCCTGCTGCGGCTACACTCGAACCTGCAGCAGTAACGGTTACCGAATCTGTGCCGATGGATGAAATGGCCGAGTCGTCTTCGCGCGACAGCTTCGATGCCATGGCTGAGCCGGCCGCTGCGCCAGCCACCAGTGGCAGGGCCGAACAGCGCACCGTACAGGTTGAAGGTGCGCTCAAGCACACCAGCTATCTGAACCGAACCTTCACCTTCGATACCTTTGTCGAGGGTAAGTCGAACCAGCTGGCGCGCGCAGCGGCCTGGCAGGTCGCAGACAACCCCAAGCATGGCTACAACCCGTTGTTCCTTTATGGCGGTGTGGGTCTGGGTAAAACCCACCTTATGCATGCTGTGGGTAACCACTTGCTGAAGAAGAACCCGAACGCCAAGGTTGTGTACCTGCATTCGGAGCGCTTCGTCGCAGACATGGTCAAGGCGCTGCAGCTCAATGCCATCAACGAATTCAAGCGTTTCTACCGTTCGGTAGATGCGCTGCTGATTGACGATATCCAGTTCTTTGCCCGCAAGGAGCGCTCCCAGGAAGAATTCTTCCACACCTTCAACGCGCTGCTTGAGGGTGGCCAGCAGGTCATCCTGACCTCCGACCGCTACCCCAAAGAGATCGAAGGCCTGGAAGAGCGCTTGAAGTCGCGCTTTGGCTGGGGCCTCACGGTTGCCGTAGAGCCGCCAGAGCTGGAGACGCGGGTAGCCATCCTCATGAAGAAGGCTGACCAGGCCAAGGTCGAACTGCCGCATGATGCAGCGTTCTTCATCGCCCAGCGTATCCGTTCCAACGTTCGCGAACTGGAAGGTGCGCTGAAGCGGGTGATCGCTCACTCGCATTTCATGGGGCGCGATATCACCATCGAGCTGATCCGCGAATCGCTGAAGGACCTTCTGGCCCTGCAGGACAAGCTGGTCAGTGTGGATAACATTCAGCGTACCGTCGCCGAATACTACAAGATCAAGATCTCCGATTTGCTGTCCAAGCGACGGTCGCGTTCCGTGGCGCGCCCTCGCCAGGTGGCCATGGCACTGTCCAAAGAGCTGACCAACCACAGCTTGCCGGAAATCGGCGACATGTTTGGCGGCCGCGACCATACGACCGTGCTGCACGCCTGTCGCAAGATCAACGAATTGAAGGAATCCGACGCGGATATCCGCGAGGACTACAAGAACCTGCTGCGAACGCTGACGACCTGATGGCCGTGTGCGCAGCTAATTGAAGGCAAGGGACTAGACCATGCATTTCACCATTCAACGCGAAGCCCTGTTGAAACCCCTGCAACTGGTCGCCGGTGTCGTCGAGCGCCGTCAGACCTTGCCGGTCCTGTCCAACGTGTTGCTGGTCGTGCAAGGCCAGCAACTGTCGTTGACCGGTACCGACCTGGAAGTCGAACTGGTAGGCCGCGTGCAACTGGAAGAGCCGGCTGAGCCTGGCGAGATCACTGTCCCGGCGCGCAAGCTGATGGACATCTGCAAAAGCCTGCCCAATGACGCCCTGATCGATATCAAAGTCGACGAGCAGAAACTGTTGCTCAAGGCCGGCCGTAGCCGTTTCACCTTGTCCACCCTGCCTGCCAACGACTTCCCCACAGTGGAAGAAGGCCCGGGTTCGCTGACCTGCAACCTGGAGCAGAGCAAGCTGCGCCGCTTGATCGAGCGCACCAGCTTCGCCATGGCTCAGCAGGATGTGCGCTACTACCTCAACGGCATGCTGCTTGAGGTTTCCCGCAACACCCTGCGTGCAGTGTCTACCGACGGTCACCGCCTGGCCCTGTGCTCCATGACGGCGCCCATCGAGCAGGACGACCGCCACCAGGTCATCGTGCCCCGCAAAGGTATCCTGGAGTTGGCGCGCTTGCTGACCGACCCAGAAGGCATGGTCAGCATCGTGCTCGGCCAGCACCACATTCGCGCGACCACTGGCGAGTTCACCTTTACCTCCAAGCTGGTAGACGGCAAATTCCCCGACTATGAGCGCGTATTGCCCAAAGGCGGCGACAAGGTGGTGGTTGGCGATCGTCAGGCGTTGCGTGAGGCATTCAGCCGTACCGCGATTCTTTCCAACGAGAAGTACCGCGGTATTCGCCTGCAGCTGGCTGCTGGCCAATTGAAGATTCAGGCCAATAACCCCGAGCAGGAAGAGGCGGAAGAAGAAATCAGTGTGGACTACGATGGTAGCTCGCTGGAAATCGGCTTCAACGTCAGTTACCTGCTGGATGTGCTGGGCGTGATGACCACTGAGCAAGTTCGTCTGATCCTGTCTGACTCCAACAGCAGTGCGCTGCTGCAGGAAGCCGGGAATGATGATTCTTCCTATGTTGTCATGCCGATGCGCCTGTAACCTGTAGCAGGCGACATGTCCCTTCGACGTATCATGGTCACCGCGGTGCGCAACCTGCACCCGGTGACGCTCTCACCCTCCCCCCGCATCAATATCCTTTACGGCGCCAACGGCAGTGGCAAGACCAGTGTGCTGGAAGCCGTGCACTTGCTTGGATTAGCGCGCTCATTCCGCAGCACCCGCTTGAACCCGGTCATACAGTACGAACAGGCTGCCTGTACCGTGTTTGGTGAGGTGCAATTGACGGAGGGCGGCACCAGTAACCTCGGTGTGTCCCGCGAGCGCCAGGGGGACTTTACCATTCGCATCGATGGGCAGAACGCCCGTAGCGCTGCGCAGTTGGCAGAGCTGCTGCCGTTGCAGCTCATCAACCCGGACAGCTTTCGGCTGCTGGAGGGCGCACCAAAAATTCGTCGCCAGTTCCTGGATTGGGGAGTGTTCCACGTGGAACCTCGCTTCCTACCCGCTTGGCAACGGCTGCAGAAGGCGCTGCGGCAGCGGAACTCATGGTTGCGGCATGGTACACTTGACCCAGCTTCGCAAGCCGCCTGGGACCGGGAACTGTGCCTGGCCAGTGCGGAAATAGATGAATACCGTCGCAACTATATCAAGGCCTTGAAGCCCGTCTTCGAGCGAACCCTGAGCGAACTGGTCGAGCTGGACGGGTTGACTCTGAGCTACTACCGAGGCTGGGACAAGGACCGGGAACTGCAAGAAGTACTCGCCTCCTCTCTCCTTCGCGATCAGCAAATGGGCCATACCCAAGCCGGTCCGCAGCGCGCTGATTTGCGTCTTCGCCTAGCTGCCAATAATGCAGCCGACATTTTGTCGCGTGGTCAGCAAAAGCTCGTGGTGTGCGCACTGCGCATTGCCCAAGGCCATCTCGTCAGCCAGGCTCGCCGCGGTCACTGTATTTATCTCGTGGATGACTTGCCGTCCGAACTCGACGACCAGCACCGCCGCGCTCTGTGCCGCTTGCTTGAAGAATTACGCTGCCAGGTGTTCATCACCTGTGTAGATCACGAATTACTGAGGGAAGGCTGGCAGACGGAAACGCCAGTTGCTTTGTTCCACGTGGAACAAGGCCGTATCACCCAGACCCACGACCATCGGGAGTGAAGGCATGAGCGAAAATCAAACGTACGACTCCTCCAGCATCAAGGTGCTGAAAGGTTTGGATGCCGTACGCAAGCGTCCCGGCATGTACATTGGCGACACCGATGATGGTAGCGGCCTGCACCACATGGTCTTCGAAGTGGTCGACAACTCGATCGACGAAGCCCTCGCCGGTCACTGCGATGACATCACTGTCATTATTCACCCGGACGAATCCATCAGTGTCCGCGACAACGGTCGCGGCATTCCGGTCGATGTGCATAAAGAAGAAGGTGTTTCCGCCGCTGAGGTCATCATGACCGTCCTGCACGCCGGCGGTAAGTTTGACGATAACTCCTACAAAGTTTCCGGCGGTTTGCACGGTGTTGGGGTTTCGGTCGTAAACGCCCTCTCCGAGAAGCTGGTATTGACCGTTCGCCGCAGCGGCAAGATCTGGGAACAGACCTACGTTCACGGTGTTCCACAAGCGCCGATGGCGGTTGTGGGTGACAGCGAAACCACGGGCACCCATATCCATTTCAAGCCTTCGGCTGAAACCTTCAAGAACATCCATTTCAGCTGGGACATCCTGGCCAAGCGGATTCGCGAACTGTCGTTCCTCAACTCGGGCGTCGGCATTCTGCTGAAGGATGAACGCAGTGGTAAGGAAGAGTTCTTCAAATACGAGGGTGGCCTGCGAGCGTTCGTTGAGTACCTGAACACCAACAAGACTCCGGTCAACAACCAGGTATTCCACTTCAATGTGCAGCGCGAGGATGGCGTAGGTGTTGAAGTTGCCCTGCAATGGAACGACAGCTTCAACGAAAACCTGCTGTGCTTCACCAACAACATTCCGCAGCGTGATGGTGGTACCCACCTGGTGGGCTTCCGTTCCTCGCTGACCCGTAGCCTTAACAACTACATCGAGCAGGAAGGTCTGGCGAAGAAGAACAAGGTAGCCACCACTGGCGACGATGCCCGTGAAGGCCTGACCGCGATCATTTCGGTGAAGGTCCCGGACCCTAAGTTCAGCTCACAGACCAAAGACAAGTTGGTTTCCTCGGAGGTGAAAACCGCCGTTGAGCAGGAAATGAACAAGTACTTTGCCGACTTCCTGCTGGAGAACCCCAACGAGGCCAAGGCCGTCGTTGGCAAGATGATCGACGCTGCGCGTGCTCGGGAAGCGGCCCGCAAAGCCCGGGAAATGACCCGTCGCAAGGGCGCGTTGGACATTGCCGGCTTGCCGGGCAAATTGGCGGACTGCCAGGAAAAGGACCCTGCCCTTTCTGAACTGTACCTGGTGGAGGGTGACTCCGCAGGTGGCTCCGCCAAACAGGGCCGTAACCGCCGTACCCAGGCGATCCTGCCGTTGAAGGGTAAGATCCTCAACGTCGAGAAGGCGCGCTTCGACAAGATGATCTCGTCCCAGGAAGTGGGCACGTTGATTACGGCGCTGGGGTGTGGCATTGGCCGCGAAGAGTACAACATCGACAAATTGCGTTATCACAACATCATCATCATGACCGATGCTGACGTTGACGGTTCGCACATCCGTACCTTGTTGCTGACCTTCTTCTTCCGCCAGTTGCCGGAGCTTGTCGAGCGGGGCTACATCTACATTGCTCAGCCGCCGCTGTACAAGGTCAAGCGAGGTAAGCAGGAGCAGTACATCAAAGACGACGAGGCCATGGAAGAGTACATGACCCAGTCGGCCCTGGAAGATGCCAGCCTGCACCTGGACGAGTCGGCGCCAGCGGTTGCCGGTGTACAACTGGAAAACCTGGTCAACGAATTCCGCGGCGTGATGAAAACGCTCAAGCGCCTGTCGCGCTTGTACCCAGAAGATATCACCGAGCATTTCATCTACCTGCCGGAAGTGACCGTCGAGCAACTGGGCGATCACGCTGCGATGCAAGCCTGGCTGGTGAAGTTCCAGGCGCGCCTGAACAACAGCCAGAAGTCCGGCCTTGCTTATCAGGCCAGCCTGCGCGAAGACAAAGAGCGCAACGTGTGGCTGCCGGAAGTGGAAGTGACCTCCCACGGCCTGGCCAGCTACGTCACGTTCAACCGCGACTTCTTTGGCAGCAACGACTACCGTACGGTAGTGAAGCTGGGGGCCAATCTTTCTACCCTGCTGGGCGAAGGTGCTTATGTGCAGCGCGGCGAGCGCCGCAAGGCGGTCAGCGAGTTCAAGGAAGCGCTGGACTGGCTGATGAACGAAAGCACCAAGCGGCATACTATCCAGCGATACAAAGGGCTGGGTGAGATGAACCCTGAGCAGCTGTGGGAAACCACCATGGACCCAACCGTGCGCCGGATGCTCAAGGTCACCATCGAAGATGCAATCGCTGCCGATCAGATCTTCAACACCCTGATGGGTGATGCGGTCGAACCACGCCGTGACTTCATCGAGAGCAATGCCCTGTCGGTTTCTAACCTGGACTTCTGAGCAGGTGTAGGTTCAAAGTAACGCTGCACGTTTTCCAAAAGATGCCCGGCCCGGCCAAAAGCCTGGTCTGCGCCGGCCACCATCAAGCCCGCACTAGCGGGCTTTTTTTCTTGTCTCAAATTCCTACCCTCCTCCCAACGGCTCGTAGCTTTTGCCTCGTACGCTTGGATGGGAAAGCAAGGTCACGCCGAACGGTGGGGCGAAGGGTTCAGGATAAGTGCATTCCTGAGTGGAATCCCCCTATGAAAAACATGAATTTTATTTATAGGTCCTGAATCCCTACCGTAGTTTCTCTTGCGTATGGAGATGACGGTATGAACGCTTCAAAGCTGTGCTTGTATGTAGACGCTCAATTCACCAGCCCTTACGCCATGTCATGTTTTGTGGCGCTTCGTGAGAAGGGCATCGAATTTCAAATGAAGACCCTTGACCTCGACACGCTAGAGCATCAGACACAGGATTATTCCCGTATTTCTGTAACTCAGAGAGTGCCCACTCTGGTGCATGGCGAATTTTCTTTGGCTGAATCATCCGCAATCACTGAGTACCTGGAAGACCTTTTCCCTCAGACGCCGATTTACCCGACCAGCCCGCAGCAACGTGCCAAGGCGCGGCAAGTTCAAGCCTGGCTGCGCAGTGATTTGCTCCCTATCCGAAAGGAACGCTCCACACTTGTCGTGTTCTATGGCGTTAAATACGGGGCTTTGTCTGCCTCAGCTGTGGCCTCGACGCGAAAGTTGGTGGAGGCTGCGCAACTGCTGCTACGCGATAGCCCGGACTATCTTTTTGGCCAGTGGTCTACCGCCGATGTCGATCTCGCTTTGATGTTGAATCGATTGATACTCAATGGCGACCGCCTTCCCGCTCGACTGGAGGATTATGCTCAGCGGCAATGGCAGCGCCCAACCGTGCAGGAGTGGTTGCAGTTGGAGCGACCTCCTCTCTAATCACACGGGCTCTCGACCTGGAGCTGCCTCTGGTAGAGCGTCGCTACCAAGCGTAGGCGTGCAGCCCAGGTTCTTTTACGACTGGCAATGTTGTTGCAGGCCCATTAACTAAGGATGAAATCTTGGTCGTTTGCAACCCACTGCGAGGGGGCGATCACGACAGCCTTCGGCTGGTGGAAGCACCGTAAAACCACTTGCCGGGTGAGCACGCACTAAGACGCTGTCGTCATTCAACGCCTGGCTCAGGCTGGGTAGCGCAGCCTCGCCGAAGTCTGCGAGCCGATCGGCTGCCGTTACCCTCACGATTGCAGGTTTACCCATGTCATCGATCGCTTCGGCAAGCAGGGCCATGGAGTCTGCGCTGCGAGTACGCACCGCCTGAAAGGTCTCATCGTAGGGAGGTGGACGCTGCGGGTGGCCCAACCGACCCTCGCCCGCTTGAGCTGCCCACTCAGCCATCTTGCCTTGGTGGCATCGGGTGCAAGCCTCCGGGCTGCCTGTCGCTTGCGCAAGGTCTGGGCGAGGTATTCGTATACTGGCCAGGGCGCGCCAGTTTCCAGCCGAAATTCATGCCAGCGGCGGCCAGCAGGATGGCGGCGGCACCAATGATCTGCAGAACCCCCAATGGGTGGCCGAAGGCTATCCAGTCGACCAGGATCGCAACGATCGGATAGATGTAGGAAAGCGCCCCCACTAGCGCCGTGGGAGTCTTTTGAATAGCGCTGTAGAGCAGCGTCGACATGATGCCGGTATGTACCACCCCGATAATCACCAAGTAGCTCCACGCTTCAGTGGACATATCGACGGTTATGTCCACGAAAGGGGCAAGCAAGACCACACCGACCATCATCTGGATCAGCACGATCAGGTGCGCGGGTAATGCTTTCAGGCGTTTGGTGATAGCCGCCGCCACGGCATAGAAAAACGCTGAGGCCAGCGCCAGGCATATACCCACAAGGTAATCGGGGCCCATGGCTTGGCCACTGTTCTTAGCCACTACGATCAGCACAAGGCCGCCAAAGGCAAGTGACAACCAAGCCACTTTCGCCGCGCTCAGGCGCTCAGCGAAGAACGCCACACCTAAGCCAACCAGCATGAAGGGTTGGATGTGGTAGACCACTGTCGCGATGGCAATCGAGGAGCGGCTGTAGGCACTGAACAGCAGCACCCAGTTGAGCATCAATGCCACACCTCCTAGACAGACCAGGAGGAATTGCTGCAGGCCCATCTGCGAGCGGCGAAAAACACCCAGCGCCAGACAAGTCATCAGCATTGCCAGGGCACCGAACAGGCAGCGCCAGAATACGACGGCTTGCGGCGATTGACCGGACATGATTACAAACCAGCCTACGGTGCCGGAAATCATCATGGCCAGGGTCATTTCTACAACGCCACGGGCTTCAGGCTTCATATGTACAGCTTCCTTGCGACGGGTGATGACGTAACCTAAGACATATTCATGCTGGCCCAGCGACTCACAAGACGAACACTATAATGAACTAACGATCAACATACTGAACAAGGCGTGTGAGGTCGTCAACCCATTTATGGATGATTTAAAGAACATATGAATGACATAACGAACGAAAGACCTGCTAATCCGCTCAGCCGCATCGACCTTCTAGCATTGGCAATCAAGCGTGAGCGTCAGTTGGCGGGCCTCTCGGTGACAGAGCTGGCCAAACGGGCCGGGGTGGCGAAATCAACGCTGTCGCAGCTGGAGTCTGGAATTGGTAACCCCAGCATCGAGACCCTTTGGTCGCTGGCCATGGCCATGGGCCTGCAAGTGACGCGCTTCTTCGAGCAGCCACAGCAGCACCTGCGGGTAATTCGCGCCAACGAGGGAATGACCGCTTATGCCGAAGCCTCGAACTACGCGGCGACGCTGCTTGCCGACTGCCCTGCTGGGGTGCAGCGTGATATCTATCGCTTGAAGGTCCAGCCGGGTGAGGCCCGCCTGTCCCAACCGCACCTGCCAGGCACCGTCGAACATGTGGTCCTGTGCAGCGGCAGCGCCAATGTCGGGCCTGCCAACGAGCCCGTACTGCTGCATGCAGGTGACTACGTCAGCTACTCCGCCAACCTTCCTCATGTGTTCGAAGCGTTCGAGGCGGACACCACCGCGGTCATGGTGATCGAACACGCCTGAGCGTATGCGGGCGCCTAGTTAAGCCCATCGCAAGCAAGCCATCTCCCGCAGGCACAGCGCACACATCAAATAATGCGCGGTTTTGTGAGAATTGGCTTGTCTGCGATGGGCCGCAGGGCAGCCCCGACTGCTAACTGAACAGCGTGTTCCCACACATCAGTAGCCGCTGAGAATGTTGACGATCACTCCGCTGGCGATGGCGACCAGTACGTAGTCACCGTTCACGTACAACCAGCGGTGATCGCGCGGAGGTGCATACAGGTGCCGCGCCTTCCAGTCGGTTACCCAGTAACGGTCACCACGGTAATGCGGGTCGACCACATGGCCGCGGCGCCACTGCTGGTGGGGCACCGGCATGCCTTTTTGCGGGTGGAAGTTCGGGTCGCGATAAGCAGGCCCGCGGCCATTGTCGTGGCGGCCCTGCGGCTGAGCGTGGGGCGGGTTGCCTGGGTGCCCTGGGCCGCCATCATGACGGTCAGGTGGGCCAGGCTGCGCGAAGCTTGCCAGAGGTGCGCTGAGCATCAGCGCCGCGCAAATCATGGTCAGGGTCTTTTTCATCGTTGCGGTCCTCTGTGTATTAACGCCCGGCTGAATCTTTCAGTTACCGGGTACGGTTAACCAATCAGACCATGAACCAGGTCGTTTAATGTCAGGACAGAGGTAAAGGTCCGGTAAAGGTGGCCTGGCAACACCACGAAGCTAGGGTAGCCCAAGCGCTTTCAAGCGGCGGTACAGCGTGCGTTCGCTCATGCCCAAATGAAGCGCCAGCTCACTGCGCGAACCTTTGAACTGTTCCAGAGCCTGGGCCAGTTCACCGAGGTCACGGCGCTTTGCGCCACGGCTCACCGGCGTTTGCGCGCCGATGTCCTCAGGCAGGTGCTCCGGCCTGATCACCCCATCATCAGCGAACAACCGCGCCCGTTCCAGAACATTGCGCAGCTCGCGGATGTTGCCCGGGAACGGATGCAAGGCAAGGCGCTGCAAGGCATCGTCACTCAAGCTGGGGACCGATGTGCCCGCCATGCGTTGCAGCAGGCTCTGCGCCAGCAAGGGAAGGTCCTCTACCCGCTCACGCAGTGCCGGCAGGCGAATCGGGAAGCCGCTGATGCGGTAGTACAGGTCTTCACGGAAGCTGCCATCGGCAACCATTTGCCTGAGGGGTTTGTGCGTGGCCGATACTAGGCGGAAATCCGAATGCACTGTGCGCAGGCTGCCTACCGGGCGGAAGCTGCCAGACTCGATCAGGCGCAACAGCTTCACCTGCATCGCCAGCGGCACTTCACCAATTTCATCAAGGAACAGCGTGCCGCCATGGGCGGCTTCGGCCAGGCCGATCTTGCGCTGGTTGGCACCGGTGAACGCGCCTTTTTCGTACCCGAACAGTTCGCTCTCGAACAATGACTCGGTCAAGCCGGTGCAGTCCACCACCACCAGTGGGCCGTTTGCCCTGGCGCTACCCATGTGCAGCGCACGGGCGAACAGCTCCTTGCCGGTGCCTGACTCACCTTGCAGCAAGACAGGGATCTGCGCTGGCGCCGCGCGTTGCAGGCTGGCCAGGGCTGCCTTGAAGGCCGGAGCACGGCCGACCAGCCCTTGCTCTTGCGGCTGGGCCGAGGCCAGCGTGATGGTGGTCAAACGTTCGACAAAGGCTACGACCGTACCCTGTTCGTCCAGGATCGGCCGCAGCTCTACATCCACGTGCTCGGGCCCGCGTGGCGTGTGGTGAATGTGCAACACGCGCTCCGCGACCTTGCTGTCCCAGGCTTTGCGCATCGGGCAATGTTCGCCAGCCTGGTCGCATGGCACGGCATAGTGGTGCGAAACCCTGTGGCACTTTTCCCCTAGGGGTGCTTGTTCGTGCTGGCCGAACTGGCGGCGATACGCAGCATTGGCCGCCAGGATGTTGTAGTCGGTGTCCAGCACGATGGTCGGCAGGGCATCGTGCTCGAGGTAGGAAACCAGCGCCAGGATAAACGGATGGGTTTCAGGCATGACAGCACCGTTCGGATGATGGATGCAGGGTAACAAGGACTGCCAAACACTGCCATTGGCTGACAGTCGACTGCCAATCGTGCTGCCAATTCAGCCAGGTGCTGTCAGCACTGCTCCGGTTTCGTTGGGCCCGGCACGATAAGGAGCCTGGCATGCATCTTGATAAACCTCCTGTCACTGCCTACGCCTTGAATAGACGCGGCGGATAACTGGAGAACGTGATGATCATCGGCAACAACCTTCACGTGGACGCCTTTTACGATGAGGCGACCTCGACCATCAGCTACCTGGTCATGGACTGTGAAACCCGGCAGTGCGCGTTGATCGACAGCGTGCTGGATTACGACCCCAAGGCCGGGCGCACCCGTACTGCCTCAGCAGATCGGCTGGTCGAGCGCGTGGCTGAATTGCACGCCAGCGTGCGCTGGATACTTGAAACACATGTGCATGCCGACCACCTATCGGCAGCGGCCTACCTGAAGGAGAAGCTTGGCGGCCATACCGCCATTGGTGCGCACATCACCCAGGTGCAGAAGGTTTTTGGCAGCCTGTTCAACGCCGAGCCTGGCTTTGCCCGTGATGGCAGCCAGTTCGATGTGCTGTTCGAAGACGAAGAAGGTTTCCGCATCGGCAACCTGCATGCGCGTGCATTGCACACCCCTGGGCACACGCCTGCATGCATGAGCTTCATGATCGAGGATGCGGGTGAGACCGCGGTGTTCGTCGGCGACACCTTGTTCATGCCTGACTACGGTACTGCCCGTTGCGATTTCCCCGGCGCCGACGCCCGTACGCTGTACCGCTCGATCCGGCGCTTGCTGGCGTTCCCTGACCAGACCCGCCTGTTCATGTGCCACGACTACCTGCCAGGTGGTCGCGAAATGCAGTACGTCACCACCGTTGCCGAGCAGCGCGCCAGCAATATCCACATCCACCAGGGTATCGACGAGGACAGCTTCGTCGCCATGCGTGAGGCCCGCGACAAAACCCTCGACATGCCCGTGCTGATCCTGCCGTCGGTGCAGGTGAACATGCGCAGTGGCCACTTCCCGGAGCCGGAAGCCAACGGCGTCAGTTATTTGAAGATCCCGCTGAACACGCTGTAAGCGCCCTGCCCTATAACCAGATTTCCAGGATTTATTGCCATGCCTGCCTTGTCGTCCACTACCTATCCCGACCACCACACAGTGGTCATCGTCGGTGCCGGTGCCGCCGGGATCGCCACTGCATCCAGCCTGATCAGCCGCGACGCGTCCCTGGATGTGGCCTTGATCGACCCAGCCGAGGTGCACTACTACCAACCTGGCTGGACCATGGTCGGCGCTGGTGTTTTCAACGCGGCGAGCACTGCCCGCACCATGGCTTCGACGATTCCGCGCGGGGTGCGCTGGGTAAAGGCGCGCGTCCAGGGTTTCGACCCGGTGCGCCAGTTGGTCATGCTCGAAGATGGCCGGGCCATCGGCTATGAACAACTGGTGGTTTGCCCTGGCCTGAAGCTCGATTGGGCGGCCATTGATGGGCTCAGCGAGACCTTGGGCCGTAACGGGGTCACCTCCAATTACCGCTACGACCTGGCGCCCTATACCTGGGAGCTGGTGCAAAAGCTCAAGCACGGCCGTGCCCTGTTCAGCCAGCCGCCCATGCCGATCAAGTGCGCCGGCGCGCCACAGAAGGCGCTGTACCTGTCGTGCGACCATTGGCTACGCCACGGTCACCTCGGCGCGATCAAAGCCAGCTTCTTCAATGCCGGCGCAGTCTTGTTCGGTGTGGCCGACTACGTGCCTGCCTTGATGCAGTACATCGAAAAATATGCCGTGGACCTCAATTTCAGCCATCGGCTGGTCGCCGTGGACGGCCCCAACCAACGCGCCACCTTCGTGCGTAGCCTGCCCGATGGCAGCAGCGAAACCCGCGTCGAGGCCTTCGACCTGCTGCATGTGGTTCCGCCGCAAGTCGCGCCCGACTTCATCCGTGAAAGCCCATTGGCCGACAGTGCCGGCTGGGTCGATGTAGACCCGCACACCCTGCGCCATCGCCAGTACAGCACTGTTCACGCCTTGGGCGATGTGGCCAACACCAGCAACGCCAAGACCGCTGCAGCGGCCCGCAAGCAGGCTCCGGTAGTGGCCAATAATGTGCTGGTAGCGCTGGGGCGGTTGCAGACACTGGCCCAATACGACGGTTACGGCTCATGCCCGCTCACGGTCGAGCGCGGCAAGATCGTGCTGGCCGAGTTCACCTATGGTGGCAAGCTGGCGCCCAGCTTCCCCAACTGGTTGCTGGACGGTCGCAAGCCGACCCGCCTGGCTTGGCTGCTCAAGGCCCAGGCCCTGCCGCCGCTGTACTGGCAAGGCATGCTCAAGGGGCGGGAGTGGCTGGCACGGCCACAACCGTTGGTAGCAGAGGGCGGGCAGTGATCGAAACTCAACTGCTTGGCGCAGCCCTGGGGGCCATCATCGGCGCCGTGCTGGCGTTGACGGGCGCCGGCGGAGGCATTCTTGCCGTGCCCCTGTTGGTGTTCGGCCTTGGCCTGTCGATGGTCGAGGCGGCACCGGTCGGCTTGTTGGCGGTTGGCCTGGCGGCAGCCGTGGGCGCGGTACTGGGTTTGCGTCGCGGCCTGGTGCGCTATCGGGCGGCACTGTTCATCGCCTTGATCGGGGTGGCGGCAGCGCCACTGGGGTTGATGCTGGCGCACCGTTTGCCCAATACGCCGTTGCAACTGGTGTTCGCCGGTGTGCTCACCTACGCCTGCCTGCGTATCTGGCGCAAGGCGGCCAGGGAGCTGCGTGGCGAAGCCAACGATGCGCATCGCTTTATCGAGCCTTGTGTGCTGAACCCGCTGCAGGGTCGCTTGCGCTGGACCCTGCCCTGCGCTCGCGCCCTGGCATTCACCGGTGCGCTGTCCGGCTTGCTGTCTGGCCTGCTCGGTGTGGGGGGCGGGTTCGTGATCATTCCGGCGCTCAACCGCTATACCAACCTGCGCATGGCCACGATCGTCTCCACGTCGCTGGCGGTGATTGCCTTGGTGTCTGCCGGCAGTGTGATCAGTGCCAGCCTTGCAGGTGTTCTGCATTGGCAAGTGGGTGGCCCGTTCGCTGTCGGCGCCGTGCTTGGCTTGCTGCTGGCGCGCCCCCTAGCGGCCAGGTTGGCCGGGCCACGGCTGCAGCAGATGTTTGCCGTGGCAGGTTGCGCCGCTGCCCTGCTGCTGGCCAGCAAGGCATTACTGAGCTAACAGCTCGCCCTGTTGCTCTGCGCACAACGCCAGCAGGTAATCCCATACGACCCGCAGGCGCACCGACTTGTGCAGCTCGCGGCGGGTACAGATCCAGTAACTGCGCTGGATGGTTTCGCCAGGCAGTACGCGGACCAGGGTCGGGTCGTGCCGGGCCATGTAGTTGGGCAGCACTGCAATGCCCAGCCCAGCACGTGCGGCCACCTGCTGGGCAATCACGCTGGTGCTGCGGAAGACCACGTTGGGCGCCCGGCAGAAGCTGTTGAGAAACAGCAGCTCCTGGCTGAACAGCAGGTCGTCGACGTAGCCGATCCAGCTGTGGCGGGCCAGATCCTCACGGTTGCGCAGGGGTGGTGCGCGGTCGAGGTAGCCCTGGCTGGCATACAGGGCCAGGCGGTAGTCGGTGAGTTTGCGGGTGATCAGCAGGTCGGCGTTGGGCCGCTCCAGGTGAATACTGATCTCGGCTTCGCGGTTGAGGATGCTGACGAACCTCGGCACTGCCACCAGCTCCACTTCCAGCCCGGGGTAGCGCTCGAACAGCGCGCTCATACGCGGGGTGAAGAACATGATGCCAATGCCTTCGGTGACCCCCAGGCGGATCTTGCCCAGCGGGGTGATGGCCTGGGTGATTTCTTCCTGGGCCAGCAGGGCGACGTTCTCCATGGCTTCGGCGTGCTTGAGCAGGGCCTGGCCCGAAGGGGTCAGCTCATAGCCTTGGGCGTGTTGCACGAACAAGGCCGTGCCCAGGCTTTCTTCGATGCGCTCGATGTGCCGGGCCACGGTGCTGTGGGTGGTATTGAGGCGCTTGGCGGCGGTAAGCAGGCGGCCGCTGCGCTGCAATTCGAGGAAAAACCGCAGATCGTTCCAGTCGAACATGCTGATCCTTGTGGCTGTTCGTCTAGCCCTTTTCCGGATGAACCCGCGAGAGGGCCAGTACAGACGTGCCGCTGTGCTAAAACGCACAACCGCTGCGCGAAATCGCGTGTTTCACCCACGAAATTACGCACTAAGATGGATCGGGACAAGAATAATTATCAGGCCCGAGGTTGCACATGCCATCAGCCGATCCTGTCTTCGATTACGTGGTGGTAGGCGCCGGCCCCGCCGGGTGCCTGCTGGCCAACCGCTTGTCCGCCGACCCTGCTTGCCGCGTGCTGCTGCTGGAAGCGGGTGGACGGGACAACTATCCCTGGATTCACATTCCCGTCGGTTACCTCTACTGCATTGGCAACCCACGCACCGATTGGTGCTTCAAGACCCAAGCCCAGCCCGGCCTGGGTGGGCGCGCATTGGGCTACCCGCGCGGCAAGGTGCTGGGCGGCTGCTCTTCCATCAATGGCATGATCTATATGCGTGGCCAGGCTGCCGACTACGACCACTGGGCCGAACAGGGCAACCCCGGCTGGGCCTGGAAGGACGTGCTACCGCTGTTCAAGGCCAGTGAAAACCACTTTGCTGGCGCCAGCGAACACCATGGCGGCGGTGGCGAGTGGCGGGTCGAACGCCAGCGCTACAGCTGGCCGATACTGGATGCCTTCCGCGACGCCGCCGAGCAAAGCGGCATCGCCAAGGTGGATGACTTCAACACGGGCGATAACCAGGGGTGTGGTTATTTCCAGGTCAACCAACGCAGTGGCGTGCGCTGGAATGCCTCCAAGGCGTTTCTGCGGCCGGTTCAGCACCGCGCCAACCTCACCGTGCTTACGGGTGTGCAGGTTGACCAGGTGCTGCTCAACAATACCCGCGCACGTGCGGTGAAAGCATTCTGGCAAGGCGCCTGGCACGAGTTTGCGGCTCGCCGCGAGATCGTGCTGTGTGCTGGGGCGGTCGGTTCCCCGGGCATCCTGCAACGCTCCGGCATTGGTCCACGGCAATTACTGGAAAGCCTGGGTATTGGCGTTCGCCACGACATGCCAGGGGTGGGTGGCAACCTGCAAGACCACCTGCAACTGCGGCTGATCTACCAGATCCGCAATACCCGCACCTTGAACCAGATGGCCAACAGCCTGTGGGGCAAGATGGGCATGGGCCTGCGCTACCTCTACGACCGCAGCGGCCCGCTGGCCATGGCCCCGAGCCAGTTGGGCGCGTTCGTGCGGTCCAGCCCCGACCAGGCCACCGCCAACCTGCAGTACCACGTGCAGCCGCTGTCGCTGGAGCGCTTCGGCGAGCCGTTGCACCGCTTCCCGGCCTTTACCGCCTCGGTCTGCAACCTGCGCCCGGCCAGCCGTGGGCGTATCGATATCCGCAGCACCAACATGCACAGCACGCCGCTGATCGACCCCAACTACCTGAGCGACCCCCAGGACCTGCAGGTGGCCGCCGATGCCATCCGCCTTACCCGGCGCATCGTTCAGGCCCCTGCCCTGGCCGTATTCGAGCCCGAGGAATATCTGCCTGGCGCGGCCCTGCAAAGCGAACAGGACCTGATCGAGGCTGCCGGCAAGATCGGCACTACCATTTTCCACCCGGTGGGTACCTGCCGTATGGGCAATGGTGCGATGGACGTTGTGGATAACCAGCTGCGCGTGCATGGCATCCCCGGCCTGCGCGTGGCCGATGCCTCGATCATGCCGCAGATCACCTCAGGCAATACCTGTTCCCCCACCCTGATGATCGCCGAAAAGGCGGCACAACTGATTCTCAAAGGAGCTGCTACC
The DNA here is from genome assembly GCF_009932375.1 of Pseudomonas juntendi. Lineage (GTDB taxonomy): Bacteria > Pseudomonadota > Gammaproteobacteria > Pseudomonadales > Pseudomonadaceae > Aquipseudomonas > Aquipseudomonas juntendi. The sequence goes on from NZ_BLJG01000089.1 coordinate 43,574, forward strand.
CAGACCTTCCTGAACGAAGACGCGTTACCGACGCCCTGACCCGGGTGCGTGCAGTAGCGGCAGCTTGCGGTCGAAGGCTGCCGACAGTGGAACAACAAGAATAATCACTGTGGCCTGCGGGCCGAGGACAGCAACGATGTCGGATTACATTCAAGAGCAGGCTGCGGCGGCCGGCAGTTCCAACCGTCGTGAAGAACGCAAGATCATTTTCGCGTCATCCCTCGGGACGGTGTTCGAGTGGTATGACTTTTTCCTCTATGGCGCGTTGGCAGCGGTCATCAGCAAGCAGTTCTTTGCGGGTGTGAACGACACCACCGCTTTCATCTTCGCCCTCATGGCCTTCGCTGCCGGCTTCCTTGTGCGGCCGTTCGGTGCATTGGTGTTCGGCCGCCTGGGGGACATGATCGGGCGCAAATACACCTTCCTGGTCACCATCGTATTGATGGGGCTGTCCACTTTTGCCGTGGGCTTGCTGCCTACGTATGCCAGTATCGGCATCGCCGCACCGATCATTCTGGTGATACTGCGCATGCTGCAGGGCCTGGCGCTGGGCGGGGAGTACGGTGGTGCAGCCACTTATGTGGCCGAACATGCCCCCCCGGGCAAGCGCGGTTTCCACACCGGCTTCATTCAGTCCACCGCCACCCTAGGCCTGTTATTGTCGTTGCTGGTGGTACTGGGCAGCCGCTATGTCAGTGGCGATCAGTTCGAAACCTGGGGCTGGCGCCTGCCGTTCCTGCTGTCGATCGTGCTGCTGGGCATTTCCACCTGGATCCGCATGAGCATGCATGAGTCGCCAGCCTTCGTGAAAATGAAGGCCCAGGGCAAGGTCAGCAAGTCGCCGATCCGGGAGTCGTTCACCTCGTGGCCGAACCTCAAAGTCGTACTGACCGCACTGTTCAGTATCAATGCCGGGCAAGCGGTGACCTTCTACACCGCGCAGTTCTACGTGCTGTTCTTCATGACCCAGATGCTGAAGGTAGACCCGGCCCAGGCCAATACCCTGCTGATCATCAGCGTGGTGATCGGTGCGCCGTTCTTCGTGTTTTTTGGCTGGCTGTCGGACCGTATCGGGCGCAAACCGATCCTGATGCTGGGCTTGCTGCTGGCCACGGTGCTGTACTTCCCGCTGTTCAAGGCCTTGAGCCACTATGCCAACCCACAAATTGACGCCGCCAGCCGCCAGGCGCCGATCGTGGTCACTGCTGATCCGCAAGGCTGCACGTTCCAGTTCGATCCGGTCGGCAAGGCCCGTTTCGACAGCCCGTGCGACAAGGTCAAGACCTTCCTGGTCAAACAGGGCCTGCCTTACAGCTCGGTCAGCGTAGCCGGCAGCGAGGTAGTGGTGAATGTGGGCGACAAGACCATCAACGGCTTTGACGAAGCCGCGATGCGTGCGGCAGTGGAGCAGGCAGGCTACCCGGCCAAGGCTGACCCCGCGCAGGTCAACCAGGTGATGGTCGTGGTGCTGATCGTGGCGATGATCCTGATCGCGACCATGACCTACGGCCCGTTGGCCGCAGTGATGGTCGAGCTGTTCCCGACCCGCATTCGCTACACCTCGATGTCGCTGCCCTACCACATTGGCAACGGCTGGTTCGGCGGCTTCCTGCCCACCGTGTCGTTTGCACTGGTGGTGTACACCGGGGACATTTTCTACGGGCTTTGGTACCCGATCCTGGTGACCGGCATCAGCCTTGTGGTGGGGATTTTCTGCCTGAAAGAAACCAAGGATGTGGATATCGACAAGATCTGAAAGCTGGCGCGGATCCTGGTAGGAGCGGCCTTGTGTCGCGATGGGTCGCGCAGCGGCCCCAAGATTCCGCCTTGATGTACACATTGCCGGGGCCGCTTTGCGGCCCATCGCGACACAAGGCCGCTCCTACACAAAGCGATGCGTACTGGAAATGGAGCCCATAAAAAAACCGGCTGTAAAAGCCGGTTTTCTTATGCCCCGAAAAAACTTATGCACGCTTTTCAGAAAAATGTCATACGCAAAAATAAACAGCCAATTCAATAACTTAGCGATTACTTCAAGCATTTCAACGAAAAAGTGCTCACAAGTTATCCACAGATATCACGCCATCTGCTCCTGCGGTTTTTCTGCTGCTGGCGGCAGCGAGCCCATGGCCCGCTGGGTCGCTTCATTCCACGCCTGAGCGCGGTCGTTGAGCTCGGCAATGGCCCGTGGCCCGGTGCCGTTGGCGTACATCGGCTCGCCAATCACCACCTCGATGGTGCCCGAGCGCTTGCCCCAACCGGTTTTCGGCCAGAACTTGCCGGCGTTGTGGGCAATCGGCAGTACCGGCAGCCCGGCATTGACTGCCAGCGCGGTGCCCCCGCGCGAGAACTTGCCGACCGTGCCGAACGGCACGCGGGTGCCCTCCGGGAAGATCAGCACCCAGGTCTTCTGCTTGAGCAGCTCATCGCCCTTGCTCGCGACCTGGCGCAGTGCCTCCTTCGGGTTGTCGCGGTTGATCGCGATCGGCCGCAGCATGGCCATGGCCCAGCCGAAGAACGGCACGTACAGCAGTTCGCGCTTGAGCACCTGGCTAAGCGGCGAGAAGTACTGCGACAGGAAGAATGTTTCCCAGGTGCTTTGGTGGTTCGACAGGATCACGCAAGGCTCGGCCGGCACGTTCTCGGCACCGGTGATCTTGTAGTCGATGCCCAGAATCGTCCGCACGAGGAACAAGGCACAGCGGCACCAGTACACATTGATGAACTTGTAGCGCTTGGGGAACGACAGAAACGGCGCGACGAAAAAGCTCAGCGAGCACCACAGCAACGAACTGGTGCCCAGCAGCAGGTAAAAAAGAAAGATTCTGATCGCCTGCAGGATCGACATAGTGGCTTGTACCATTGCGGGGCATGCCCGCCTGAGAAAAATGCGCCCGCAGGCGCACTGTTTAAATTAGTTCTCTGGCGATAGCTGCCAGATCGTCGAAAATCAGTGTAGTTTCCGGAACACCTTTTGCCAGGGTCCGCTCACCTTTGCCGGTTTTCACCAACACGGGTTGTGCACCGACGGCCAGGGCGGCCTCCAGGTCACCTTTGCTGTCGCCAACGAACCAGACGCCTTCAAGGCCGACCTGGTAATGCTCGGCGATCGCCCGCAGCATGCCTGGCTTGGGCTTGCGGCAATCGCAGCCTTCATCCGGGCCGTGCGGGCAATACACGATGTGGCCAACCTCGCCGCCCTGCTCGGCCACCAGCGCGCGCAGGCGCGCGTGCATGGCCTCGAGGGTTGCCAGCGGGTAATAGCCACGGGCGATACCGGACTGGTTGGTGGCAACGGCCACCGTCCAGCCCGCCTTGCTCAACTGCGCGATCGCTGCGACCGAGCCAGGGATCGGGACCCACTCTTCCAGCGTCTTGATGTAGGCGTCGGAGTCGTAGTTGATCACCCCGTCACGGTCGAGAATCAGCAGTTTCAAGGCTTACCCCAGCAACGAGATGTCGGCCACACCCAGGAACAGGCCGCGCAGGCGGCTGAGCAGGGCGTAGCGGTTGGCACGTACCTTGGCGTCTTCGGCGTTGACCATGACCGCCTCGAAGAAGGCATCAACCGGGTCGCGCAGGGCTGCCAGGCGGGCCAGCGATTCGCTGTACTGCCGTGCAGCAGCCATCGGTTGCACGGCCTGGTCGGCCTGCTGGATGGCCGAGTACAGCGAGAACTCGTTGGCATTGTCGAAGTACTTCGGCTCGACCTGCTCGGCGATGGCGCCTTCGGCCTTGCTCAGCAGGTTCGACACACGTTTGTTGACCGCGGCCAGGGCCTCGGCTTCGGGCAGCTTGCGGAACGCTTGCACCGCCTGAACACGCTGGTCGAAGTCCAGCGCCGAGCCTGGCTGCAGGGCACGTACCGACAGGTAGGTGGCCACGTCGATGCCTTCGTCTTCGTAGCGCGCACGCAGGCGGTCGAAGATGAACTCCAGCACCTGCTCGGCCAGGCCGGCAGCCTTGACCTTGGCACCGAACTGCTTGACCGCGAATTCCACCGCACCGGTCAGGTTCAGGTCCAGCTGCTTCTCGATCAGGATACGCAGCACACCCAGCGCTGCACGGCGCAGGGCGTAAGGGTCTTTGCTGCCGGTTGGCAGCATGCCGATGCCGAAGATGCCCACCAGGGTGTCGAGCTTGTCGGCGATGGCCACGGCGGCACCGGTGAGGGTTTGCGGCAGCTCGGCACCAGCCCCGCGTGGCATGTACTGCTCGTTCAGCGCCAGGGCAACGTCTTGCGGCTCACCGTCGTTGAGCGCGTAGTAGTAACCGGCAACACCCTGCATCTCGGGGAATTCGCCGACCATTTCAGTGGCCAGGTCGCATTTCGACAGCAGGCCGGCCCGGCCGGCGCGCTGGGCGTCGCCGCCGATCAGCGGGGCGATGAAGGCAGCCAGTTTGGAAACGCGCTCGGCCTTGTCGTACACAGTGCCCAGCTGAGCCTGGAAGACCACGTTCTTGAGGCGCTCGTTGAAGGTTTCCAGCGGCTGCTTCTTGTCCTGCTTGAAGAAGAATTCGGCGTCGGTCAGGCGTGGGCGCACGACTTTCTCGTTGCCTTGCACGATCTGCTTCGGGTCGCGGCTTTCAACGTTGGCCACGGTGATGAAGCGCGGCAGCAGCTTGCCTTCGCTGTCCAGCAGGCAGAAGTACTTCTGGTTGTCCTGCATGGTGGTGATCAGGGCTTCCTGCGGCACTTCGAGGAAACGCTCCTCGAACGAGCACACCAGCGGCACCGGCCACTCGACCAGCGCGGTCACTTCGTCCAGCAGCGCCGGTGGCACGATGGCCGTACCTTCCTGCTGCATGGCCAGCTCTGCGGTACGCTTGCTGATCAGCTCGCGGCGCTCGGCGAAGTCGGCCAGCACGTAGGCTTTGCGCAGGTCTTCGACGTAGTTGGCGGGGGCAGTGATGAGCACGTTTTCCGGGTGGTGGAAGCGGTGGCCACGGGATTCACGGCCAGCCTTCTGCGACAGGATGGTGCAATCGACCACCTGGTCGCCCAGCAGCATGACCAGCCATTGGGTCGGGCGCACGAACTCTTCACGGCTGGCGGCCCAGCGCATGCGCTTGGGAATGGGCAGATCGTTCAGCGAGTCCTCGACGATGGTCGGCAGCAAGCCGACGGTCGCTTTGCCTGGGATGTGCTGGGAGAAACGCAGCTTTGGGCCGCTCTGGTCGATTTCGGCCAGCTCTACACCGCACTTCTTGGCAAAGCCCAGGGCAGCCTGGGTCGGCTCGCCGTCTTTGAAAGCAGCCTGCAGGGGGGGGCCGTCGATGTTGATGCTGCGGTCAGGCTGCTGCACGTCCAGCTGGCGAATCAGCACGGCCAGGCGACGCGGCGCAGCATAGACCTGCTTGCCGGTATAGTTCAGGCCAGCGGCCTGCAGGCCCTTTTCGATGCCGGCCAGGAAGGCGTCGCCGAGGCTGGCGAGGGCCTTGGGAGGCAGCTCTTCGGTGCCCAGTTCTACCAGGAAATCTTGAGCACTCATTGTGCAGCCTCCAGCTTAGCCAACACTTCGTCACGCAGTTCGGGGGTGGCCATCGGGAAGCCCAGGCGTGCGCGGGCTTGCAGATAGCTTTGCGCCACGTCCCGGGCCAGGGTACGCACACGCAGGATGTAGCGCTGGCGCTCGGTCACCGAGATGGCGCGGCGGGCGTCCAGCAGGTTGAAGGTATGCGAGGCCTTCAACACCATTTCATAGGTCGGCAGCGGCAGCTCCAGCTTGATCAGGCGGTTGGCTTCGCTTTCGTAGAAGTCGAACAATTCGAACAGCTTGTCGACGTTGGCGTGTTCGAAGTTGTAGGTCGACTGCTCCACCTCGTTCTGGTGGAACACGTCACCGTAGGTGACCTTGCCGAACGGGCCGTCGGCCCACACCAGGTCATAGACCGAATCGACGCCCTGGATGTACATGGCCAGGCGTTCGAGGCCGTAGGTGATTTCACCGGTGACCGGGTAGCACTCGATGCCACCTACCTGCTGGAAGTAGGTGAACTGGGTGACTTCCATGCCGTTCAGCCAGATTTCCCAGCCCAGGCCCCAGGCGCCGAGGGTCGGCGATTCCCAGTTGTCTTCGACAAAGCGAATGTCGTGCACCAGCGGGTCCAGGCCAATGGCTTTCAGCGAGCCCAGGTACAGCTCCTGGAAGTTGGCCGGGTTCGGCTTGAGCACCACCTGGAACTGGTAGTAGTGCTGTAGGCGGTTGGGGTTTTCGCCATACCGCCCGTCGGCAGGGCGACGGCTAGGCTGCACGTAGGCGGCGTTCCAGGTTTCTGGACCCACGGCGCGCAGGAACGTTGCGGTGTGGAAAGTGCCGGCGCCTACTTCCATATCGTAGGGCTGAAGCACCACACAACCTTGAGCTGCCCAGTAGTTTTGCAGGGCGAGGATCAGGTCTTGGAAGGTACGCACGGCTGGCGTAGGCTGGCTCACGAAATTCACCTGTATCTGGGGATGCGGATGTAAAGAGCGGGAGTATAACCTGATTCGCCTCGCCCTCTACTCATTGGAGCCTTATGCCACGCTGCTTTTGGTGTACCGACGATCCGTTGTACCAGGCCTACCATGACCAGGAATGGGGAACGCCGCAGCGCGATCCGGCGTTGCTGTTCGAGATGCTTTTGCTCGAAGGGTTCCAGGCCGGGCTTTCATGGATCACCGTTTTGCGCAAACGCGAGCGTTACCGCGAGGTGATGCACGGGTTCGACCCGGTCAAACTGGCCACCCTCAGCGACGAACGCATCGAAGAGCTCATGCAGGACCCCGGGATCATCCGCAACCGCCTCAAACTCAAGGCTGCCCGGCGCAATGCGCAGGCCTGGCTGGCTGTGGATAACCCCGCCGAATGGCTGTGGTCGTTCGTGGGCGGTGCGCCGAAGATCAATCACTTCCAAGGCCGCGCTGACGTGCCGGCGGTCACCGACGAGGCCAAGGCCATGAGCAAGGCGCTGCAGAAAGCCGGCTTCACCTTTGTCGGCCCGACCATCTGCTATGCCTTCATGCAAGCCACCGGCATGGTCATGGACCACACCATCGATTGCGATCGTTACGCCGCCCTGGTTCGTTGAAGGGTTACAATGCGCGCCTTGCTGAAATAAGGAATTCGCCTGTGGAAAAGTTCAAGGGCGCCCTGATGGTCGGGGTGCTGCGCCTGTTTGCCAAGCTGCCCTGGGGCGCTGTACAGCGCGTGGGCGCCGGCATCGGCTGGCTGATGTGGAAGATCCCCAACGGTTCACGCAACGTGGTGCGCATCAACCTGGCCAAGTGTTTCCCCGAGATGGACCCGGTTGCCCGTGAGCAACTGGTTGGCCAAGCCTTGCGGGACATTGGCAAGTCGTTTGTGGAAAGCGCCTGTGCCTGGATCTGGCCGCCACAGCGCTCGCTGGAACTGGTCAAGGAAGTGCACGGCCTGGAAGTGCTGGAGCAAGCCCTGGCGTCTGGCAAGGGCGTGGTGGGCATCACCAGCCACCTGGGTAACTGGGAGGTGCTCAACCACTTCTATTGCAACCAGTGCAAGCCGATCATTTTCTACCGCCCGCCCAAGCTCAAGGCTGTGGATGACCTGCTGCGTGAGCAGCGCGTACAGATGGGCAACCGCGTTGCGCCTTCGACCAAGGAAGGCATTCTCAGCGTGATCAAGGAGGTGCGCCGGGGCGGCCAGGTGGGCATCCCCGCTGACCCGGAGCCGGCCGAATCGGCAGGCGTGTTCGTGCCATTTCTCGGTACCCAGGCACTGACCAGCAAGTTCGTGCCGAACATGCTGGCGGGCGGCAAGGCAGTGGGGGTGTTCCTGCATGCCTTGCGCCTGCCGGATGGCTCGGGTTTCAAGGTGTTTCTCGAAGCCGCGCCGCAAGCGATGTACAGCACCGACGTGAATGAGTCGGCGGCGGCGATGAGCAAGGTGGTCGAGCGTTATGTGCGCGAGTACCCGAGCCAGTACATGTGGAGCATGAAGCGCTTCAAGAAGCGCCCGGCTGGCGAGCCGCGCTGGTATTGAGATCTCTGGGGGCGCTCTGCGCCCCATTCGCTGGCACGCCAGCTCCCACAGGGATCGCATCAGGGCTGATAGGTGTTTGTCACAAGATATGCAGCGCCT